>VHCI01000066.1 GCA_016871775.1 Verrucomicrobiota bacterium | reverse complement strand
GCCACCACCGGGAAACTCACCGCATTGCCATTAACGGCGGCGCTGTAGCTGAGAATTGGGGTTCCCCCGATCTTGGCAGAGGTGATGTTCCGGGCGTTGCCAGAAGAGTCCGCCCACACCTTTGCCGAGGAATTGTAATCGATCGCCTTGAAGCGAGAGTACAGGCCGGTCAGCGACCCGGGGTCCGCCGGCGAGCCCGGCAAGGCCCAGCCGGCAAAACTGTAGCCCGACCGCGTGGGACTGCCCGGGCTCGAGGTGATCGTGCCGCCGGAAACCGTCGTTCCTGCGGCGAGCAAGCTGCCACCCTTGGTATCATATGTGACCCTCAGGGCGATCTTGACGGTCACATTCGAGGCGGGGCCGGGAGATAGGCCATCGTTGATCACAAAGCTCACCGTGCGGTTCGCGGTGTTGGGCGCGCCGGAGGTGTTGGTGTAGGTGACCGACCGCAGGGCCGCCTGCCACTGGGCCAGCGTCGCCTGCGCCTGCGCGGAGGTAAGTGTCAGTACGCCCGTCGCCGCATTGTAACTTCCCGCGATGTTCCCGTGGCTCGCGGCGTTGACATAATCCAACGCATCCTCGCTGCCCACGAAGCCCCCGGTGATGGATACGGTCGCGGAAGCGAGCGTGGCGCTGTCAGGATCTTCTATCGAGAGTCCCGGGTAAACAGCCATCGGTACCTGCCGCGTGGCCACGACCTCATTGCTAGCAACCGATTTGACGTAGAGCTCGAACTGCATCCTGCGGTTCAGGCCCGTTGAATTTTGACAGCAGCCGATGAAGTCACCTGCGGACCAGTTTTGCCGATCGATGCCTATTCCGCCCGAAACGTCGTTGGATTGCTCATTCCCATCGGGGTAGAGACCGCCGCCGTTTTCGTTCCAACCAAAGCCAAAGCGGGCCCGGTTCGAGCCATTGGCGCTTTGATAATTGAAACCGAAAAAGCGCACATCGGTTTGCGTCGAGAAAACACCCGGGCCCGCGGCGCGGTACGGGCTCGCCGCCGCCGCGTCGCGAATGAAAATCTTCTCACCTCCGGCGAATAATTCCCGCAATGTCTTCCCCAAGTAATTGCCCTGGGCTGGTCGGCCGGCGTAACTCGTCGTGTTGGCCGGAGCGGGCATGTTCTCGATCCAGATGAACCCGTAGGATTGCCCGGAAACCGCGCCTCCGCGGTTCGCCCCCGGCACATCCGGGAAGATCGCCATCACCTTCTCCGCCGGCGCGTAATTAAAGACATCAAACTTCGCGTCCTCGTTCACGGTTGAACTGTTGCCCCGGAGGAACGCACTGCCCGCATTCAAAGTGGTAGTGGTAGTCCAATGGTTCGATGCGTAGTTGAACGTGCTTCCGGTGTTGGCGCCTTTCATCGCGAGCATCCAGCCTCCGCCGTCGATAGCGCTGTCCATGATGCAGTAGACCTGGGTTGCCACGCCATTGACGAGAATCCAATAGACTCCGTTGGTGTTTGTCCCGGACCAGTTCTTGATCTCGGTGGCCGAAGCGGCGGCGCGTTCAGCCGACGAGCCGTCCCGAAAGAACATCGGCGCGTCGTTCACCGCCGCCAGGTTGATCGTCACCGTCGCGGCGGCCGAGGACAGCGCGCCATCGGAGGCGGTGACCGTAAACGTCTTCGCCCCGTTCTCGTGCGCCGCCGGCGCGTAGGTCAGGGTCCCGAGGTTCGCCGCCGCGATCACCTGGCCGGCGGTGACGGCGACGTTTCCGAGCTTCAAGGTTCCCGTCGCCGGCAGCGTCACCACCGTGATGCTGGCCAGCGCCGTGCCTTCGACGTCATTGTACGGCGCCGTGAAGTCCGTCGCCGCGAAGGTCGTGGTCGTGTCTTCCGTCCCGCTCTTCGTGATGGCCCCCAACGTCGGCGCGGAGTTTTGCGCCAGAAGTGTCGGCTTGGCGCATAGCGCAATGAGCACCAGCGAAGCCGCCTTCATGCGGGTCCAACGCCCAATTTTCCCCTTCGCGAGAGCAGATTCCCGGACAGGACCTGCAGGAACTAGAGATTCCCTTGATCCAGCGGAGGCGCATGGTCCTTTTCCGTTCATTCGCGACCCACCGGTTTTCCATCCCTCACCCTAGCGACGCCACCGCGGCTGCCATCCGGCTCCCATTCACGCACCGTGCCGTCGGCCCGGCCCGCCTTCAAAGGCGTCACGCGGGCGAGGCGACCGTTGGGATGCCATTCGCGAAAGGCGCCGCAGAGGGTGCCATGCTGAATCCAGACCTGCGACTTGATCACCCCGTTGGAGTGCCAGCGAGTGCGCCAGCCATGGCTCACGCCGCTGCGGAAGGTTTCCTCCACCTCGCGGGACCCGTTCTGGTACCAGCCGCGGGTCACGCCGTGGACTTTGCCGCTACGCACCGGCACCTCGGCCTTTCGGCGCGCGGCGGTCCAGTTTTCCACCAGCACGCCGTCGAAGGGAGCCTGCGATCCGGAGCGGAAAACCATCCCGTCCCGCAACTCAGTTTCCTTGATCTCGGCCGTCTCCGCGGAAGCCCGGTGATCCCCCGACTCGACGCCCAGACTCTGAATGCAAGCGGCCACGATAAAAACAAGAGCTGGCGGAAGTTTTCCCCATATCCTACTTGGCATAGATCCGGTAGAACGCCGATCCCCCAGGCGGCAACGGGGCCCACACATCCACCAAGGTGATGCCCGTGCCCGGGAAGGAACCCTGGAGGCCCGGGGCCGAGGCGCTGAGCGCGAAGTTCTGCGCAGTCCAGGTGATCAGCTCCGTGGACGACCTGATGGTGTAAACGCGGCCGGGAATCGTCGCGAAGCGCAGGCGCGCTCGCCCATTCTCCACCGCGACAATCGAAAGGGAAACGCCATCGAGTTTGTCGAGCGGGTAGGTTCCGAGCAGGAACTCCTGCAGGTTGGTAAGGCCGTCGCCATCGGCGTCATCCCCGGGCCTCACGTCCGCCAAGGTTTTCAGCCGCCCCGATGAGTCCCGGCCGATCAGGGAACGCTCCCAACCGTCGGGCAAGCCGTCGCCGTCACTGTCGACACCTAGAGTGAGATCAAGGCGCGTCCGCCCGCCCGGCTCCCCGATCGTGTGGGCGACCCGCGAAACTTGGATGGGGATATTGGAGACGTTGCCGATGATGACGCGGAAAGTGATCGAACTGGCCGGCAGGACGGCCGACGGCTTGTAAACCGACCCAAGGCGCCCGGCATCCATCGGGATCCGGAGGAGGTAATTGATCCCCTCGTCACCCAGGTCGTTCGAGGTGGAGCGAACCAGCTCGGTCGTACCGGCGTAGGCGATGATCACGCCCTCTCCTTTGACGAGGGCCTTGCCGCGCTCGTCGCGCACGGTGCCGAAGATCACGTGGTCCGGCGCGGGCGGATAGGCGTGGGCGACCGGCAGGATTACGGCGGCGAGACCCAACGCGACGGAATGAAGGACGCTTCGATGGGTCATCGTCAGTTCCCCGAGGTGGAGTAGGTTTCGAGGTAGATCTTAATGTCCTTCACGCGGTCGGCGAAGATCTGCATGCCGCGCTTGCCATCCGAGAGCAGCGTCTCCCCCGGAATGATCAGCTTCCAACGGTTGTTCCAAACCGATCGGCCGATCAGGCGGGCGTTGGTGAAGCCCGGCTGGCTGGAAAACACGGCGCTGTCCGGAACCGCTCGGAAGGCCTGATGCTGACGGACGGTGAACTTCTCGGCTAGCGACATTGAAGCATTCCATGTCGTGGTCTTGGCGTAGTCCTTCTGGCTGATGTTGAAGGGCAGCGGGATCGCTTGGTCGCTGACATTCCACGCGCGAACTACGCTCGCTTTTTCCAGCGGAGAGCGGATCGAGTCCACACCCGCGGCCACCAGATAAACATAGGGCGTCGCGCTGAGCGCCGAGGTGTCGCTGAACGCGGTATAGGGATCTGTAGGAGTGGTCGAACCCGTGCCGGACAGCACCCCCGAGGTGGAGGTGGGGCTAGCCATCCCCACGTAGCCACTGAAGGCGACGCCGGCGCTGCGGATCTTGGTGGCGAAACTGGACACACTGTAAGCGCTATCACCGCCAAGCAGCGGTTTGCCGAAGAAGTTCAGCCCGGGCATGACCGACGTGCTAAACTCAATGATAAACCCGGGCACGGCCATCCCGGTGGTGTAACCGAGATTCAAGCAGTAGCGGGCGGCGTCCTGATCATCGAGCAGGTTCTCCCTCCACGCTCCCAGCAGAACCTCGCGCCAAGCCGCGTCGCCCTGCGCGCCCTGCACGATGCGGAAGTTTTCGGTGCGCAGCGAGAAGGTGGTCCGGTAGCGGTCGGGGTTGGTGAAGCCCAAGCGCGGCTTCACGACACTCCAGTCTCCGTTGAGCTGGGCGAGCGCACCGGCCAAACCAGGGTCGCCAGTCGAGGCTCCGCCGAACTGCGGCACGCTGTTCAGGACAACGCCCGGCGAGCGGGCCTTGATGATCTTGGAGAGAAACGCCGCCGCCGCGGAGTTGCCGGAAGGGTCGAGCAAGCCGGTCTCGTAGTCGTAGGCGTTTGCCGCCAGATACGAGTAACGGGCGGACAACTCGAAGAGTTGCTTGTACTTTTCGAGCGCCTCGTCGCGGAACGCGCGGAACGCGTAGTCCTTGGTGCGGTAGCCTTGGATCAGGGCGGCCGAACGCTTCCGGAAGGCTTCTCGCTCCGCTTGAACCCGGTCGCCCTGGGCAACGAGTGTGCGAACGTCTCGATTAGCCTGGTCGTAGCGGCGAAGGAGAGAGTCTACTACCGGTTGCTGGTCAACGGCGGCACCCAAGGCCTCCTTCAAGAGGTAGACTAACTGCTTGTACTCTTCGGTCCAAGCCGTTTTCGCATCCTCGATTTCCTTTAGTCGCGCCAAGGAGGTTTTCAGTTGGTCCAGCACGCGGGCTGACACTTCCAGGCCTCTTATCGTCGATCCCAAGGTGCCCCGTTGCGTAGCTTTCGTCGCAATCAGGGCCGCCCGGACCCCCGAGGTGGCGTCGTTTGCTAAACCTACCACCCTGGGTGGAGCTTCTATCGCGGCATCCAAGACGACGTTACCCACCTCCAGGGTAATCTCCGCTACCTTTTGTTTGATAAGCAGGGCCTGTTGAATGACTTCCAGCGTGGTCAGAACCCCTTGGAAGGTCTCCATGCGTGCGGTCAGCTCGGAATTTCGGCTGACGGCAGCCTGGAAGAGGGCCACCCGACTCTCCATCTGATCCTTCAAAGACGAGTACTGGTTGAGGCCTTGGAAAAGGGCGAGTCGCGCAAGGAATAATTCGGATAAAGCGGTCTGAATTCTACCCGGACTGGACCGGCGGCCGCTCCAATCCGACGGCTTTACCATGGACCCGACCGGATCCAACCTATAGCTAACTGTCCTGGAGGCGTTGTAATTAATGGTGGCTGGATTGGCGTCGTCGAAACTTGGACTCACCAGAAGTTGGAATTCCTTTGTTTCCTTGGTGACCATGCCTTCGGGAGCATCAACATAGCCGTAGTGGAGCAGGTCCGGACCGGCGTAACCCTGCACATAAGTCTTACCCGGGCCGATGTCGTCGGCGTAGGGGCTGCCGTACAACTCGATCAGCTGGTTGGTGTAAGCCACTTCCTGCTGCTGGATGGCGCTGCGCAGGGATGCCAGGCTATCCTCCTGTTGACGAAGGAACTGCGTGGAGGTTCGAGCGTTTTCGAAGGCCGAGATGGTGTTTTGCAGAGTCTGCGTGGCGCGGGCGTAAATCTGCTCGAAGTGAGTCATGCCCTTGTCCACATCCGCGGCCGAGATGTCGAAGGCGAGGGCGCCGGAGGCCAGCCCGAGCGGGTTGAGCCGGCCATCGGCATTGCTGAGCGTCTGCTGCAATGACGAGGCCTGGCTGATCAGTTCCCGCAGCTCGTTCACCGTCGTCCGGTCGATCTTCTGGATCCCCTCGTGGGACGGGTCCGGATCAACCGCCGGGAGCATCGAGTTGCCGGTAATCCAATTGAAGTAGGCCCCCTGCCAGCCTCGCACCGCCCAATCGTCCACCCCCCACCGCCGGGTGGTACCACTGGTGACTTTCCCGTCGGAGAGATAATTCCATGAGGTAGTTGAGGCGGCGTCGTAGTTCTGCCGGTAGGTAAGATCGGTGATCTGCGCCGCGGTCCGGGCCACGGCGACCGCCGCCGCGGCGAACTTGCGCTCGTCCATGTAGTCGACCGATACCGGCTTGCCGAGGACCGTCACCGCCTCGGCCCGGGGAGCCCAAGAGAAATTCGGATTGGCCAGCAGCGTGTAGTATACGGTGAGCGCCGTCAGGTAGTGGCCGTAAGCGTCACCATGGCCCTGAGGATAGAGCGCCGCCGCATCGGTCGCGCCGACCACGCCATCCCCATCCATATCCTTGATGTTATAATTCAAGGCGTACACCGCCTCCCCCGAGTCGATGCCCCGCGTGTAGTTCCAGATGAGGCGATTATAGACCGGATTGATCCGCGTCCCGGGTTGCAGTGAATTATCGCGGCCACGCAACAGGGTGAGCTCCTCATCCAGCACCGTTGCGAGCTGCCCCTTGAACGCGAACAGCGAGGTGGACGCCGCGCCGTAGGCTGACCCGCTGTCGGTCGCGAACGCGATCGTGGGGTTGGCGGCATCGGCATAGGCTTCATTGCCGAGAATCATGTAAAGGTCCGAGAGGTAGCCGGCCGCCAGCAGCAGAGCGTCGTTGGCCGCGCCGTAATTGATGGCGGGCGTGCCCTCGATACTCAGTCCCTTGCCGCGCCGGAGGATCGTCTCGTAAATCTCAATCAGGCCGAAACTGTTGATGTT
Organism: Verrucomicrobiota bacterium; assembly: GCA_016871775.1. Taxonomy (GTDB): domain Bacteria; phylum Verrucomicrobiota; class Verrucomicrobiia; order Opitutales; family Opitutaceae; genus ER46. The sequence goes on along the minus strand of VHCI01000066.1, from coordinate 11,392 downwards.
GGAAAGGTTTAGGGCCACGTCGCCTTCCCAGCGCCGGCCCGCCTGCTGCACCAAGCTCACGTCGGTGTTGATCTCGTTGCTGAAGAGATTCGTAACGCGCTGCTGGAAGGGATTGAGGCCCGCCAGCGCCCGCTTGATCCAACCCTCCGCCAATTGCGGATCCACCCATTGCGACCATCCGGCGTTGTTGGCGAACGCGGCATTCGAGCTTTCGCGCGCGCGGTACCGCATCGTGAAATAATTATCCGTCAACGTCAGGATGCTATTGCCTTGGATGACATGCTGGCTCTTGCCGCGGATGGAGCCGGAAAGCAGGCCGGCGGCCTCGTCGGTCGCCGCGGCCAGCTTCACCCAGCCGTTGGTGGTCGGCGTCATCTGGGTGCTCTCGATGCGGACATTGACGGTCGAGGCCGCGTTGACGTCGGCGTCGGAGTAAAGCTCCAGCGTGACCACGTTCCGACCGCCCTTCAGGATTTGGGCCGGTATCTCGTAAACGAGCCGTAACGGGGAGTAAGAGGAGCCTTGCGGAATCGAGGAATTTAGAGTGTTTCCGCTCGCACGATTAATCACCGCCACCTTGGCTTGATTGACGAAGACCTCTGCGGCGTCGCGGCTCCCGATCTCCACGCTCAGATAGGCGCGAAGAGGCAGTGTTCCGGCGACGGCGAACTCTTTCCGGAAAACGGCCTGCGGCAGCGTGATGCCGTGATCAGCGGTATCACCGGAGTCGCGGACCGCAAACGAGGCAGGCGTGGCCACCAAGGTTGCAGCGCTGAAAGGCGCGGGCTTCGGGCTGGCGTCGGGATTAACCTCCAACGCGCGGAGATCCCGGTAATTCGACGGAGGCTGGCGATAGAGCTGCCAGCTCGTCGAGTCGCCCAACACCAGCTGCCGGGAGAACGTGAAAAGCGGCGGCGAAGCTCCGTCCACCGGCGGCGCGTACATCCACTCGAAGTCGTAGCCGGCGGCGTCGCCGCCGAAATCGCTGGAATGACGCAGCGTGAGCTTTTCATCCAGCGGGTTCGCGGACTGAACGACCTTCAATTCGCCGCGGTAGAGCGGCGGTACCACTTTGAAAACGTGGACCGACACCGGCTCGTCGATGGGCGTGAAGGCCCGGCCGTTGCCGACAACCATGACGACGAATCCCTGTCCGCCACCGACCGCTGTGACGGCATAGGAGTCGACCGCCGTGTCGTCGTTGTCGATCGAGGCGAGCTGACCCGGAAGCACATCGCGGTTTTTCGGAGTATCCACGATGTAGGTACCCTTCTTCACCGGGTTTTCTTTGAAGGTCTCCAAGCGTGTGCTGAGCCCGTCGATCGCGGTGTTCCATGCGGTCCGGTCTGAATCGGCGCTGGATACCAATTCCTTCAGGGCGTTCGAGTCGGCTGAGCTTAGCCGATTGAGCAGCAGGTAGTCGTCTCCCAGCACCTCATCCTTGAACTGACCGATCAGGACCAAACTGCCTTTCGCACCACGATTGGGGTCAAAATGGAAACGCTCGCGCAGGTGCGGCGGCAGCCGCGTGAAATACGTCTTGCCCATATAGACGTCCGTCGCGGCGCTGCCCGGGATTTTGCTGAGAGCCGAACCGAGGGGGTAAACCTTGGCCCGGGTCGGGTCGTGGAGGGAGACGCTGGTTTGCAGGCCCGCGGTATCCTTGGCGATCGATTGCTGGTAGATGACCTCGGCGCTCGTCTGCCCCCGGACCGCGGGCAGACCGTACTTAGGCGTCATGAGCGATTCGCCCACCCGAAGTTCCGGAGCCGAAGCCGGCCAGACGGGGGTGAAGCGTACCGCTATGGGTTCTCCCTTCACCGGACTGTCGGTCGCGGTCTTGCGGATGTAGGGTACGACGGTTCCCACCGTAGGCTGGTTGTTGCCCAATTCAGGAAAATGGAATCCCTCCTGGGTCCGGTAGAAGTACCGCATGGTGAAAGAGGCGGTCCGCGCCTCGTTGTGCATGCCCCGGTAAACCCACGTGGTGCCCTTGCGATCGAGGAACGTGAACTCCCCGTAGCGCGGCGCATCATCATTGGTTTGGCTCCAAGTGAGGTCCGTCTTCGCGGGCGCGTCGGCGGAGACCGGCGCGGCGGTCGTTCCCGCCCGCACCTCGTGGTTCGCGACAATCTCCGGCGCCTGATAGGCGGGGAACCATAGCGGGGCGGTGTCGAAGTAGGTGTTCCACGAGCTGACGCCGGATGGGAGCGTTGGTAACGGCAGGAGGGGCAACGGCATCGGCGCCTGCAGAACTTTTCCGGCCTCGGCGATGTACGAGAAGGTTTTCCCCTCCACTGCCTTTTCCCGCAGCACCTTGAACACCGCCATCGCTGGAATGTCATCCGCCTCAGTGTAGTCGATGAGCACGAAGGCCTGGGAGGAGTCGGTGCGATTAAGGTCGTCGCGGAGCGCCCAAGCCCGACCGTTCAGCATCAAGGCGTGCTCCTCGTTGGGGTTATAGCCAAGCAGGGAACGATTGTTCTGCACATAAATGCTGCCTTTGGCCTGGAGACTCGGCAGGTCGCCCGAACCCGCGTTACTCGCGAGCACGATCTCCGCCGGACTTGAGGGCCACGTCAGTTTGTACTTCCGCACCATCGAGGGCCACAGCGTGGGGCTGATGCCGGCGCTGGCCGGCGCGCTCGCCGTGTACCACCAGACTTCCAGCTCATCGTTGCCCGCCAAGGCGTTAACGCCGATAATCGCGCCCTTGGCCGCCTCCGTGAAACCGACCTCGAAGGGGTTTTTGTAAGCCTTGGGGTTGTAGGCGGTGCCACTGGCAGTGCGGATGTAGCCGACCGCGCTCGAGGTTCCAGCGGGAGCGCCGATTCGCGATCCCACATTCACCGTGATGGGCGCTGCGAATTCCGTGAAGGTGGTGTCGAGTTTGGAGTAAACCCGTTCGAACCAAATCTCGTCGCCACTGGTGTAGCGGATCAGGGATCTCCCGGTGGGATTGGCGGCTGTGACTGTCGTGTAGAACCGGTAATCAGATCCCAGTCGTGCATGCGCCAAGGACGGGTCGTCCTGATAAACCAGCGTCGCGCTGTTACCCGAACTTAACTGGACCGCCGTGTCCGCGCTGGGATCGAGGGACCGGGCATAGATGGAATAGCGGGGCAGATCCGTTGGCCAGTTGAACGCGTAACCCGCATACGTATTCGGCCATTGGATGCTCAGGTTGCCGAGTTCCATCCAGTAGATCAGCACCTCGTTGCTCGGGATCTCGACTCCACCCGAAAGCAACTGGGTGGTTTGGCGCACCGCGAAAAGCCGTGAGCGCGGCGACCCGGCAGAATAGTACTGGTAGAGGAAAGGTTCCTGCGGAGCGGTCGTGTTCAACCCCGCCACCACCCGCTCCAGAAGAGTGGTTTCTCCTCCGGGAGGGAGAACCTGATCGCCGATTGCCACGCGCACGAACTCGGGCCGCGCCTCTTTGATCACCTCGACAATCTCGGTGCCGAGGGACTCGCGCTCATCGGGGTTGCCGGCCTTCGCGGAGCCCAGCAACTCGATGAACACGCGCCCCTCCTGGTTGTAGGCGTGAAGCGCGTTATCGAGGGTGCTGAACCACAAAGTGCGCTTTTCAGGAGGGAGGTTGGAGTTGGCGGAAGGGTTCGCGACCTCCCCCGGACGCACATAGGCCTCGGCCACGGTCGCCGGAAACAGGGAGTTGTAGACGACGTTGACGGTGGAAACCCGCGAGGTCGGGATCTGGATGACCGGCCCGTTGAAACCATTTTCCGTCCAGTAAACCCGCCGCACCGGCTTGGAGGGTGAGGCGGAAACCACGTATTGCCGGGTGACTTGCGCTCCGGAGGCGCGCTCCTGCCAGGTGATTTCAACCACACCCGGTTGGGTCGCGTACACTTGTTGCGCGTGCTTGCTGTAGTAAAACCGTTCGCTGGTGGCGTTGACTGGGTTGGGAAGGAAGAACGATTTTTTCTGGTCTTCAGTGAGGGCGACGCCCGCCACGGAGAATGCAGGCGGCGGGATAACGTCCCCCAGCGCGAAACCCACCTGCCTCGCGACCAAGGGGGTCGATATCCGCACGTATTCCACCTGCACGCCTTGGTTGGCGACCGGAGCACCGTTTGCGTAAGGAACTCCCTTGGGGAGGAGCAGCGAGGTGGACCCAGCCGTTTGGCTAGCACTACCGGCGACCACGACGCTGGGGGTGGACACGAGCAGGATGCGAACATCGTCCACCACAGTCGCCACATCTGCCACCCCGCTCACTCCCAAACCGACGATGCGAAGGGTGTATGAACCCGCAGATGCTACGGTGACTTGGGAGGACTCAAAGACCCTCCATTCCGAAGAGGAAAGCGCTGATTGGGCGACGCTTGCCACGAGCACAGGGGTCGAAGCTGAAGAGGCGGTGAGATAAACTTGGAGAGGATTGGCCGGAGTGACGTGCCGGCTGATGGCCTTGAAGACCACCTTGTAGGTTCCGGAATTCAGCGACACCCCTTGCCGTGCCGAGGAATTGGCGTTCTGAAAAAAAGCCCCCTGGCGTCCTTCAGGAGCATCCAGCCCAAACCAATCGCCCTTGGTTGCCACACCCGCGTTGTTTTCAAACGTCCAAGAGGCACTGGCAGCCGTTGGAGAGTACTGATAGGAGGAAACGGCTGGAAGTTCGAAACCCCCGTTTTCGATCATTCCTCCTCGATTGAAAATACGCGTGGTCTGCCAGCCTCCGATCACCGTCCCCGCACGAAACTGGTTCGCGGTAGGAGTACGCGGATCCGAGACAATGGACGGCGGCGGAGGCGGCCAGGCCGACGCCGGCTGCTGGCTGAGGATATTGCGGACGTCGTTCTCCAGCGACGGAGGCGTCTGACCCCAAGCGATGGTCGCCCCCACGACAAACAGTCTGAGCAGTCCCCGTGGACAAAGGTGGTTACGGCGCATAGCAATGAGCGTTCCGGGTCGCTGAGCCTGATGATGGAGCGCGTCAGTACTTGATGAAGTAATGCACGTATACGTTCTTAGGCCGGGATTCATTTCCGCCCGTTGCGGAGCTGACCCCGGAAAGAGAAATCGAGTGGTTATGCCCTCCATCAAAAGGAATAGCGCTGGGAGCATTCACGACGTCTGGCTCATTTCCCCTCCCCCCTGTGTCAGCTCCGTCAGTCGTGGTATTTCCATCGCTGGAGGCTGATCGGCGAATAAGTCCCCGCTCGCCTGGGTTGGCGTTCGCACCATGATTGTGGCCGCCGACATCACCCGTGTTTCCCGAGAGAGAAACATTATGCTGATGGGCTTTGGTGTCGGAGTCTTGATAGGACCCAACCACTCCACCCGTGCTCCCATTGGGATACGCAGCTGTGCGGGAATTGACGTCGGGATCTTGGCCCCGCCCCGAGTCGACTCCCCGCAGGAATACCCCCCGCAGGTCCGGCACCCGAAAAGTGGTGGCATCGACGTAACCCCAGCGAGGCGAGACTGTCTGGCCGCTGGCCGTCGAAAGTTTGGCGAAAAGCTCAATGTAACGAGCGTCCGTGCGAGAGAGCGAAGCCCCGTTACACCAAACGTAACCAGGGGGGGTGTCATCGCCGGCAAACGCTACGATGGTGCCGACCGGCGTCTTGTCCCTCGTGTCGGCGGTGACCCACCAGTCGTTGGCGCTGATGCTCTGCACTAGAACGCTCTCACCCTGAACCTTCAAACGGATCACGCCGTCAGTCACCCCATTGAGTGTACCGCCAGCCGGGGCCTTAACGATATCGGGGTCGGTTCCCGCATCGCGCTTGATCACGAGGTACTCACGCCGGGTGGCCATGGCTCCAGGCAGCGTGATAGTGGTGCCGGAGGATGGCGAGTTGATGACGATCGAGCGGGCGGTGTCGCTCGGCGTCGCGGCAGTAGCCGTCACCTCCTGCGAAACATAGGAAACCTGCGCTAGATTGACCGACGACCCGGCTGCCGTCGAACTAGCCAGAACCAACCGTTCCGCGGAGATACTCTTGTTCGCGACGTAGGCGAACGGCGTGCCGAGAAAAGCCAACCGCGGCAGGATTTCCGCCGGGGTCTGGCCGGGGATGACGATGGTCACTCCGAGGAAACGACCCTTGCCATCGAACGCACCCGGCAGGTTGGACTGCGCGATGGTGCCTTCGGCCGGGGAGAGCGTCGTGCCTTCGCCGAGACGCACGGAGAAGAGCCCTTTGCTGACGGTCACGACCTGCTTTTCCGACCAGATCACCGCACCGCCCTCCTGAGCGTCGTAAATCTTGAACCTCATCTCGTAATTCGTGGGGGTGGTCGGCGCCAAGACGTTACCCGTGGCATCGAGCGCCTTGCCTTGGTAATCGATGGAGCCGGGTGCGCCCTGCACGGCTTGAGCGCGGGCAGCGATGGTGAAGCCGGCAGCGGCGATCGAGAGGATAAGAAGTGCTGCGCTGGTTTTCATGACGGGAATGCAGGGTTAGGGAAGAATCAGAGAGGCGACGTCCGAAACGCGGTTGATGACAAAACTGCCGGAAATCGTGATGGGAACCGGCCGGAGGCCTTCAACCACTTCGGTGTAAGTTCCCCCCAGCATCGTCGAGCCCCAGGAGGGATCGGTCACTCCGGCTACAGAGGGCAGAAACTCGAGTGTGACGGTGCGTTTCACCGTGAGTGACTCCCTTCCAGCTGGAAGCTTGGTCTCGAACCTGGCGTCGAGATTATCGTGGTCCGGATGGAAACGATGCACGAATGGGTTGGAGTCGGAGTCGTAATCGAGCAGGATCTCAAAAACCGATGATCCGGAGCGGCCGATCGCGCCGGAAGTTGCGCTGCGAACCGTACCAGCTGGCAATGAGGCGACGCTCATGCGACCCGAAGCCTTGACCCCAACCGGCAATAAACTCTCGGCCGCGGCCAGGAGCACGCCCGAAGATTGCGAGGCAATGAAGACCTGCTGTACCAGACGAGTCGGGCCCGCTGAATCTCGATGCAGCAGCAGCGGAACAGAGAAAGAGGCGGGAACCTGTCCGGGCCGGCCCGTCGGCGGCGCAATGGTTACGGTGGGGTTCGAGGTGTAACCAGATCCACCGTTGGTCAAAGTGAGCTGCTGCAGCCTTCCGTTAGGCAACACCACCACCGAGGCCGTCGCTCCGGATCCGCCGCCGCCGCTGATGGTTACCGTCGGAACCGTGGTGTAGAACATCCCGGAGTTATTCAGCGAGATCTCAGTCACCTTCCCACCACTAGCGACGGCGCTGGCCGTCGCACGCACCGGAACCACCGCCGCATTTCCTTCGATCTGGGATACGTCAGATATGACCGCCACGCCCGACCAAAGTCCGTTGAGGTCGCTTGCCACTGCCGAAACCGGGAGATCCACACTAATCTGACCCAGAGAGTCGGTGACCCGCAGCAGACCGGCAAAGAGTTGGCCGGGGGTCCCGCCCATCGCGACCCGGTCTACCACCAGAACCACGTCCGTCGACTGGCCGGCCGGAAGCGTGACGGTATGCGCCGCCGAGCCCACCGTCAGATTTGAGTACGTGAACTCATTTCCATTCGCATCCAACGCACCTCTGACCTTGAGCGGAATAGTACCAGTGATCGTGGGGACCACCGACACCGTCGGCGTGGTTGCACCATAACCCGCCCCGTTGTTCGTGATGATGAAGGATGAAATGGTGCCACCCGCCGATAGGACGGCCGTCGCGGTGGCACGAGTACCCGCCGAGGGCGCGGAGATCGTCACGGTCGGCGGGGACGCATAAATTAGGGTATTATTGATGTCGGGATTGATCCCCGTAACCTTCCCCGCGGTTGCGGCATCGGCCCCCATCAAGGCGGTGCCTGCGGTGATCGAGGGGGGCGTCTCGGATGCCAGCAGCGAAAGGGAGATCGTGAGCGGCTGCGCTGCGGTCTTATTGCGAAGATTAAGCTTCAGCACGAGGCCGCTTCGACCGAAATTGAGCCCGCGCTGATCAGCCAGCGACACGGCGACCGGTCCGTAGTAGTCCGAATACTTGGTGGCCTGCACCCAGTAGGCCACGCCGCGCGTGACCCGCTCCGTCGGTGGATTCACCAACTGGGGATTGCGGGCGGAGTTGGGAATGGACGTGCCGGAAGAGACGTAATTGGGATCGGAGGTCCCGCTGCTGACAAGGGGGCCGCCCACGTACTTCAGAATATTGGTGGTGTCGGCCAACGCGGCGCTCTGCGCGAGGAACTGCGAGAAGGTCGGCGCTGGTGACGCGGTCGGAAATCCGACGAAATTCACCCCGCTCGTGGTCCAACGGTAATTAGGCAAAACGGGGCGACCCTTGAGCGTGAGCGTCACCGAGGTGAAGCCATCGGCCACCTTCATCAAATAAGCCGCGTTGGGAGTGAAGGAGAACAACGTCGACTGGGAGGGCGCCCCGCGACGCCAGACGCTCCAGGCCGGATCGGTCTGGGAAGGTGTGCTCGGGTCCGTCGTGAACTGCGGGCCGCTCGGCGGATTCCAACGCCAAACCTCCTGGATCTCAGGCCGGTCCGACAAAGCGCTGTCGATCGTGGTCACCGCCGGCTCGAGCGAAAGCCAGATCGCGTTCCATCCGACAATCAGCGGGTAGCTTTCTGTTTTCCACTGCGCATGGAGCGGCGCCCCCACCATCGCGAAAACCGCGAGGAGCAACGTGCCCGTGAAGCGGGAAAGACCTCGCGAAGCAGAGGAAGCGGACCGCCAGGTAAACCGGATCGAGTTAACGAAAGTCGTCATCACCGTTGGGCGGAAGCGTTCACTTGGATCCCGGCACGAAGCCGTCCTCGGTATCGCCCCGCGCGAAGTACGCGCCGGTGCGGACGGCCCCGGAACGCTGGTTGTAAAGCTCGATCACCCGCGTGAGCTCGAGGAGGTTGATGCATCCGTCGCGGTTGAAGTCCGCGGTGTGCGGGATGGTCGGCACCGCGGTGACGCCGCTTACCCGATTCACATCGGGCGCGAAGCCGTCCTCCCCTGTTACGTCGGCCCGGTAAGCGCCAGTACGAACCTGCACAGATCTCGTGCCGTAAAGCTCAATCACGCGAGTGAGTTCCACCAGATTGATCCGACTATTGCGGTCCACGTCCGCGGAATGAAACGTGGGGCCGGCGGGAACGAACAACGGGTCGGATCTGGCCAGGACTTGATGCGTTACGCCATCCCGCAAGCCGGAAACCATGGTGGTGAGCGAAGGCATACCTGAGGTCCCGGAAGGTACGGCCAGAACGACATTGAACGACGGCGCAGGCACCGCCGGCGACGACCAGGTCCACTCAAGGATGCCCCGGTCACCCGCGACAGGCCGATGAGTTGCGCGCTGCGAATCGTCGCTTACGAAGGACCAGTCGGTGGGTAGAAGGATGGAAAAATCCAGCTGCGAAAATGCGGCGGCGAGTTCCGCCCCGACTTTGATCGCCACCCGGCCGCCCGGGATGTATCCAAAACTTCCCACTTCCTGACGGGCGGAAATCTGCGGGCCCGTCGCGGAACCGGTGACGGTCATAGCCCGACTATCCAGGGAGCGCGCCCCGGAGGTCACGCGAACCCAGAAACTGCGGGTTCCCTGCACCGAAGAAAGGGAAAAAACTGTCTTGGTCTGGCCCGCTAGGGGCTTGGAAACATCGCCGCGCTGACCCTCGAACCACTGGTAGACCAGACCGTCTCCCAAAGCCTCGACGCGCAGCGTTGCGACGCTCCCCGCAGCAACCATCACGTCGCCGGTGGCAAAACGGATATCAAACCCGGTGGTGGCTGGAGCCGAAATCATGTCCCGGCCTCCGTTGGCGAGCATCCCCAACACCGCCACGGTTCCTGCATCCGAAGTGTTAAACAGGCTGACCTGCGGGAGAACTGGGGTCTGTAGTTGCCAGGCTGGGTTGGTCAGGAGAATCCATTCCGGAGCCGAAACCAGGGATTTACTATTATAACCCCATACATACAAACGACTTCCAATTTCGGCTCCCGAGGCTTGGACGCTCGACCCCGTCACGGAAAAATAATTGGCCCCCGCGTCGGAAAACCAGGAGTTCACCGCGTCAGCATCTCCGGTCGATAGAGGAACCCAAGCCGTTGACCACGAAGATTTTGGATCAATAGCTGGGTCGAAACCGGCCTTGAAGACGCCAACTTCAAAAAAGAACGTTGGGGAAACCGGCCATGCGTCGCCGTTGGAATAGGTTCCTTTGCCGCCGCTACCTCCCGCACTGGTAATGCCGATCGTCTGTTGTCCCAAGCCGAGGGACGCGGAGATGAGGCCCCCGGCGAGGACAGAGAGCGATCGTATGTTCACAGGGAGAAAGGCACGGACTGGACGAGCGGGGCGAGCGGACCGGACTTGAGCCTGACCAGAATTGCCGATGACGCCTCGAGCAGCTTGGCACCGGAATAGTCGAGGTTATCGAGGGCGGCTTTTTGCCAAGCGGGCGCAGATCCAGCCCTCAAAAAGAAGCCCTCGAAGGCCGCTCCATCCCACCTGAAAACCTGATCTGCAACCTCCGCTGTTGCACCGGAGGTCAAGCCCGCCACCGCTAGCAAACGGAGGTCCGCGAGCGACGCTGACACCGGAAAACCGGATACGATCAATTGTCCGGAGGAAACCGGACTGCGGACGAAGCGACCGGCGCGCACTTCGCCTACGACGGTGAAGGTTGCGGCGTTTTTCTGCCGCTTGAAGAACACCCCAACGCCGGGCGGAATGATGGCGCCGTCCTGATTAACCGGGCCCGTGGCCAGCGATCGCCACTGCGGTGAAACCCCGTCTCGAAAGTAGAAGACGGAAAGACCTTTTGCCGTGGAAAAATACACCTGATCCGCCTCTGCGGGGTTGATCGCAGAATTCAAGGAACTCGCAGTACCTGTTCCAAAAACACCGGCGAGTGTCCAGTGGGGTCGAACCACCACTCGATGACCAACGATAATGGCTAAATTACTCTTTTCGAGCGTGTTAAGATGGGAATCTCCGAGAACTACCCTCCCCGCGGATCGGGCCTTCGTGGCAGACTCATCAATTTCGAAACGGTGCCCTAAAGCCGTACTAGAGGAACCATCGCGATGGCTAACCACTTCCAAGTAGTACGAGGATCCTTCCAGCAGGTCTCGGGTGAACGTCTGAGGGGTTCCTTCGCCACTAACGATCGTAATCCCGCCTGAGTCCACCGACTCCACTATTCCAGCAGCCACCGCTGGACGAACCAGCGGAACTCCGACGGAAATCATGCGGTTTTCACCGACGGGAAACGCGACCGTGCCGACTACGCTCGCCACGTCCTGCGCCCTCAAGAAGAGCGTAGGGACCAGCGAGAAAAACACTCCCGGAAGGAACGGGAACGAGGAAAGCTTGCGCAACGGCACAGGGGACTAGACCAATGCCTTAAAGAGCCCGTCTAACACAAGGAATTTCTCGCTTCCAGACCGTCAGCA
>VHCI01000065.1 GCA_016871775.1 Verrucomicrobiota bacterium | reverse complement strand
GTTCCTTCCGCGGGACCGAGAGCTGGGCCCGCCAAAATCGCGTTCAGGAAGCACGCGTCTTTACCGGATCCGTGGAAGGCGGCTAGTTCGCGGAGCTCCGGTCCGGAGGCCGCCATGCGCTCGCAGAGCACGAGCCGGTTCGTCTGACAGACCTCGAGGTGCAGTTCTAGCTGGCTCCAGGCCCACGCCTCCCCGTGACCCAGCCGCCCGGGAATCCATTGGTCCGCGTAGAAAAGGGCCGCGGTGGCCCCGAGTTCCAGACGGGTGATTTGCTGAAACGTGGATTCGCGATGCGTGACCAGTGGCTCGGGAATCCATTCGAGCCACGCGTCGTCCGCAACTGAGATCTGCTGGCGGGCCACGGCCGCGCCGTGGCGCATGGTGAACACCCGGCTGGCTCCGGGCGTGGTGACGATGAGAGCGGCGCCACGCTCCACCCCGAGGCGCACCTCGAGCTCGTCCCCGGCGAGGATTCCGGCCGTCTGATTTACGACTTGGACCATTAGGATGCGGGCCCCCGGATCCCAGTATGGTTTGCTGAGATGAAAGGGGGCCCGGAAGGACTGATCCTGTAAGACGGTTTGGCCATCCGCCCGCTGGACGGCGCGGAAGTTGAGATGGCCGGCAAGCTTAGCCATGGCGCGGGGGCTCCGCGGTGCGGGCCGCGGCCGCGAACAGCACGTGGTGCTCAATCCAGTCGAGCACCGCCGGCAGATTATGGTGCCGTTTGAGGTCGCAGAACAGAAACGGCCGGTTCCCCCGTTGGCGGCGCGCATCCCGATCCATCACGCCGAGGTCGGCCCCGACCAGGGGTGCGAGATCGATCTTGTTGATCAGCAGAAGATCGCTGTGCCGGATGGCCGGCCCTCCCTTACGGGGCATCTTATCCCCTTCGGCCACGTCAATCACATAGATGAACGCGTCCACGAGTTCGGGCGAGAAGGTGGCGGTGAGATTGTCGCCGCCGCTCTCGACCAGCAGCAGTTGTAGGTCGGGAAAGCGGGTCTCCAGTTCACGGCAGGCCTGCTCGTTCATCGTGGTGTCGTCGCGGATCGCGGTGTGCGGGCAGCCTCCGGTCTCGACCCCGCGGATGCGCCCGGGCTCGAGGGCACTCTGCTGGCGGAGAAAATCCGCGTCCTCGGAACAGTAGATGTCGTTCGTCACTACGCCGAGCGAGAGGCGATCGCGGAGGGCCTGACAAAGACGCAGGCAGAGCATGGTTTTGCCGGAGCCCACGGGACCTCCGATTCCGATGCGCGGGGGGCGACGGCCCGGGCTAGGAGATGAACATGCGGTGGTCGGCGGATTCATGGCGGGCGGAGGTGATTTCAAGCCAGGGATTGAACCAACCCATCTCCGCATCCCGCAATTGGCGGGCGGTGGCGATGGCGGCGGGTAATTCGCGCAGGGCCGTGGTGAGCAGCCCTTGGACGGCATTCTGCCCGATGCGCAGGAGCTTCATCGCGGCCGCGAGGGAGCCCGCGAGGGTGCCGTACCCGAGGCTCACGAGGACCGCCTCCTCGGGAGCGCCCCAGAGGCGTCCTTCTAGGGCGGACGCAATGGGTTGAGCGCCGGGCCAGCGGTGCCGCACCGACTCAGCGTGAAAGGCGGTGGCGAGGCTGTTGGGGTGCAAGTGGGCGAGCAGTTCGACCCGCTGACGACAGGTGTTTTCCGCCGCCAGCCGCAACTCCTGGGCAGGCCGGAGTGCGGAGGAAAGAAAGCAAAGCTCGCCCACGCGTTCCCAGTCCGGTCGGGCGAGGGCGCGCCACGCTTGGGCGGCGAGGGGCAGTTCAACTTGGCGGAGCGCCGGCAGGATGACCTCCTGCAGATGTCGCTCGAGCGAGACCGTATCGCGCACTACTCCCGCCTGGACCAAACCCTCAAGGCCCCCGGAGTGGGCGTAGCCTCCGGTGGGATAGGCGGAGTCGCAGGTTTGCAGGAGGCCAGGTAACCAGGCCGGGATCTCCTCAATGCCGATGGCTGGGGCCGAGTTCATGGCTGGGCTGGGCGCCGCGACTGAATCGGCCGGGCCGAAAGACGGCCCGCGCGGTCCGGAACGGGACCTTCAGGCGTTCAAGCAGCTGCCGCACGGCCGGTTCATCCGGGGCAAGCAGGCGCTGCGGCTCCGCGGCGAGTTCTAAGTGAAGGTTGCCGATGGCCCAGCCGATGCCTGCCGCGGCCGAGGGGGCGAGGTTGAGATCAACCTCGACCACGGGCTCCTCCGCTTGGCGCACCACGTAGCGGGCGGAGGAGGTTTCCTGCAGGACGTCGCCGTGCCGCAGCGGGCACGTAAGCTCGCAGCCGAACTCCCGCCCGTCATCGGCTGTGCCGCGCCAGAGACGCTTCGCGAGGGTCTGGCGATCCACCGGGATGGCGATCTCCGGTAAGTTGGGGTCGCTGGAGGCCAAGGGGCCGGTGATCAGCTGCATAAGCCAGTGAACAACGCGTCCGGGCCTAGAACAAGAAGTAGCGTTGGGCCAGCGGCAGTTCCCGGGCTGGTTCGCAGCGCAAAAGCTCACCGTCCGCGCGCACCTCGTAGGTTTCCGGATCAACCTCGATCCGCGGCAGCGCGGCGTTGAGCACCATATCCCGCTTGCCCAGCTGGCGGCAGCCACGGACAGGCTCGAGACGCCTGCGCAGGCCGAGACCCGCCAGGCTGCCGGCCTGGAGGGCGGCGGCGCTCACGAAGGTCAGGGAGGTGGAGGCCAGCGCCGCTCCCGCCGCTCCGAATTGGGGCCGGTAGAACGTGGGCTGCGGGGTGGGGATCGAGGCGTTCGGATCCCCCATATTTGCCCAAGCGATGAAGCCCCCCTTGAGCACGGTTTCTGGTTTAACCCCGAAAAGGGCCGGCCGGAAGATGACCAGATCGGCCAGCTGACCCACCGCGACCGATCCCACGAGGTGGCTGATGCCGTGCGCCACGGCGGGGTTGACCGTGTATTTGGCGAGATAGCGAAGGACCCGGAAATTATCCGCGGTGGGATGGGCTGGATCGCCCAAGTTGCCGAATTGGACCTTCATCTTGTGCGCCGTCTGCCAGGTCCGGAGGATTACCTCCCCAACGCGGCCCATCGCCTGGGAGTCCGATGACATGATCGAGATGGCGCCGAGGTCGTGCAGGCGATCCTCCGCTGCGATGGTCTCGGGCCGGATACGCGACTCTGCGAACGCCACATCCTCCGGGATCCTCGAATCGAGGTGATGGCAGACCATCAGCATGTCGAGGTGCTCATCCACGGTGTTAACCGTGAACGGCCGGGTGGGGTTGGTGGAGGAAGGCAGGACGTTCGGCTCCCCGCAGACGCGGATGATGTCCGGCGCGTGCCCGCCGCCGGCTCCTTCCGAATGGAACGTGTGAATTGTGCGGCCGCGGAATGCCCGGAGGGTGTCGTCGAGGTATCCGGATTCATTCAGCGTGTCGGTGTGGATGGCCACCTGGACATCGAGTTCGTCCGCGACGCCCAGGCAGGTGTCGATGGCGGCGGGCGTGGTGCCCCAGTCCTCATGGAGTTTGAGCCCGATCGCCCCGGCGACGATCTGTTCTCGCAGCGGATCAGGGGTGCTGCAGTTGCCCTTACCAAGGAAGCCGAGGTTTACCGGATAGGCCTCGGCGGCCTCGAGCATCCGATGAAGGTTCCATCGGCCTGGGGTGCAGGTGGTGGCGAGAGTTCCGTGGGCGGGCCCCGTGCCTCCCCCAAGGAGCGTAGTCACGCCGGAACTCAGGGCCTCGTCGATCTGCTGCGGACAGATGAAGTGGACGTGGGTGTCGATGCCTCCGGCGGTGATGATCCGCCCCTCGCCGGCGATGACCTCCGTCGCCGCGCCCACCGTCATCGGATCAAGGCGGCCGGTCGCAGGGTCAGGGTAAGCCGAACCGAGGCCGGATTGGATGCCGGGGTTGCCCGCGTGTCCGATGCCCACGATCCGGCCGTGCTTGATGCCAATGTCGGCCTTCACCACCCCCAGGCGCGCATCGAGGATGAGGGCGTTGGTGATCACCAAGTCGAGACACTCGGCATCTCGCGCCGTCGGCGACTGTCCCATCCCGTCGCGGATGACCTTGCCGCCACCAAATTTGATTTCGTTACCATACCCAGCCACGGCCACCAGGTCGCGCTCCACCTCGACAAAAAGGTCGGTGTCGGCGAGCCGCACGCGGTCGCCGACCGTGGGACCGAACATCTCGGCGTACTGCCGGCGGGAGAGTTGCAGGGGCATGGGTCAGGGATCGAGGCGGCCGTTGATCAGCGCGTTCAGACCGTGGACCTCCCGGCCGCCGGCGAGGGCGACCAGCTCCACCATCCGGGTGTCCCCGGCTTCGAACCGGACGGCGGTGCCGGCCGGGATGTTGAGCCGGAAGCCGCGGGCCGAGGAGCGGTCGAAGCGGAGCGCGGAGTTGGTTTCGGCGAAATGGTAATGAGAACCGACCTGCACCGGCCGGTCCCCCGTGTGGGTGACCTCGAGGCGAAAGGTGGGGAGGCCGGAATTGGCGGCGAGCGCCGGGCCCTCAGCCGGGATGATTTCTCCGGGGATCATGGTTCAGCGGATGGGTTGATGGACGGTGACTAGTTTGGTGCCATCGGGGAAGGTCGCCTCGACCTGCACTTCCGGGATCAAGCTGGGGATCCCGGGCATCACGTCCGCGGCCGTGAGGATCCGCGTGCCAAGGCTCATCAGCTCGGCTACGCTGCGCCCGTCCCGCGCGCCCTCGAGAATCTCGCTGGTGATGATGGCCACAGCCTCGGGATGGTTCAGTTTCAAACCGCGGGCTTGCCGCCGGCGCGCCAGATCGGCGGCTACCACGACTAACAGTTTCTCTCGTTCGCGCGGGGTCAGGTGCATGGAGGAAAGGATTCAGACCTGAAGATGGCGGCGCACCACGTCGTCCGTGAGTTCTTGGACGGTCCCGGCGGCGACCACCGCCCCGCGGTCCATTGCGTAGAAGCGATCTGCGCACTCGCGGCAAAAATCAACAAACTGCTCAACCAGAAGAATGGCCAGCCAGCCCTCGCGCTTGAGCTCCTGCAGGGCGTGGCGGATCTCGTGTGTCGGATCAGGTTCCAGGCCCTCTTGGCGCAGACGGCGCAGGGTGTCTCCGATTTGTTCGATGATCGACGGCTGAATCCCTTCCGTAGGCTCATCGAGGATGAGTAGCTGCGGATCGGTCAGCAAGGCACGCCCGATCGCGAGCTGCTGCTGCTGGCCACCGGAAAGTACGCCCCCCTTGCGCCCGAGCATCTCGCGGAGCACGGGGAAAAGCCTATAGACGCGGTCCAAGGCGGCGCGCGCGGCGGGCCCGCGGCGGCCGTGCACCACAAGGCCGACCCGCAGATTCTCCTCCACGGTGAGATGGGGGAAAATGTCCCGCCCCTGAGGCACATAGCCGATGCCGGCCCGCGCCCTTTCGTCTGGCGGCAGTCCCCGCAGCTCGCGCCCGGCAAGTCGGATGCTGCCCGCGTGCACCGGGACCACGCCGGTGACGGAGCGCAGGGTCGTGCTCTTGCCGACTCCGTTGCGGCCCATCAGCGCCACGATCTCGCCAGGCCCCACCGTCAGGTTGACCCCGCGGAGGATGCGGGAGCCACCGAGGTGGGTTTCCAGGCCGGAAATTTCGAGGAGCGGGGTCATCCCCGGTCGTGTTTGCCCCGGCCGAGGTAGACCTCGCGGACCTTGGGGTCGGACTGCACCTCCTCAAAGCGGCCCTCGCAGAGCACGCTGCCCTGGTGCAGCACCGTCACCTGCCCTTGCCGCGCGATCTGCCTCACGAAGGTCATGTCG
Source organism: Verrucomicrobiota bacterium (assembly GCA_016871775.1). Classification (GTDB taxonomy): domain Bacteria; phylum Verrucomicrobiota; class Verrucomicrobiia; order Opitutales; family Opitutaceae; genus ER46. Next base: position 12,557 of record VHCI01000065.1, on the reverse strand, counting down.
TGCTCAATCACGATGAGGCTGTGGCGGCCGGCGAGGGAGAGGAGGAGTTCACCGGTCCGGTACGTTTCCTCGTCGGTCATGCCGGCGGCGGGCTCGTCGATCAGCAGGACCTTAGGTTCCTGCGCGAGGAGCATCCCCAGTTCCAGCCACTGTTTCTCCCCGTGGGAAAGAAGTCCGGCCTGCCAGTGACGCTTTTCGCCGAGGCGAATCAGTTCCAGTAGATCTTCAATGCGCGCGTGGTCGGCCGGACCGGTCCGCTGGAAGAGGGCGGCGAAGACCCCGCGGGGGCCGCGGAGGGAAAGCAAGAGGTTTTCCCAGACCGAGTGGTACGCGTAGACGCTCGGGGTCTGAAATTTCCGACCAATGCCGAGCCGGTTGATCTCGTGCTCGGAAAGCGCGGCGAGGTCGTGTGAGGCGGCGGGATCCGTCCCGAACTCGAGGCGGCCACGGTCGGGCTTCGCCCGGCCCGTGAGCAGGTCGAAGAAGGTCGATTTGCCTGCCCCGTTCGGACCGATGACCGTGCGCAGCTCCCCGGGGAAAAGGTAAAAGTTGAGGTTGGAGATGGCCTGAAAGCCGTCGTAGGCCTTGGCCACGTCTTCCACGGTGAGCAGGGGATGAGGCATTTCAGGAGGAGGGGCGCCGGGAGAACAGGGCGCGCAGGCGAGCGGGCAGGCTGACCAGCCCGCCGGGGAGAAAAAGGACGGCGAGCACGAAAATTCCGCCGAGCAGGATGAGCCAGAGGTCCGGGTAGGCGCGCGTGGCCCAGCTTTTGAGCGCGTTGACGCTGACGGCTCCAAGGGCGGGGCCCAGCAGGGTTCCTCGGCCCCCTAGGGCGACCCAGACGACTGCCTCGAGGGATTTCTCGGGCTGCATCTCCCCCGGGTTTATGATGCCAACTTGGGGAGTGTAAAGCGCCCCGCCGACGGCGGCCATGAGGGCGGCGACCACGAAGACGAAGAGCTTGAAGTGCACTGCCGCGTAGCCGCTGAAGAGCACCCGGTTCTCGCCGTCACGGATGGCGTGCTGCACGAGCCCGAATTTGGTGCTCCGCAGCCAGCGGCAGAACGCAACCGCGAGGAGGAGGGCAACGGCGGAGGCGACGTAAAGCGCGCGGGTGGTCCCGGGGTCGTCGAGGCGGTAGCCGAGGATGAACTTGAAATCGGTGAACCCGTTGTTGCCCCCCAGGAGGAGGTTATTGCGGAAGAACATGATCGAGGCCGCGTAGGTCAGCGCCTGGGTCAGGATGGAGAAGTACACGCCTTTCACGCGGGAGCGGAAGGCGAGGTAGCCGAAGCCGAAGGCGACCAAGCCGGGGATGAGAAATACCATCGCAATCGCGAAGGGGAAGCTCGCGAAGGGTTCCCAGAAGGCGGGCAGTCGTTCCCAGCCGAGAAACACGAGGAAATCGGGGATCGGTTTGCGGTACTGTCCCAGCTCGCCGATCATTCGCATTAGGTACATCCCGTGCAGGTAGCCACCTAGGGTGAAGAAGAGGGCCTGTCCGAGCGAAAGCAGACCGGTGTGCCCCCAGAGCAGATCCACGGAGAGGGCGAGCAGGGCGTAGCACAGGTACTTGCCCCAGACGCTAAGCGTGAAGCTGCTGAGGAGCCCGGTAGCGTGCAGCAGGGGCAGCACGACCACGAGGGCAGCACCCAGCGCGAGGAGCAGCATGGTTCCCAGCCGGGGAGCGGGGCGGGTGGAGAAGGTCATTCGTCCAGGGTGCGGCTACGCGGCGAGAATAGCCCGGCGGGCCGCCATTGCAGGAAGAGGATGATACCAGCGAGCACCAGAATCTTGCCGAAAACGGCGGCGTCCTGCGCGAGATTCTGGAGGAAGCCGCCGATCCCGGGCACCCAGGCGAGGCCCGGAGCGACCAGCGGTAGGTATTGCTGCAGGACCTGATCAATACCTCCGATACCGAACGCACTCAAGATGGTGCCCCCGAGACTGCCGACCCCACCCACCACGACCACCATGAAAGAGTCGATAATGTAGCCCTGACCGAGCGAGGGGCCCACATTGCCAATCTGGCTCAGGAAGGCTCCCGCAAGCCCAGCGAGGCCGCTGCCGAGGGCGAACGTGAGCGCGTTCACTCGCTCGGTGCGAACCCCTAGGCAAGCTGCCATCGTGCGGTTCTGCATCGAGGCGCGGATCAGGAGGCCAAGGGAGCTGCGGGTCAGGACCAGCCCCATGCCGAGCACGATGAGCAGGGCGAAGCCGATCACAAAGACACGGTTCCAGCCGAGGATCACATCTCCGACCAGCCAGTTGCCGCTGAGGTAGGAGGGACTCGAAACTTGGACGTTGTTGGGACCGAAGATCAGGCGGAGAGCCTGCTGCAACACGAGGGAGACGCCCCAGGTGGCGAGCAGGCTCTCAAGTGGCCGGCGATAAAGGAAGCGGATGATGCCCCGTTCCAGCACGAGGCCGGCGGTGGCGGCCGCGAGGAAGCTGGCGGGCAGGGCCGCGATGAAGTAGGCTTCCCGAGAACTACCGGCGAGTTGCAGGCCTGGAACCGGGAGGCTCAAGCCGAAGCAGGGGAGGGTCATTCCAGAGCCGAAGAAAGCCTGCGTGAGATAGGTGGTGTAAGCTCCCACGGCGATGAGCTCCCCGTGGGCCATATTGATCACGCGCATCAGCCCGAAGGTGATCGCGAGCCCGAGCGCGGCCACGAGGAGAATGCTGCCGAGGCTTAGTCCGCGGAAAAGGGTGCCGGCGAAATCCACCTTCGTGCGGTGCCATTCCACCGCCTGTTGCGCCTTCCGGGCCGCCTCCAAGGCGCGCCGATTGCCCGCCGCCGATTCCTCTTGGATAACGCGGGCCAGCACATCGGCCGTGGCCAGCGAGGAGACGGCCTGCAGTTCCTGCAGCGCCGTGATGCGAATCTCCTCTCGGGGGTCCTTCAAGCGGAGCAGGGCGATTGCCTCCCGGAGCGCCCGGCGGACCTCCGGCGCTGATTCGACCGTCTCCCGCGCGAGCAACACTGGCAGCTTCTCGACATCTTGCGCGAGACCGAGGTTTCGGACCGAGCGGGTTCGGCGGCCCGGATCCGCCGCCGCCAGTTCCGCCAAATCTAAGATTGCCTTCATCGTTCGGCGCAGGCTCGCGTCGTGCTCAGCCGTGGGAAGGTCGGCTGCTACCAACCGCATCGGGCGGCCGGCCTCGTCCTGCAACGGCTGGCCGTCGTCGGCCCGCAGGGCGGATTGGGCCCCGCGATCATCCTTCTCGCCCGAGAGCAACACCGCGATGCGGCCGCCGTCGGCCCGGGAGTGGAGGAACAGGGTGTCCCGGCGCCACGCATCCAGCAGGGGAGCCACCGTTTCGTCCGCCCGGCCCACGGCGGCGGAGAGGAGTTGCCGGGTCTGGGCTCGCTCCGATTCGGCCGCGGCGCGGGCGACGAGGGCGCGCGGGCTTGCCGATTCGGCCGCCCAAACCGTTGCGTTCGCGAAGAACGCCAGCAGGCAGGGGAGGAGCAGAAGTGCCTTCATCGAGTGCCGGCCGGAATGCTGGAATCATGCCAGAAAAAAGGGGCGGACGTTATCGGCGTCCGCCCCGGTGGTGGGTTCAGGCCCAGTGCGACTTACTTGAATTTCCCCTTCAGCCAGGGCTCGCCGTACACGTTGTCAAAGGAGCTCACGATCTTGAACTGACCGTCGGCACGGGTCTCACCGATGTAGACGTTCTTAGTTAGGTGCATGTTCTTTTGCGTGGTCACCTTGCCGCCCGGTCCGTCGAAGGTGAGGCCTGACTTCCAAGCCGCCCGCACCTTGTCGACTTCGAAGGAGCCGGCCTTTTCGACGGCCGCCTTCCAGATATAGACGCCCACGTAGCTTAGCACCATCGGGGAGCAGGTGACGCGACCTTCCTTCACCAGCCCGGGCACGTTGCTCTTCTTAAGCCACGTCTGGAAGTCGGCGACGAACTTCTTGTTCGCGGGGGTGTTCAACGACTGGAAGTAGGTCCAGCACCCGAGTTGTCCGACCAGCTTGTCCGCCGGCAGACCGCGGAATTCGTCCTCCGAGATAGAGAAGGAGACGACGGGGCAAGTCTCGGAGGTTAGGCCGGATGCGGCGTACTCCTTGAAGAACGGCACGTTGGTGTCGCCATTCAGCGTGGAGATGACGCAGGCGTCGCCCGAGGCGGCGAACTGTTTGATCTCCGCGACGATCTGCTGGTAGTCGATGTGGCCGAAGGGCGTGTACTTGCCGGCGGAGATGATCTTGCCCGAGCCATCGCGCCGGAAGCCGCCCCCGATGTTCGCGAGCGGCACGCCCTTGCTGAGCAGGTATTCCAAGAGGACCAGGTTGGTGGTCTGAGGATAGACATAGTCGGAACCGAGGAGATAGAACTTCTTCTTGCCCTCCTTCAGGTAGTAATCGACGGCCGGGGTCGCCTGCTGGTTCACCGCCTCGGCGGTGTAGGCCACGTTCTGAGACTCTTCCTCGCCCTCATACTGCACGGGGTAGAAGAGCAGGCCATTGTTCCGCTCGTAGACGGGCAGCACCGACTTGCGGGAGACCGAGGTCCAGCAGCCGAAGGTGACTGCCACCTTGTCCTGCTCGAGGAGTTGCTTGGCCTTTTCGGCAAAGAGCGGCCAGTTGGATGCGCCGTCGACGACGACCGGCTCAATTTTGCGCCCCAGGACGCCGCCGCGGGCGTTGATTTCGTCGAAGGTGAACAGAAGGATGTCGCGCAGGGAGGTTTCGCTGATCGCCATCGTTCCGGAGAGTGAGTGCAGCACGCCGACCTTCACGGTTTCGGCGGACCGGAGCCCGGAACTGGAGAGGCCCAGCGCGATCGCGCCGGAGGCAAGGAGGAGTCTGAGTTTCATGAGGGAGAAAAGAGGAGAGGGAGGGAAGGGAACGCGTGGCCGCGGTGATCCCCGGAACCTCGGATCGGGTCCCGGGGGTCGGAAGCACGCGTTTCGCGCGGGATCAGAACTTCAGCAGCGTCTGCAACCCGAAGAACAGGGCGCGGTCCGCGGTGTGTTTCGTGTAATCGTAGGCGGAGAGCTCGGCCCGGACAGCGAAGGCATCGTTGACCGACCAGGTCGGGCTGACCGTGTACTTGGTGAAGCCGGCCCCGTTCTTCATTTTCTCGCCGCTGACGCGGAAGGCGGCCGAGGTCTTGGCGCTGAACTTGTGGCCGTAGAAGACGAGCCAGTTGTATCCCTCGTCCCCGGATCCGCCGTCCTTGTGAGCGTATTCGAGCGCCAACGTCCCTTCCTTGCTGAGCGCGTAGCTTAACCAGAAGTCCAGGGTCAGGATTGCATCATTCTTGTGCAGCACATTGCCTTCGGTGTCGTAGGCGAAGCCGGCCCAAAGGGTGAGGTCGGGCGTTCCTTTGTAGATGAAATAGCCCTCGAAGCCGGCATTGCTCTTTAGTTCCCCGTCTCCCTTAAGGTAATTCGGTCCTGAGTAGACCGAGTCGAGTAAGGCGAGGCCGAATCCGACGTCCTTGTCGGCGTAATCCCACTTCACCCCGCTGTGGTAGCCGGGGATGGGCCCGAGGAAGTCACCGTTGGCGTAGGAAATCTGCGACATATTGGGGATATCGAAGGCCTCATAGCCAAGGTAGCTGAGAAACTTGCCCACGGTGACGGTCGATCCGCCGCCGACATCGACTGTGGCGAACGCGTCCAGGATGGTCAAGTCGCTCGGGGCTCCCGGCTGGTAGTAAAGGCTGACCACGCCGGTGACGGGTTTGAAGGAGGTCGTGAAGAGGGTCTTGGCCGCATCAAGGTCCATCCGATTTGTGGCGGGTCCGGGCGCGGGGTCCGTCGCGCGATAGGAGCCCACGGCGTAGCCGCCGACCGAGAGGGCGTCGTTGATCTTGATGTCACCAAAGGCGGTGGTGGAGGCTGCGAGCGCGAGGCTGGCGGCGAGCTGGGAACGGAGTCTCATGGTGAGTGCGGCGTGTTTGCTTTCGGGTTGGTTTGCCGGTTCAGGACCGGTTTCTCGGTTTTTAGCACCTCATATGCCAGCGGCAGCGGACTTCCGGGCTTCACTGCCCGGCGGAAACTCCCGCGGTGGATCATGGAAAAAAAGTTTCGCTCTCGGGAACCTCCGAGGTGCGCGCATTCTATTCATGTCGGGGTCGTTGGCATGAAAAACTTTCAGACCAACTCGGAATTGGCCCGGAGTCTGCTTACAGAGCTTCGTCCGTTTCAATCCAACCTCCCACCATGAACCATAGACTCACCCTTGTTCTCCTCGGCGCCGCTGTTGCCTTGCCTGCCTTTGGCCAGGCGCCGGCCGCCCCCGCTGCCGCCGCCCCGGCGGTCGCGATCACCGCCACCGGCACCCTCGTGACGCAGTATATGTTCCGCGGCCAGCGGCTCAACGCCGGCGGCTTCCAGCCGACCATCGAGGCGGCGGTCGGCGACTTCACCGCCGGAGTCTGGGGCAACTTCGTCATCGACGACCAAGTTCCCGGCAGCTCCGACCCGGAACTCGACCTCTACGGCTCGTATACAGTGGCAATGGGGAAGGACCTTTCGATCGTCCCTGGGGCCACCCTCTACACTTATCCCAAGGCGGACAAGGCGGCCGGCTTCTTCAAGTCCACCTTCGAGCCCAGCTTGGCCGTGAACTATACCGTCGAGGGCATCAAGTTTACGCCCAAGGTCTACTATGATGTCACCTTGCGCGGGCCGACCTACGAGGTCACGGCCGCCTACGCGGTGGCGTTAAAGGATCTGGGCACCGAGCTCGCGCTCACGGCGCAATTGGGGACGTTCCTGCTCAAGGACGTCGCTAATGGCAGCTCGCCCGCGGTAAAATCGTGGGGCGACTACTGGCTTTTGGGCGCCTCCCTGCCGGTGCAGGTCAACAAGGAGTCCAAGGTGATCCTTGGCGTGGCGTACACCGAGGGCCGAGACGCCTACACCAAGCAGGGCAACACGCCCAAGTCCGTGAACACTCTCGCGGTCGGCCGCTGGGTCGCCTCGCTTGGCTACTCGGTCTCGTTCTGAGGCCCTCCGTCGGCTTGCGCGCGGCGCTCCGGATTTCCGGGCGCCGCCTTTTTTGTTCCCGGCGGGCGCGACTTCGCTCTGGCCTTGGATCGGGGGGCAGGTGAGTTTCGGGCTCTCCCTCTAATGAAAGTCGGCATCGTTGGCGCCTCGGGTTATTCTGGCGAAGTCCTGGTCAAGCTCCTGCTTGGCCATCCCCGCGTGGAACTGGCCGCGGTCACCTCCCGGAGCCAGGCGGGCAAGCGGCTCGCCGCCGTGATTCCCGCGCTGCGCGGGATCGACCGGGGGCTGGGCTTCACCGATTCCGACGCGGCCGCGCTCGCGGCTTCCGATCTCGACCTGCTGTTCCTCGCTTTGCCGCACGGCGCCGCTGCCGCCTACGCGCGGGTGCTGGTGGCCGCGGGAAAGCGGGTCATCGACCTCAGCGCGGACTTTCGCATCTCCGATCAGGCGACCTACGAGCGCTATTATGGCCCGCATCCCGCGCCGGAGCTCCTGCCGTCCGCGCGCTTCGTGCTTCCGGAGTTGACCGCGCCTACGTGGCGCACCGAGGCGAAGCTCGTCGCCGCGCCCGGGTGTTACCCGACCAGCATCCTCATCCCGCTCGTGCCGTTGTTGCGCGCGGGGGTCATCTCCCGGCAGCACATCGTCGTCAATTCCTACAGCGGGGTCAGCGGTGCGGGCAAGAAGGCTGAGGAGATGTACCTTTTCGTGGAGCGTGCGGAAAGCATCAAGGCCTACGGGCTGGTGAAGCACCGCCACCTCGCGGAGGTCGAGGAGCAACTCGCGCTCCACACCGGCGCGCCGACCGTGATCCAGTTCAACCCGCACCTTGCGCCGATGCGCCGGGGCATCGCCACCACCATCACCGTGCCCGCCGCTCCCGGGGCGGACCTCGCGGCGCTTCAGGCCGCGTGGCAGGCGGCCTATGCCGGGCGACCGTTCGTTCAGCTGCTCGCCGCCGGGGAGACGCCCGACACAGCGCACGTCGTCGGCACCAACCGCGTCGACCTCGGCGCGGCGCACGACCCGCGCACCGGGAATTTTGTGATCACCGCGGCTGAAGACAACCTGATGAAGGGCGCGAGCGGCCAGGCGGTCCAGATCCTTAACCTTTGGTGCGGCTTCCCGGAGACGGCGGGTCTCGCCTGAGGCTTTCGCCCGCTCAGGAGCGGTAGTCGGCGTTCTCGCTCACGTACTCGTGGGTGAGGTCGCCACCCAGCACGGTGGCGGAGGCCGCGCCGTTGCCGATGGAGATCTCGAGCTCGACCGCGCGCTCGTGCGGCGGGAAGTCGATGGGCGCGCTGAAGACGCCATCGGCTTTCGGCCGGCTGGCGTAGAGCTCCGCACCGCGGAGGTGGGCCACGAGTGCAGCCTCCTTTTCCGGGTTCAGGCGGAACACGCCGCCGGAGAAGATCTCGATCCCGCCGAGGGAGGCCCGCAGCCCGGAGAGATCGGTGCCGGGGGCGTGCGCGCCCACGTGCTTACCGATGGCCTGGATCAGGCGGCCCACATTCGGGTCGTTACCCGCGACGGCGCACTTGAAGAGCGGGCCGTTGACGACCGCCTTGCCGAGGGCGCGGGCCAGCGTGAGGCTCGCGGCGTCGCGCACCGTCACGCGGAGCACGTGGCGCACGCCCTCGCCGTTGCGCACGACGTCCTCCGCGAGATCGCGGCACACTTGGTGGAGCGCCCGTTCGAACGCGCCCCAGTCGGTGAAGGGCACGCGGCCGGACGACAGCGCGACCACGGTGTCCGAGGTGCTGGTGTCGCTGTCGATGCTGATGGCGTTGAAGCTGGCGTCGGCGGCGCGCGCGAGCATCTGGCGCAGCTCCGCGCGGGGCACGGCGATGTCGGTGAGCAGGTACACGAGCATCGTGGCGAGGTTCGGCTCGATCATCCCGGCGCCCTTGGCGATGCCGACGATGCTGCCGCCGCCGAGCTCGGCGCGGCGGACCTTGGGGTAGAGATCGGTGGTGACGATGCCCTCGGCGGCGGGCAGCACGGAGCCGGGGGCGAGCGTGGCGACAGCGGCGGGCAGGGCGGCGATCATCGTCTCCTCGGGCAGGGCCCAGCCGATGACCCCGGTGGAGGAGGGGAGCACCTGCCGCGGAGAAAGCCCGAGCTGCGCGGCGGCGGCGGCGCACACGCGCTCGGCGGTCGCGACGCCGTCCGGCGCGCAGACGTTGGAGATCTTGTTGTTGATGACCACGGCCCCGAGCGCGGGCTCCGCAAGCCGGGCGCGGCCGACGATCACCGGCGCTCCGGGGAAGGCGTTCCGCGTGAAGAGCGCGGCGAACGCGGGGGTCGGCTGGTCCAGCGTTATCAGGGTGAGATTCATCCGCGCGGGTTTCGGCGCCTCGCGCGGCGTGAAGTCGAAGCTGGCGCGGCCGACACGGAAACCGGCGGGCAGGGCGGATTGGGCCTCGAGCCACGCGCGGTGCGCGGCGCGGTCGGCGAAGGACAGTTGCGTGCTGGGCACGCGAGAGAAGTGGGCGCGCCGCGGCGAGGTGTGAAGGCAAAAACTGGTGCGCGGTATCCGCGCGCGCCGCCGCGCGAAGTTTTTGGTGGAAATGCGGGCCGCGTGTGCCTTAGTCGCCCCTCTTCGATCGAATCCGTGAACGCGCGCTTCGCCTTCCCCCGCTCCGCCCCGGCCGCTGGCCGGGCGTCCTGATCGCCCGATGAACGTCGCCGAAGTGACCGCCAAGGCGAAGGTGCTGCTCGAGGCCCTGCCTTACATCCAGGATTTCCGGGGCTCCACCTTCGTCGTGAAGTACGGGGGAAGCTTCATGGATGACCCCGACCCGGCGGCGCGCACGCGGGTCGCGCACGACCTCGCCTTCCTCGCCGCCTGCGGGATCAACGTCGTGGTCGTCCACGGCGGCGGCAAGGCCATCACCAAGGCGATGGCGGAGTCCGGCCTGAAGGCCACCTTCGTCAACGGCCTGCGCGTCACCGACGCCGCCACGATCGCGGTGGTCAAGAAGACGCTCGACGAGAGTGTTAACCGCGACGTCTGCGAGGCCGTCGCCAGAGCCAAGGCCCGGCCGAAGGGCCTCCCCGGGGATAGCGTGCTCGTGTGCGAGAAGCTGGCCACGGATGACGACGGAAACCCGGTGGATCTCGGTTACGTTGGGGACGTTACCGAGGTGAAGGTGAAGCTGATCAAGAAGGAGATCAGCGAGGGCTTCATTCCGATCATCTCGCCGGTGGCGGAGGGCTACGACGGCAAGCCCTACAACATCAACGCCGACCTTGCCGCCGGCCGGGTGGCCAGCGCCCTGCGCGCTCGCCGCCTCGTCTATATGAGCGATGTGCCGGGACTCCTTTCCAACCCGGCAGATCCGACCTCGCTCATCTCCACCCTCAAGACCGGTCAGGTGGAGGAGCTCAAGCGCCGCGGCGTGATCGACCAAGGGATGCGGCCCAAGGTCCAGAGCGCGGTGCGGGCCCTCGAGGAGGGCGTCCAGCGCGTCCACTTCATCGACGGCCGCCTTGCGCATTCGCTCCTGCTCGAGATTTTCACTGACCAAGGCATCGGCACCGAGATCGTGCTGGGCTGAACCGCGTCGGCCGGCCGCCGCGGGGCCATTCCAGCCGGAGCCCCTTCCTTTTCCCATGCATTCCTCCCCGGTCGTCCGCGCCTCCACCGCCGACCTCTATGACGCGCACGTGATGCGCAATTATGCGCGCGCCCCGCTCACGCTCGTGCGCGGCGCTGGCACCCGCGTGTGGGATGATGCGGACCGCAGTTACCTCGACTTCACCTCGGGCATCGCGGTCTCGGCCCTCGGCCATTGCCACCCGCACTGGGTCGCCGCGGTGCAGCGGCAGGCGGCGGAGCTGGTCCACGTGAGCAACTTGTTCCGGAACCCGGGGCAGGGGGAGCTGGCGCGCCGGCTGGTCGGTCACGCCGGGCCGGGGCGGGTGTTCTTCTGCAACAGCGGCGCCGAGGCGAACGAGGGCCTGCTGAAGCTCGCCCGCCTGCACGGGCGCCGGAAGGCCGGCGGCGTCGAGGGTAAGTGCTACAAGGTGATCTGCGCGCGGAACGCCTTCCACGGGCGCACGTTCGGCGGGATGAGCGCGACCCCGCAGGAGAAGATCCAGGGCGGCTTCCGTCCGCTCATGCCCGGGTTCGCCTTCGCGGACCTCAACGACCTTGAGGGTTTCGCCCGCTTGGTGGACGACGAGACCGCCGCCATCTTTGTCGAGACGATCCAGGGCGAGGGCGGGATCCAGCCCTGCACCCCGGAATTTCTGCTGGGCCTGCGCCGCCTGTGCACGGAGCGGAACCTGCTGCTGCTGCTCGACGAAGTGCAGTGCGGCATCGGCCGCACCGGGCGCTTCTTCGCCTTCGAGCACGCGGGCGTCCGGCCGGATGCCATCGGGATGGCCAAAGGCCTCGGCGGCGGCTTCCCCATCGGCGCGATCTGGATCAGCGAGCCGCACGCCGACCTGTTGCAGCCGGGCAACCACGGCACGACCTTCGGGGGCACCCCGCTGGCCTGCGCCGCGGCCCTGGCCGTGCTCGACGTGCTGGAGCGCGAGGACCTGCTCGCAGCCGTCCGCGCGCACAGCGCCCCGTGGCTCGCCGAGCTGCGGGCCCTCGCGGCCGCGCATCCAGCGCGGGTGCTGGCGGTGCGCGGCGAGGGTTACCTGGTCGGGCTTCAATTCGCGGTCGATCCCGCGCCGGTGCTGGCGGCCCTGCGCGAGCGCGGCCTCCTCGCCGCCGCGGCCGGGGGCAACGTCATCCGCCTGCTGCCCCCGTTGAACGTCTCGCCCGCCGAGCTGGCGGAGTCGGTGGTGATCCTGCGCGCGGTGCTCGGCGCGGCGGCCTGAGCGGCGGTTTTTTCCTCGTTCGCCACGCCGCCGCCACCTAGGATTCCGGGTTTTCCGATGTCGCATTTCCTCCAAGAGACCGACTTCCCGCGCTCCGCGCTGCCCGGGCTGTTCGCCCTGGCCCGGGACCTGAAGCGCCGCCGCGGCCGTCCGGGACCCCGCCCCTTGGAGGGTCAGACGTGGGCCCTTATCTTCTCGAAGTCCTCCACCCGCACCCGCGTCTCCTTTGAAGTCGGCCTGCACGAGCTGGGCGCCCGCCCCCTCTTCCTCAACCGCAACGACATCCAGCTCGGCCGTGGCGAGTCGATCGAGGACACCGCGCGCGTCCTCTCCCGCTTCGTCCACGGGCTGATTGTCCGCACCTTCGACCATCAGGACGTCGTGCGGCTCGCCGCCGCGGGTTCTGTGCCGGTGATCAACGCGCTCTCCGACCTGCTCCATCCCTGCCAGATCTACGCCGACGCGTTTACCCTTGCGGAACGCTGGACGCGCGGCACCTCCGGCGCGGCGCTGTTCGGCTCCCTTCGCGGGCGCAAGATCGCCTTCCTCGGGGACGCGGCCTGCAACGTCGCCAGCTCCTGGATCCTTGGCGGCAACCTCTTCGGGATGAAGGTCGCCCTCGCAGGCCCGAAGGCCTTCGCGCCCAGCCCCGCCGTCGACGCGCTGCTTCGGGGCGCCGGCCTCGCCGGCGGCTACTCGTTCACCACCGACCCGTACGAGGCGGTGCGGGATGCCGACGTCGTCTACA
>VHCI01000064.1 GCA_016871775.1 Verrucomicrobiota bacterium | reverse complement strand
CTCCCGGACCGCCGCGGTGGCGCGGGCCAGCGCGGCGCCGGGGTCCGCGAGGGCGGCCGGGGCGAGGGCGAAAGCGAAGGCGAGGGCTGGGGCGAGGCGGCGGACGGCCGGGGCAACCGGGAAACGGCGGGGGGGCACGGGGTGCGACCCTAGGCGGGGCGCGGCCGGGCGCAACCGCGGTGGCGGCTTGCCTCCGGGGCGGTTCCGGTGCTACCCCGTCCTCCTAAATTCGCCCGCCGATGAGCTCCGAACCGACCCCCGCCGCCTCGCAACCGCTGGCCAGTATGGATGAGTGGGAGGATTTCCTGAAAACCCGTTATCCCGAGCCCGCGCCGGCCCCGGCGGCGGAATCGCGCCGTCCGCCCCCGGTGGGCGTGGCCGCGGACAAGCGCGCCGAGGAGTTCCGGCAGTACGAGGCCGACGCGCGGCCCACGGTCCGCGAGTTCTACCGCCTGAATCACACCCACCAGACCTACGATTTTGGCCAGGCCAAGCGGAAGGAATACCTCGGCCTGAATCGGATGAGGATGAGCGTCTGGGAGGCGATGGAGTACCTCAACCAGCTGATCGACGACTCCGATCCCGACACCGACCTTTCCCAGCTGCAGCACCTGCTGCAGACTGCCGAGGCGATGCGCCGCGACGGCCAGCCGCGCTGGATGATCCTCACGGGCCTCGTCCACGACCTCGGCAAGATCCTCTGCCTCTGGGGCGAGCCGCAGTGGGCGGTGGTCGGCGACACCTTCGCCACTGGCTGCGCCTTCTCGTCCAAGAACGTGTTCCCCGGATTCTTCGCCGCCAACCCCGACGCCGGCAACCCGCGCTTCCAGACGCCCAACGGCATCTACGAGGAAGGCTGCGGGCTCGACCGCGTGGCGCTCTCGTGGGGCCACGACGAGTACATTTACCAAGTCTGCAAGAATTACCTCCCCGAGGAGGGCCTCTATATGCTCCGGTACCACAGCTTCTACCCGTGGCACCGCGAGGGGGCCTACGACCAGTTCGCGACCGCGAAGGACCGGGCGATGAAGTCCTGGGTGCTCAAGTTCAACACCTACGACCTGTACACCAAGAGCCACGAGGCCCCCGACGTCGCCAAGCTCCGCCCCTACTACGAGGAGCTGATCCGCGAGTACTTCCCGGCTCAGGTGCGCTGGTGACCGGGCCGGGTCAGCCCCGGACCTCCACCCCGCCCACGAACACCCGCCGCACCCGCAGCCGGCGGTCGAGCACCAGCACGTCGGCGCGCTTGCCCGGCGCAAGGCTCCCGGTGTCACGCGCGATCCCCGCGCGTTCGGCCGGGGTCAGGCTGGCCATCCGCACCACCTCGGCGAGCGGCGCCCCGGTGGCGGCCCGCATCTTCCGCACCATCGTGTCGAGCCCAACCACCGAACTCGCGAGCGCCCCGCCGCCCCCGGGCACGAAGCCGACGCGACCATCGCTCTCGATCCATTCGCCGTCCTCGTCGCAACCGAAGCGGTAGCGCCCCGGGGGCTGGTCGAGCGCCCGGTTGGCGTCCGTGACGAGGCACAGCCGCCGCGCCCCGAGCTGGCGCCAGGCGAAGGTCAGCAGCTCCGGGGAAAGGTGGCAGCCGTCGGCGATCACCTCCGTGCTCATCCCCGGCTCGGCGAGGACGAACTGCTCCATGCTGGCCTGCATCGGCGTGCCGTGGCGCTGGCGCAGGGAGGCCACGGAGCTCATCGCGCACCAGAAGTGGTCGACGTGCCGCATCCCCGCGCGGAAGGCCCGCGCCATCTCGGTCCACGTGGCGTTGGAGTGACCGCACGTGACGAGGCAGCGGTGCCGCCGCGCCGCGCGGTAGAATGCGATCGCGCCGGGCAACTCCGCCGCGCAGGTCGCGATGCGAACGAGCCCGGTGGCGAAGTGGCGGCGGTACTCCGCGGGATCCGGGTCGCGGCGGCCGGCCACCGGGTGGCAGCCCACCTTGTCGGGCGCGAAGTACGGCCCGTACAGGTGCACGCCGGCGATGCGCGCCCCCGCCACCGCCGGGCCCTCCCGGCGCACCGCGCCGCAGGCCGCGATCATCGCCGCGATCCGCGCCTCCGTGCCCGTGGTCGTGGTGGGGAAGATCGTGGTCGTGCCGTGCCGCGCGTGCGCCCGGCAGGCCGTGCGCACCGCCGCCACCGTGCCGTCCATGAAGTCCGCCCCGTCCCCCCCGTGCACGTGGAGGTCGACGAACCCGGGGCTCACGTGGCCGCCCCCCGCGTCCACTACCGTCGCGCTCCGCGGCGGCCGCCCGCGGCCGATCCGCCGGATGCGCCCGCCGACGCACTCGACGAACGCGCCGCGCACGAGGCGGTCGGGTAAAATCACGGTGCCGTTGACGAACACGAGGGCGGGGGCGGCGGCGCGGGGCATAGGCGACGCGCCGACGCTGGGCGGGCGCGCGGGGCCGGGCAAGGCCGCCGCGTTTGGGGTTGTCGCCGTCCTCCCCCGCGCCGTCTGCTGGCCGTGACGCCCTCCCCCGATGCCCCGCTCCCTTGCCCTCCCGTTCCGGGCGCTGTTCGCCCTGGGCCTCCTCGCCCCCGTCTTGGCCGCCGCGCCGGCCGGCCGCATCACCGGCACGGTCACCAACCAGGCCACGGGCGACCTGCTCACCGGGGCGCGCGTGCAGCTCGAGGGCCTGGTCACCGAGGCGGAGAGCGACCGCGACGGCGCCTTCACCGTGGCCGCGCCTGCCGGGCCCGTGGTCGTGCTGGTCTCCTTCGCGGGGCTTGAGACCTTGCGCCGCGCGGTCGTGGTGCCGGCCGGGGGCGAGGTCCGGGTCGACGCCGCCCTCACCGCGGCCGTCTACCGGCTGGAGCGGGTTACCGTGAGCGGCCTGCGGGAGGGCCAGGCCCTGGCCCTGCAGCGCCAGAGCCAGGCGGAGAACCTCAAGTCCGTGGCCGCGGCCGACTCCTTCGGCAACCCGGCGGCCAACCCCGGCGAGCTCCTGATGCGCCTGCCCGGCGTGGCGGTGAACACCGTCTCCGGCGAGGCCGTCGAGCTGTTCCTGCGCGGGATGGGCACCAGCTTCATCGCGCTGATGAGCGACGGTAACGCGCTCGCCTCGTCGGTCGGCACCTCCTCGAGCCGCGACTTCCAGCTCACGGCCCTCGACACCGGCAACATCGAGTCGGCGGAGATCGTCCGCGCCCCGACCCCGGACCTGCCGGCCAACGCCATCGCCGGCTACCTGAACTTCGTCACGCGGCGGGGCTTCGACCGCCGCGGCCGCCGGGTGGAGCTGACCGTGGGGACGCGCTGGACCGATTTCCACGCCGGCCGCAGCCCGCACCGGGACCGGGCCGGGCTGGACCAGCTGGCGTTCTCGTACGCGGACGTCCTGAGCGTGTTCGGCGGCCAGCGGAACCTCGGCGTGGCCTTCAACGTGAACCACCGCTCCGCGCCGACCCTGACGGACGCGGTGGGCGGCATCGGGGCCGCGGCGGCCGGGGCGGGTCACGTCCTGCCCACCGCGACCAACGGCCTCACCTCGCCCCTGCTGCGCGCCTTCGGCTCCGGCGAGACGCACGCGCCCACGCGCAAGCAGGGGGTCGGCCTCAACCTCGACTACAAGCTGGCCGGCGGCGCGGTGCTCTACCTGCGCCAGACCCTGAACCTCAACTTCACCCCCGACCAGTCGACCGTCTACCGCCAGTCCACCTCGACGGCGGCGGCGGTGGCGAGTTTCGAGCCGGGAAGCACCTACGAGTTCCAGCGCGCGCTGCCGCTGGCGGGTTCGCGCTCCGAGGTGTTTTCCGGGCAGACGCGGAAGAAGGCCGTGACCTACGCGGGCTCGACCGGCCTCGAGCTGCCCTTCGCCGCCGGCGCGGGGCGTTTCACGGTGGATGCGAGCTACTCGCGGGCGACCACCTGGTACCCGATCCACGCGGACCTGACCGCGGACGTGACGGGCATCGGCTGGCAGGTGGACCGCCGGGGCCGCCCCTCGTGGTACCCCGCGTTCACGCAGACGGCGGGGCCCTCGATCCACGATCCGGCCAACTACACGCCGCGCACCTACATCCGGCGGACCTACCGGGCGCCCGCGGAGCGCCTCGGCCTGCGGGCCGACGTGCGGCGGGAGATCGCGACCGTCGTGCCGGCCTACCTCAAGTACGGCGCGCGGCTCGAGGAGGACCGCCGCGAGCAGGACACGGATTTACAGAACTACACCTACGCCGGCCCGCGCGGCATCGGCCCGTTCCTCGGCGTGCAGTTCCGGCAGGCCGCCGGGAACTACGGCCCTTACCCGTTCCTGCTCGCGCCCGGCTCGGGCGGCGAGCGCGACCTCGCGGCCCGGCCCGAGTTGTGGACCCAGACCGCGGCCGACGCGTATAACAGCGTGACCAGCACCCTGCAGGGCGACGCGAGGTTCCGCGAGCGGGTGGAGGCCGGTTACGCGATGGGCGGCTTCCGCGCGGGCTGGCTGCGCGTGGCGGGCGGCGTGCGGGTGGAACGCACGGCGAACGAGGGCACCGCGTACCGGCGGAAGACCTCGGCGGCCGCGGGCACGACGTCCGTCGCGACCTTGCCGCCGGCCCAGAACGCGGCCCGGGCCCTCGCGCAGTTCGCGGGCGGGCGGGAGACCTCGGGCGGCGACTACGTGAACGTGTTCCCGGGCGTGCATTTCACGGCGGAGCCGTGGCGGCGGGTCCAGTTCCGCGCCAGTTACCACCGGTCCATCACGCGCCCGCCGGTCGCGAGCCTGCTGCCGACGACGAACGTCAACGACGACACCCGCCTGATCACCGCGGGCAACCCGGACCTGCGGCCCTACACCGCGGACAATTTCGAGGTGGCGGTGCAGCGGTACTTCGAGCCCGTGGGCCTGCTCGAGGCCAGCGCCTTCCTGAAGGAGATCTCCAACTACACGCGCTCCTTCGACACCGTGGTGGCGGCGGGCGCGGACAACGGCTTCGAGGGGCAGTTCGCGGGCTACACGTTCCGCCAGACGCGCAACGTCGGCGCGGCGCGCATCCGCGGCGTCGAGCTCGGCTGGCAGCAGCAGTTCACCTTCCTCCCGGGCCCGTGGCGCGGCTTCAGCGCCTTCGCCAACTTCACCTACACCCAGGCCGAGGGCAGCTTCGGCGGCACCACCTACCAGCGCCGGCTCGCCAACCAGCGGCCGCGCGCGGGCAACGCCGGCCTCTCCTACGTCGGCTTCGGCGCCCAGGTCCGCCTGCTCGCGAACTGGAACGACCGCTACTACCGCAGCGGCGACGGCAACGCGGCCGTCTACAGCGACCCCCGGCTGTTCCTCGACCTGAAGGCCCAGTACCGGGTCAACCGCCGCACCGAGGTCTACCTCGAGGTGATGAACCTCACCGACGAGTTCAACCAGACCTTCGTCCGCGAGGGCGGCCTCAAGTACAACAGCCAGAAGCAGGGCACGCTCTACGCCACCGGGCTGAAGTTCACCTTCTGACCCGCCCACCGCCCGCTACCCGCTCCCGCGTGCCGCCGCGGCCGGCTCAACCGATCTCCACCTGCTCCGCGGGCGCCGCGAGCCGCAGCTCGTCGCCGTAGGCCAGCCCGGGCACGAGCGGCAGCAGCAGTTCGAGGATGTCCGGCGTCTGGAAGTGCTCCGGCTTGGTCTCCGGGTGCGGGTGGTAGATCCAGCCGGCGATGGCGGGGGCGCCGGGGCGGAGGAGCCGTACGTCGGCGAACGAGAAATCCTCCGCCGGCTCGACCGGGTGCCACCGCACGCCGCGGAACGTGTGACGCGGCTGGCCGAGGCGCCAGCGCCGGGGGGCGACGCTGACGTTGACCGTGCCGGGATGGCAGCCGGCGAGGTCGAGGCCGCGCGCGAGGAAGTGCGGCCGCTGCATCGCCACCGTGCCGCCGGGGAACCGCGGGTCGCCGTTGAGCCCGGACGCGACGCGGTGCCCGGGGACGACGCAGGCGGTGAAGGTGGGCCAGGCGGAAGGCGGCGCGGCGGGAGTCACGGTCCCGGGATGGCCGGGGCGCCGGGGCGCGTCGAGCCCGCGGCGGGAGTTTTTTTGTTAGCCACCCCCGCGGACGCCGCCCACGGTGAAAGGAGGCCCGCCTCCCCGCGGTGCCGCGCCCCCTTCGCCGATGTCCCTCATCCTGTTCCTCGCCGTCTCCGCGGCCGTGCTGCTCCTCGCCTACCGGATCTACGGCCGGATTCTGGCCCGGTTCCTCCAGCTCGACGATGCCGCCCTGACGCCGGCACACCGCCTGCGCGACGGCCTCGACCACGAGCCGGCGAGCCGCAACTGGCTCCTGCCCCAGCACTTTTCCGCCATCGCCGCGGCGGGGCCGATCGTGGGCCCGATCCTCGCCGCGACCTACTTCGGCTGGTTGCCCGCGTGGCTCTGGATCATCTTCGGCGCGATCTTCATCGGGGGCGTGCACGACCTCACCACCCTCGTCGCCTCCGTCCGCCACGACGCCAAGTCGATCGCCGAGGTCGTCCGGCGCCATATGAACCGGCGCTCGTACCTGCTGTTTCTCGCCTTCATCTGGATCTCGCTCGTCTACGTGATCATCGCCTTCGCGGACGTGACCGCGGGCACCTTCGTGCAAAAGGCCTCGGTGGCGGACGCGGCCGCGCCGGGGCCGGCAGTCGCGACCTCCTCGATCCTTTACCTGATCCTGTCCGTGGTGATGGGTCTGTGCATGCGGAAGTTCGGCCTCGGCGAGGGCAAGGCGCAGCTGATCTTCCTACCGCTTGTGGTGGGCGCGATTCTGGTGGGCCCTTACCTGCCGCTGGACCTCGGGGCTCTCACCGGCGCAAGCCGCCCGCAGGTGCTCTGGGATCATGTGTTGTTGGGCTACTGCTTCTTCGCCGCGCTCTCGCCGGTTTGGCTCCTGATGCAGCCCCGCGGCGCCCTCGGCGGCTATTTCCTCTACGTGATCGTGATCGTCGGCGTCCTCGGCACGGTCATCGGCGGCCTCTCTGGCCAGCTGACCATCGCGGCCCCGGCGGTCTCGACCGCGAACCTGTTCGAGTTCAACGGCACCATTCCGCCGCTGATGCCCGTCCTCTTCATCACCATTGCCTGCGGGGCCTGCTCCGGTTTCCACTCGATCGTCGCCAGCGGTACGACCTCGAAGCAGCTCGACCGCGAGACCGACGCCAAGCCGGTTGCCTACGGCGGGATGCTCCTCGAGTCGTTCCTCGCCTGCATCAGCCTGGCGACGGTGATGATCCTCGCCAAACCCACCGGGCGCCCCGACCTGACCTACGCCGACGGCGTCGCGGTGTTCATGAACCAGGCGACCTTCGGCCTGATCTCGATCGACGTGGCCCGCCAGTTCGGTCTGCTCTGCTTCGCGACCTTCGTGTTCGACACGCTTGACGCCTGCACGCGCCTTGCCCGCTACGTGCTGATGGAACTCACCGGGTGGACGGGCAAGGCGGGGATGATGACCGCGACTCTGCTGACCCTCGCCGGCCCCGCGTTTGTCGTCGCCCTTCCCCCTGCGGTAGTGGGCGGGCAGCCGATCCCGGTTTGGCGCGCCTTCTGGAACCTTTTCGGCTCCTCGAATCAGCTGCTTGCGGCGCTCGCCCTGCTGGGCGTGACGGTGTGGCTGGGGCGGCGCGGCCGCTCGGTCTGGTACACCCTCGCGCCCACGCTATTTATGCTGGCGATGACGATGTGGAGCTTGGTGATCGCGGGGCAGGTGCACCTCGGCCGGCTCGCGGCGGGCACGGCCGTGATGGTGCACCACGTGGAGTTCACGGTGGTGATGCTGCTCGCCGCGATGGCGCTGTGGCTGGTCGCCGAGGCGCTGCTGCTGGCCCGGTCGCCGCGGCCGCCGGACACCCTCGCCCCCCAGCCCGGCCCGGCCTGACCCGGAACACGCTCTGGGTTTGCCACGGGCCGGCGCGCGGCGCTTCCTGTGACACCTTCCTTTTTCGCCCGTGGCCTCGTCCCGCCGTCCCTCCTCCCGTTCCCTGCCCCGTTCCGGGCGCGCCGTGGTTGACCACGGCTTCGTCCCGGTACGGGCGAAGCTGATTGAGGTCGCGGCGTTCCTCGACCGGGTGGAGCGTTACGCGGTGGCGGATGACTTCCGCTGCGCGGCCTTGCGTCGGGCGGCGGCCCTGCTGGTGGACGGCCGGCCGGCGCGCGCCCGGCGGATCCTGGAGCAGCTGAGCGACCCGACCACTCGGCCCGAGGCCGTCTCCACCGGAAAGGCGGCCCTCGGGGCCTGGGCGGGGCGTCCCGCGGCGGCGGCGAAACGGAAATCCTGACCACGATGCGCTTCATCGAGCCCCACGGCCACATGGTGAGCCGCACGACCGACGACTACCAGGCGATGGTGACTGCGGGGTGCCAGGCGGTCTGCGAGCCGGCCTTCTGGGCGGGCTTCGACCGCGGTTCGGCGGCCGGCTTCCGCGATTACTTCCGCCAGCTGACCGAGTACGAGCCGGCGCGGGCGGCGAAATTCCTCCTCCCGCACTACAGCTGGCTCTGCCTCAACCCGAAGGAGTCCGAGGACCTCGGCCTCGCGCGCGAGGTGCTCGCCCTGATCCCGGAGTTCCTCGACCGGCCGAACGTCCTCGGCATTGGCGAGATCGGCCTCAACCGGAACACCCGCAACGAGCTCCGCATCCTCGAGGAACACGTCGCGCTGGCGGTCCGCCACGACCAGCTGATCCTCGTCCACACCCCGCACCTCGAGGACAAGCTGAAGGGCACGCGCCTGATCCTCGACCTCCTGCGCGCGCACGCCGGCGTCCGGCCGGGCCGGGTGATCATCGACCACGTGGAGGAGCACACGATCCAGCAGGTGCTCGACGCGGGGTTCTGGGCCGGCATCACCCTCTACCCCGATTCCAAGTCCTCGCCGCCGCGCGCCGTGGACATGCTGGAGATCTGCGGCCGTGAGCGCATCTGGCTGAACTCCGCCTGCGACTGGGGCGTGAGCGACCCGCTCGCCGTGCCGAAGACCGCCCTTGAGATGCGGCGGCGCGGGCATAGCGAGGATTTCGTCGACGCGGTGCTGTTCCGGAACCCGGTGCGGTTCCTGTCGCAGTGCCCGAAGTTCACCGTGAGGGCGGAGCCGGCGGGCTGAGCGGACCCTTGCCGCGATGCGACTGCCGCAGGGCCAGCACCTCGCCTACTGCACCAACGTCCACCGCGGGGAGACGTGGGCGGAGACCCGGGCCGCGCTCGAGACGCACGTCCTGCCGCTGCGGCGGCGGGTCGCGCCCGGGGAGCCCTACGCGATCGGCCTGCGGCTCGGCGCGCGCGCCGCGGCGGAACTTGCGGCGCCCGGGGAACTGGCCGCGTTCCGCCGCTGGCTCGACGCGCACGGCAGCTACGTTTTCACGATCAACGGCTTTCCCTACGGCAGCTTCCACGGAACGCGGGTGAAGGAGCAGGTGTACGCGCCGGACTGGGCGACGCCCGAGCGGCGGACCTACACCGAGGGCCTGTTCCGCCTGCTCGCGGAGCTGGTGCCCGCCGGTGGCGAAGGGAGCGTCAGCACCGTGCCGGCCTCGTTCAAGGGCTTCATCGCGGCGGATCCCGCGCGGCGGCCGGCGCTGTTCCGCGAGCTGACCGCGATCGCGCGCTTCCTCGCGGATCTCGCGGGGCGGACGGGGCGCGACCTCCACTTGGGGCTCGAGCCGGAGCCGATTTGCCTGCTGGAGACGACGGCGGAGACGGTCGCGTTCTTCGCCGAGTGGCGGGAGCGGGAGCCCGCGGTGGACCGCGAGGGGCTGCTGCGGTTCGTGGGGGTGAACTACGATTGCTGCCACCTTGCGGTGGAATTCGAGGAGCCCGCCGCGGCGCTCGGGCGGTTGCGGGCGGCCGGGTTGCGGCTAAGCAAGCTGCACCTGAGTTCCGCCCTGCGCGTGCCGGCGACCCCGGAGGGTCGCGCGGCGCTCGCGGCGTTCGTTGAGCCGGTCTATCTGCACCAGGTCGTCGTCGGCCGCCCGGCGGACGGCACGGTGCGGCGGCGGTACGTCGATCTGCCGGACGCCCTCGCGGACGCGCGGCCGCCCGAACCGGGCGAGGAGTGGCGGGTGCACTTCCACATCCCGCTGCACGCGGCGCCCGGCGCGCCGTTCGCCGACACCCGCGACCATCTGCTCGGGGCGCTCGACTGGCTCGGCGCGCACCCGACGGCCTGCACGCACCTCGAGATGGAGACCTACACCTGGGAGGTGCTGCCCGCCGCGCTGCGGTTGCCCCTCGGGGAACAGCTCGCGCGCGAGTACGCGTGGACCCTCGGCGCGCTCGCCGCCTGCGGCCTCGCCCGCGCGCCCGCCGCGGACGGAGGACGGGACGCGTGAGCGGGCGGGGCGGCGGGCGGGCGGCCCTCGATCTGGCGCGCGCGGGCAATTTCCCCTCAGTCGCGAGCAACGTCCTCGCCGCGCTGGTGCTCGCGCGCGGGGGCGCGTGGCCGGCGCCCGGTGAGGCCGCGCTCGCCCTGCTGGCGGGCACGCTGGCCTACGCCGGGGGCGCGACGCTCAACGACGTTGCCGACGCGGCCTTCGACGCGCGCCACCGGCCCGAGCGCCCGATTCCCCGCGGGGCCCTCTCCCGGGGTGGCGCCGCGCTGCTGGGCGGGACAGAACTCGCCCTCGGGCTTGCGTTGCTCGCCGTCCTAGGCGCCGCGTGGCTCTGGGTCGCTGGGCTGGCTGCCGTCATCCTCGCCTACGACTGGCTGCACAAACGCTGGGCCGGCTCCGTGGTGCTGATGGCCGGTTGCCGTATGCTGCTTGGGCTGGCCGTGGCGAGCGGCGCAGGCTGGACAGGCGGGTGGGCCGTCGCGGCTTGGGTCGCGGCGCTGGGCGTCTACATTGTGGGCCTGAGCCTCCTCGCGCGCCGCGAATACCTGCCGGGCGCGCCGGCCGCGCGGCTTGGGCGCCTCGTCGGGCAATTGCTGGCCGGGATCCCATTCCTCGACGCCGCGGCTCTGGTCGTGGTCAACGCCCCGGGCCCCGCGCTCGCCTGTGCGCTCGCGGTCCCGCTCGGCCGCCTCGCACAGCGGCTCGCCGCGGCGGACTGACGCTGTTTCCGCCGCGTCAGGTCCCGTAGAGCCGGTCGCCGAAATCTCCAAGCCCCGGCACGATGTACTTGCGCTCGTTGAGGCCGCGGTCGAGGGCCGCCGTGTGGATCCGCGTGCCCGGGTGCGCGTGCTCGACCGCCGCGACGCCTTCCGGCGCACTCACGATCGAGATCAGGCGCACGCCCTTGCCGCCGTGAGCCTGCACCACGTCCAGCGCCTGCACGGCGGAACCTCCGGTCGCGAGCATCGGGTCGACGAGGAACACCGGTCGGCCCGCGAGAGGTGGCAGCTTGCAGTAGTAGCTTCGCGCCTCGGCGGTGGCGTGGTCGCGTTCGAGGCCGAGGTAGCCGACGCTCACCTCCGGGAACAGCTCGGTGAACGGCGCCACCATCCCGAGCCCCGCGCGCAGGATCGGGATGATCACGAGCGACTGGTGGCGCAGCACGGTCCCCGTCACCGGCTCGAGCGGCGTCTCGATCGCGCGGGGCTCCGTGGCGAGCTCGGCCGTGGCCTCGATCGCGAGCAGCAAACTCAGCTGGTGGGTGAGCGTGCGGAAGGTCGCCGGCTTCGTCGTGCGGTCGCGCAGGTGGGTGACGAGGTGCGCGGCGAGGGGATGGTCGAGGAGGTGGAGCGGCATCGGCGTTAGGGTTGCAACGTTAATGTATGACGGGTCGGGCCCGGGAGCAACGGGCTGGGCTCGCCGCGGACCCACGCGGTGTGGCCGGCCCGGTAATACGGCGAGAGCGGGTGGCCGCTCTGGCCGCCCGGCACCTGCAGGATCCCCGCCGCCTCGCGGCCGGGCGCGACCACGAGGCGTTCGCTCGCGCCGTTGGTGGGCGACTGGTAGCGCGGCAGGTCGCTGTCGCCCGGCAGCGGGTCGGCGGGCAGGTCCAGCCAGCGGCCGACGAACGGCAGGGCCCCGCTCAGCGGGTGGCGGATGGCGGCGCGGTTGCGGGCGCCCCAAGTGGCGGCGGCGGGATCGGAGCCGAGGGCGGCGAGCGCCGCGGCGGTGTCGTCGGCGGCCGCCGCGAGCAGCTCGTCCCAGCTCGCGTAGCGGGCATCGAGGAAGTGCATCGGCCGCTCCCGCAGCAGCGCCTGCAGGGCGGGCTCGACCTGCAGCCGGCGCGAGTCGAAGTCGGTCATCGCGTCGCTGCAGGGCGCGAAGACCGGCCCGAGCGCGCGCCGCAGGACCGCCTGGCGGAACTCGCGCACGAGGCGGTAGCTGATGGCCTCGGGGCTGGCACGGCCCTCCCAGACCTCCGCCCGCCGCCGCAGTTCGGCACGGGCGGGCTGGCCGGCCACGGCCTTCGGGGTGAGCACCGCGAGCAGGCGCCCGTGCCATGGCTGCAGGAACAGAGCCCGGTCGTCGAGCTGCACCGCCAGGAGGTCGCGCGGGGTCGCCGCGGTGAGGCGCGCGAGACCGTCGCGGACTTGGGCGGCCCGGGGCGGCGCCGCGTAGGCCCCGTCGCCGAGCCGCGCGAGCGCCGCGCCGCCCACGTGGCGCTGGTTCGCCGACCAGAGGCGCCCGGGCAGGCTCGAGTCGCTGCCGCGCACCACGGGCACCTCAGCGGCCGGCAGGTAGCCATCCCAGCGGCGGTCGCCGAAGCTCCACGTGACCGGCAGTCGGCCGTCGTACCCGACGCGGTGCGGCAGGCGCCCGGCGATGGTCCACGCGATGGCGCCGGTGCGGTCGCCGACGATCAGGTTCACGTGGGAGATCCCGGCGCGGTGCGCGCTGGCCACGGCCTCGTCCGTGGTGCGGGCCTGCTCCAGTTGCAGCAGCCCGAGGTTCATCGCCGCGGGATCGTGGGCCACCCACTTAAGGGCGAGGGGCCGCTCCCGGTGGTTGCGCCCGACTACTGGGCCCCAGACGGTCCACTCGTACTCCTCGGTCACGGGGTCCCCGCCGCGCACCGCGATGGTCTCGCGGCGGCGTTCGAGGCGCAGGAACTCGTCGCCGTGGCCGGGGGCCTTGTAGAGGTTCGGCGCGAGGGAGTTGGTCTCGACCGCGATCAGGTCCCCGCTGTCGACCTGCGCGTTGGTGAAGCCCCAAGCGATGTCTCCGTTGCTGCCGGCGACCACGAAGGGCGTGCCGGGCAGGGTGACGCCGGTAACGGTGCGGCCGCCGAAGGCGAGCGAGGCGCGGTACCAGATCGTGGGCACGGCGAGCCCGAGGTGCATATCGTTCGCCACCAGCGCCGCGCCGCCGGCCGCGAGGTTGCCCGCGAGCGCGAAGGCGTTCGAGCCGGGGCGTAGCTCGGGATCGGGGGCCGGGAACGGGAACGCGTCCGCGGGTGCGGGCTCCCGCCAGACCAGCCCGGGGGCGGCGGGCGCGGGTCGGGCGCTGAGCGGGCGCGCACGGAGGTTGATCAGCTTTGGCCCGGGGATGGGCGGGAGTGGCGCGACGGTGCCGTCGAGCGCGGCGTCGTCCGGACCGACCAGCGGGGCAAGCCACGCCAGCACCTCCTCGCCGTAGGTGTCGCGCAGGGTCATCAGGCTCCGCTCGTAGCGGCCGGTGCCGTCCTGCAGGTCGAGGACGAGGCTGTAGCCGACAAGGAGGGTGTCCTCGGGGCGCCAGGGTTCCGGCGTGGCGCGGAGGGCGAGGTATTCCCACGGGGTGGCGCCGAGGGCGGCGAGGCCGGCGTTGGCGCCTGCGGCGTAGGCCTCGAGGAGGGCGCGGTCGGCGGGGTCGAGGCGGGCCAGCACCTCCTTGGCGATGCGGCGGAACCCGTGGCGGCGCGTCTGGCGGTCCCGCGGCAGCGCCCGGGCGCCGGCGAGGGCGGCGAGTTCCCCGGCCGCCGCGCGGCGCAGGAGGTCCATCTGGAAGAAGCGGTCCTGCGCGTGCAGCCAGCCGAGGGCGCGGGTGGCGTCGACGCGGTCGCGAGCGCGGATGGTTGGCGTCCCGAGGTCGTCGCGCTCCACCGTCACCGCCGCGGCGAGGCCGGGCACGGTGGCGACCCCGTCGAGGCGGGGCAGGCTGGAGCGCAGGTGCCCGTGGAGCCAGAGGCCGGCCCCGAGGGCGACGGCCGCGAGGAGGCCGAGGGCGGCGGCGGCGAGGCGGAGGAACTTGGCGGCGACCGGGGGCATCCCCCGACCTTGGAAGGCCGCGCGCGGGGGCGCAAGGGGCGGCCGGAGTCCGGCTCAGCCGCGGCGCAGCCGGCCGAAGTATAGCCCGGTCGCGAGCACCCCGAGCAGCCACGTCGGGAAATTGATCCAGAGCTGGTGGAAGGGCACCGGGTAGTGGCGGCAGGCCCAGATGATGGCCGCGTGCTTCACCGCGATCAGGATCCACGCGACCATAATGAGCCGCTCAAGCCGGGGGTTCCGCACCGGCCGTGCGCGCACGCGCACCTCCTCGACGAACGCCTGCCGCACCGCCTCCGGCGGCGGGGGCCGGCGCGTGATGACGTGAAAGAGGTTGGCGAACACTTTGTGGAAGGGAGGCGATCCCGGCCCCTTTGCAACCCGCACCACGCTGCCAGGGTGACAAAGGAACAAAGTTGGGGTATGCTTTTTTAGGAATGCCAGCGTCGCTCCTGCTCCTCGCCCTCCTCTTCGCCGCCGCCCTGCCGGCTGCGCCCGCACCCGCGCCCGACGCGGACGCCCGGGTTCGCGTCGATTTCCGCGAACCCGCCGCCTTCGCCGATGCCGCCGAACGTTTCCCCGGCGACCCGCGCGACACCGCCCACCTCGACCGCCTGCGTGAACACCTCATGCGCGCCGCGGCCCCCCGGTTGTCCGCCGGCTACCGCCTCGACATCACCTTCACCGCGGTGGACCTCGCGGGCGAATTCGAGCCGTGGCGCGGGCCGCAGTGGGGCGACGTGCGCATCATCCGCGATCTCTACCCGCCCCGCCTCGGCCTCGAGTTCCGCCTCGCCGACGCCGCCGGCCGCGTCGTCCGCACGGGCCAGCGCGAGCTCTCCGATCTCGACTTTCTGATGAAGATCACGGGCGGCTTCCGCGACGATCCCCTCCGACACGAGAAGGCGTTGCTCGACGACTGGCTCCGCGCCGAGTTCCCGGGCCGGTGACGCCGTGGCCGCCCCCGCTGTCGCCCCGGCGCCCGCCGCCAAACCCGCGCGCCTCGACCAGTGGCTGTGGATGGTCCGGATCTTCCGGTCGCGCAGCCTTGCCGCGGACGCGTGCCGCGCCGGCAGCGTCGCGGTGAACGACCGGTTCGCGAAACCCGCCCGCGAGGTACGCCCCGGCGAATGCGTCTCGGTGCGGGACGGCCTCGTCACCCGCACGCTGGTGGTGGTGGCGTCGCCGCGCGGCCGGGTGGCCGCGCGGTGGGTGCCGGGGTTCTGCACCGAGACGACCCCTGAGAGCGAGCGGGCGAAGGCGCGCGAGGCGGGCGTGCGGCAGCTGCTGGCGCGCGAGAAGGGCAGCGGCCGCCCGACCAAGCGGGACCGCCGCCTGCTGGCCCGCCTCTTCGACTGACCGAAGCGCGGGGGCCGCGCGGGGGCGGGAAAAGCATCGCGGCCAGCGGGCCGCGGGCGTTGGCTGGCGGGATGAACGTCTTCTCAAAGTTCGAGACGGAGCTGGCCGTGCGGCCGGACGACATCGACCTGTACCAGCACGTGCACAGTACGCGTTACCTCGACTACGTGCTGGCGGCGCGCTTCGAGCAGATGGAGCGCCACTACGGGATGTCGATGCAGGCGTTCGCCGAGCGCGGCCTCGGCTGGTGGATGGCGACCGCCTCTATCCAGTACAAGCGGCCCCTCGGCTGGGGCGACCGGATGGTCGTCCGCTGCTGGATCGAGCACTTCACGGAGACCGGGTGCCGCGTGGCCTTCGAGATCGAGAAGCTCCCGCTGCGCAAGCGGGTGTGCGACGGGGCCTGCGACTACACGCTCGTCACGCTCGCGACCGGCCGCGCCACGCCCATCCCGGAGGACGTGCGCGCCAAGTACTCCATCTGACGCCGCTCAACGCCCGTGGAGCGCGGCCGGCAACTCGGGGATGCGGGCAACCACGACCTCGCGCGTGCGGCGGGTGATGCCGTAGATCACGCGCCCCTCGCTGCGGTCCCACGCCCACGACTGCCCCTCGAAGGGCACGTCGATGGTCGTTATGTACTCAAGGGTCGACCCCATCCGCGGTGGGCGCAGGACGTAAAGTTCCCGCGCGTCGTGGCCGGTCACGTAGAGCAGGCCGTCGTCGCCCCAGCTGCCGCCGGAGCAGCTGCTCTTGCCCCAAGTGGCGACCACCTGCGGCGGGAAGAGCCAGGATTCGAGCGGCTGCCACTGGTCGTCGAGGCGGGCGACGTGGGTCCACCGCTGGTCGAGGCCGGGGGTGAAACCCTGGTCGTTGTAGTGCGCGAAGCAGGCCCACCAGAAGCCGTCGCGCCGTTCCGCCCAGGTCAGCGAGCCGGGCCGCAGGCCGAGGCTCAGGCTGCGCACGGGGGTGAGCGTCCGCGGATCGAAGAACTCCAGCGAGCTCATCATTGGGACCTGCGGGAAGTTCGAGTGGGCGAGGACGAGCAGGCCGTCCTGGATGAGTCCGCCGTTGAGGTGGATCGTGGCGCCCCCGCGGGGACCGACCCATTCGGCGACCCGTTCCCCGGAGCGCTTGTCGTACTTGCCCACCACGAAGTTCCCGATGCCGTAGAAATGGTCCGCATCGACGGCCACGCCCTGGTTGGCTCCGCGGGGCCGCCACCGGCGCAACTCCTGCGCGACGAGGCCGTGGCGGGTCAGCTCCGGGGCGGGGGCGCGGGGCAGGGCGGCGTACCAGGCCTGTTCCGCCGCGCGCGCCGGGTCCGCGGCGGGCGGGGTCGCGTCGGGGTTTTTTGCGGCCGGGCTGCGCGGGGCGGCGGCACCCAAGAGGGCCGCCAGCAGGAGGAACGGGGGGCGGGAGCGGGCGGGCATCGGGGA
Organism: Verrucomicrobiota bacterium; assembly: GCA_016871775.1. Lineage (GTDB taxonomy): Bacteria > Verrucomicrobiota > Verrucomicrobiia > Opitutales > Opitutaceae > ER46. The sequence goes on along the minus strand of VHCI01000064.1, from coordinate 1,509 downwards.
GAGGGGGGCGCTGGCGGCGGGCCGGCGCGGGCGGGAGACTGGCCCCGGCGCGGGCGGGCGGGCGACGCCAAAGCTGGCCGTCACCGGAATTCTACCCGGGGTCCGGGCCGCGGTTGGCGGGCGCTCAGCCGTTCTTCTTGCCCTTGCCGGCGCGCGGGGCCGCGTCGGGGTGGGGCGGCTGCGGAAGGCCGTCATCGGGCTGGTCCCAAAGGCGGAATGGGTCGTTGTGGCGGCGCATCTCGGCGAGGAGCAGCGCCTGCATCTCGCGGAGTTTGGCGGCGTGGCGCGGGTCGCCAGCGAGGTTCACCTGGTGCGGGGCCGGGCGGCGGCCGGTCAGCGCAAACACCGCGGGATCGTGGTGCGCGGCGAGGAACTCGTCGGGGTTCTCGCGAAGGTTGAACAGCTGGAGCTCGCGCACCTTGCCGCCGAGGACGTCGTGCTGGACGAGTTTCCAGTCGCCGTGGCGGACGGCGCGTACGCCGGGCCGGGTGCCGCCGCAGTAGACGCCGTAGAGGGTGTCGCGGACGGTGGCGGCGCGGCCCTCGAGCACAGGGCGGAAGCTGCGGCCCTCGTTGGTGGCGGGTGCGGGGATACCGACGAGATCGCAGTAGGTGGCGAGGAGGTCGGTCAGGTAGACGTTGCCTTGGGCGCGTGAGCCCGGGCGGATCCCCGGCCCCTGCACCAGCAGCGGCACGCGCCAGGTGTGCTCGTAGAGATTCTGCTTCCCCTGCAGGCCGTGGCGGCCGATGGCCATCCCGTGGTCCGCGGTGTAGAAGACGTAGGTGTGCTCGAGCTCGCCCATCGCCTCCAGCCGGCGGAGGACGCGGCCGAGCTGGGTGTCGATGTTCTCGCTGCAAGCGAGCTGGCGGCCGATCTCGTTGCGGATCGTGGCCGGGTCGCGCCGTTCCCAGACGCCGCTGACGGCGACCTCGTCGCGGAGGCCTGGATGTCCGTGGGGAAACGGATGCGCGGGCAGGTAATTGGCGGGCAGCGGTGGCTGGCGCGGGTGGGTGTCGGGCGGTTGCGCGAGGTCGGTGTGGTTGGTGGCCCCGTACTGCGCGAGCAACTCGGGCTTGCCGTCGCGGGTGTCGTGCGGGTGGGAGAAGCCGAAGTGGATCAGGAACGGCCGGGCGTCGGAGGCGGCCACGCGCTCGTCGAGGTAGGCCAGCACCTGCTCAGCGTGCCAGGCGGAGCCGGAGGCGTCGTCGCCGCCGCGCTTGGTGGCGTCGCGCCGCACTTGAAAGAGGCGGTTCGCGGCCTCGTAGCTGTTGCCCACCTTGCAGGTCCGCATCGTCGCGTAGCCCGCGCGGTTGAAGACCGCGGCCAGGGTGTGATCGGGCAGGTCGGGCGGGACGAGCGTGGGGTTGCTGGTGTGGGGATTCGCGCCGCGGCCGCTCCCGTCCGGGATGTGCCACACCGTGCGCCCGCTCATCATCATATGCCGCGAGGGCGTGCAGACGCCCCCGACCCAGGAGCCCATATGGTAGGCACCGTCGATGACCATCCCGC
>VHCI01000063.1 GCA_016871775.1 Verrucomicrobiota bacterium | reverse complement strand
CCCCTCTCCGCCAGTTTTCCCGTATCAAAAACCTCTTGGTGCGGGGAAAAAATTTTCTAGGCCGCTGCGTTCCTGCGAGAAGCGAAATAGGCGATTTAACGCCTCCGAAATAAGTTCTCAGTTGGGGCTGCTGTCGGTGGGCATGACGCCGCACTGCTCGGCGCGGATCTGGTCGGCGCCGGCCGGGAAGCTTTCACGCGACTCGGGGACCAGACCTTCACCAACAGGTTATATTCCCGAGGCGGAGCAGATTCAGGGCAAGCTGCCGGAGCAAACGGCCCCGCGCCGCGGAACTGCCGGCCCAACCGCCCCGGCTCAGAAGAACTTCTTCGCTTTCTCGAAGAAGGAACGCGAGGTCGGCTCGTTGGCGTCGCCGCTCACCTTCGCGAACTCCTCCAAAATCCGCCGCTGCTCCGAAGCCAGGCTCGTCGGCACTTCCACCTGCACCCGCACCAGCTGGTCCCCCGCGGTTCCACCGCGCAGGCTCGGCATGCCCTTGCCCCGCAGGCGGAAGGTCGTCCCGCTCTGGGTCCCCGGCGCGATCTTCAACGAGGCCCGGCCCGACAAGGTCGGCACCTCGATGGTCCCGCCCAGGGCCGCATAGGTGAATTTGATCGGGATATCACAGTGCAGGTCATCCCCCTGCCGCTCGAAGAGCTCGTGCTGCTGCACGGTCAGCACGATGTAAAGGTCGCCCGCGGAACCACCCGCCACGCCCGCCTCGCCGTTGCCCGACGACCGCAGACGCGACCCGGTGTCGACGCCTGGCGGGATGCGCACCTGGATCTTGGTGTTCCTCGCCACCCGACCCTCGCCCTTGCACGCGGTACACGGCTTCTCGATCCGCGACCCGGCCCCGCCGCAGGACGGGCAGGTCTGGGTGAAGGTGATGATGCCGCCCGAACGCCGCACCTGACCGGAGCCGCGACAGGTCACGCAGTTGACGCGCCGCGACCCCGGCTCCGCGCCGGATCCATCGCACCGCTCGCACGCCATCGCCTTGCGGAAGGAGATCTCCTTCTCCACGCCACGGGCCGCCTCCTCGAGCGTGATCTCGAGGTCGTAGCGGAGATCGGAACCATCCTGCCCGCCCTGACCACCCCCCTGACTCCCGCCGCCGAACATCTCCTCGAAAATGCCGCCTCCCCCGCCCCCGCGCTGGCCGAAGACCTCGCGGAAAATGTCGAAGGGGTCGTGAAAGCCGCCCGCCCCCGCACCGCCGCCGGGGCCGCGCGAAGCGCCGCCGCCACCCTCAAATGCCGCCGCCCCGTAGCGATCGTACGCCGCCCGCTTCTCGGGATCGTTGAGGACCTCGTAGGCGTGGGATACTTTCTTGAACATCTCCTCGGCCTGCTTGTTGCCGGGATTCTTGTCGGGATGGTGCTGGACCGCCTTCTTGCGGTACGCCTTCTTCAGTTCCTCCGCGGAGACCCCGCGCTCAACCCCCAGCAGCTGGTAATAATCGTCCTGCGCCATAGCTACCGGTTACCTGGCCGGGCCGCTGGAGACGAGGACGGAAGCGGGCCGCAACAGGCGACCGTTAAGAATGTAGCCGGTGCGAACCACCGCCGCGACGTGCTCGGCGGGCTGCTCCGCCGGCTGGTGCCCGATCGCCTCGTGCTGGTGCGGATCGAAGGGCTGCCCCAGCGGGTTGATTTCCTTCAGGCCGTGGTTGGCCAGCGCGGTGCGCAACTGCCCAAGCACCATCTCGACGCCGTTAACGAGGGACTTCAGGTCGGCCGCGGGCTGCCGGGCGGCGCTGATCGCCAGCGCTAGGGTATCCATCACAGGGAAGATATCCTCCAGCACCCGGCCGGTGGCGGCCGCGCGAAGGTCATCCTTCTCGCGGACGACGCGGCGGCGGAAATTCTCCAGGTCGGCAGCGGCGCGCAGGAATCGATCGAGATTGGCCGCGGCCTCGGCCTTGGCGGCGGCCAGCTGCGCGGCGGCATCCGAGGTCTCAGGTTTCGCCTCCGCGGCGGGCGGCGGCGGGACAGCGGACTCGGGCGGAACGGAGGCGGCAGGCTCAGGCATACGGAAAAAGCAGAAAGAAACACGCGCCCGGGCCGGACTTCAAGCCGCACTTCGCCCCGGAGGGCCGGAGGATGTCCCGACTCCCGCTCAACGCGCAAAATTCTCCGTCACCAGCACCGTCGCCCCTTCAGGGGCGGTCAGGGCGAAATCCCCCGCATACGGTGCGAGCGCGTTGTCGCCCCGCCGCAGCGGTGCGCCCGCGCCCTCCAGCCGCCCCGCCACCACGCTCAGGATCCGGGGCTGCTCGTCCGCCGCCAGCCGCAGGCTCTCGCCCGGCGCCAGCGCCGCCCGCCGCAGCCGGAACTCCGGGGCGTCCGCCAATACCGCCGACCCCGGGCCCGCGCGCCGCGGCGTTGGCTCCACGTCGTCCCAGAGGATCGAGCGCAGCGACTCTTCCACGTGCAGCTGGCGCGGCCGGCCGTCGAGGCCCACGCGGCCCCAGTCGTAAACCCGATAAGTCGTGTCGGAATTCTGCTGGATCTCGAGGATGAGGTTGCCGCCGTCGATCGCGTGCAGCTGGCCGCTGCGCACCAGAATCGAATCGCCCGCGGCGACGGGAAACCGGTGGACGTACTTCTCCGCGGTGCCCGCGGCGAGGGCCGCGGCGAAGGCCTCGCGTGTGACGCCGCGCCGCAGGCCCACGATGAGGTGCGCGCCCGGCTGGCAGTCGGCCAGGTACCAGTTCTCGGTCTTCGGCTCCCCCCGCAACTCGGCGGCCGCAGCGGCGGGCGGGTGAACCTGCAGGCTGAGGCGTTCCCGGCAATCGAGCCACTTTACCAGAATCGGGAACGGCCGCGCGGCCGCCCATCCTGGTCCCATCACCCTCGCAGTATCCGCCGCGATCATCGCCCGCAGCGACTGGCCGTCCCACGCCCCGCCGATCACGCGGGACTGAGCCTCGGGGCGGTCGACGAGTTCCCAGCTCTCGCCGATCGGACGGTCCCCGGCGGGCAGCGTGCGGCCCAGGGCGCTGGCAAAGGCGCGGCCGCCCCAAACACGTTCTTGGTAGAGCGGGGCGAAGCGGAGGAGGGGGAGCGGCGTCATCAAAAGGCGGTGAAGGAGGGCGGAGCGGGGGGATTTGCGTTTGACCGACCGGGCGGATGGCCTCGGATTCACTGTCTGCCCGATCCGTCGGAGCCAAATGCCCAAGGCCGAGAGCTCAACCCCTTTTGCCACCACCACGCGCGCGCCGGTCCTCTGGGGACTCGCGATCGGGACGGCGCTGGGCGGGGCCTACCTGACGGTGGCCCTCGCCACCTACGATCCCTCGCAGAGCCCGTACGACCACCAGCCTCTACCCACCGTCCGGGGCCCAGCGGGAATCGTCGGCGCCTACCTCGCGGCCTCGGTCTACCGAATGCTCGGCTTTGCCGGCTGGCTGCTCCCGCTCTTCCTCGCCTGGCTGGTCTACCTCGCAGTGCGCGGCTCGCGGCGGGTGACGCAGGCCCGCGTGCTCACGATGGTGCTCGCGCTCCTCGTGGGCGCCGGGATCGCGGCGATGTTCGAGACGAAAACGTGGCGCAGCAACTGGTGCCCGGCCGGGCCCGGCGGCTTCATCGGCCTCTGGCTTTACCACAGCTTCCTCGAACCCCTGCTCGGCGGCTTCGGCGCGGACCTGCTGCTGGTGTCGGTCTACATCGGCTGCCTGGTCTTCGTTTTCTTCAGTGACCCCGGCGCGGAATTCCAACGCGTCCTCGCCGCCTTCGCCACGTGGCGGGCGGAACGGGCCCAGCTCGCCGCGGAACGCACGGCACTGCTTCAGCAGCAGGCCGAAATGCTGCGCAAGGCCGAAACGGCCGCCGCCACGGGAAAGCCCGTCGCGCCCCACTCCCCCGCCCTCGCCTTGACGGCGCCTCCGGCCCGAAGGTCGCGGCCCCGAAGGCGGACGGCGATCCCCTTACCCGCCACGCCCCGCGCCCGCCCGCCCCGGGACCCGCCGTGGTCGAGCCGCCGGCGCCTCCCGCCAAACCCGCGCCCGCCCCCGCGGCGGAGAAGCCCACCCCGGCTCCGGCCAAGGTGGCTCTGACCATCGTCAAGCCCGAGGAACCGCGGAGAGCCGCGCGGGTGGCCCTGCCCCAGAGCGAGGACAAGAACTACCAGTTTCCGCCCCTCTCGCTCCTCCGCGGGCAGGTGCGCACCTCCGCCGCGGACGGCGAGGAGGAGCACCGCCAGAACGCGATTAACCTGCTCCGCATCCTCTCCGAGTTCGGTGTCGAGGTCACCCTCGGCGAGATCCACGTCGGGCCCGTCATCACCCGCTACGAGGTCGTGCCCGCCCCGGGCGTGCGGGTGGAAAAGATCTCCGGCCTCGACAAGAACATCGCCCTCGGCATGCGGGCCCAATCGGTGCGCATCCTCGCGCCCATTCCTGGCAAGGCCGCGGTGGGCGTCGAGGTGCCGAACCAGCGGCCGACCCCGGTCGGGATGCGCGAATTGCTCGAGAGCGAGGACTGGAGCGGCACCAAGGCGGAAATCCCCATCGCGCTTGGCAAGGACGTCTCCGGCGCGCCGCTCGTCTCGGATCTCGCCAAGATGCCCCACCTGCTCATCGCGGGCGCGACCGTGGAGCGGCACCAAGTCGGAAATCCCCATCGCGCTTGGTAAGGACGTCTCCGGCGCGCCGCTCGTCTCGGATCTCGCCAAGATGCCCCACCTGCTCATCGCGGGCGCGACCGGCTCCGGCAAATCGGTCTGCATCAACTCCATCGTCGCCTCGATCCTCTATTCCAAGAGCCCGAAGGACCTGCGGATGATCATGGTGGATCCGAAGGTGGTGGAGCTGAAGATCTTCAATGCGCTGCCGCATATGCTGATCCCGGTGGTGCATCAACTCCATCGTCGCCTCGATCCTCTATTCCAAGAGCCCGAAGGACCTGCGGATGATCATGGTGGATCCGAAGGTGGTGGAGCTGAAGATCTTCAATGCGCTGCCGCACATGCTGATCCCGGTGGTGACGGAACCGAAGAAGGTGCCCGCAGCCCTGAAGTGGCTGCTGAAGGAGATGGAGCAGCGCTACCAGATTTTCGCCAAGGTCAACGTGCGCAACATCGTGGGCTTCAACCAGCGCAGGCGCGGGGGCGAGGAGCCGCCGCCGGCGCCCGAGGCTCAGGGTGTCCTCGAGGGCGTGGACCCGCTCGCTGGCGTGGAGATCCCGGACCGCCTCCCGTACATCGTGGCAATCATCGACGAGCTCGCGGACCTGATGGCCGTGGCGCCGGCGGACATCGAGACCAACATCGCACGCCTCGCCCAGCTGGCCCGCGCCGCCGGCATCCACCTCATCATCGCCACGCAGCGGCCCTCCGTGAACGTCATCACTGGCGTCATCAAGGCCAACCTTCCTTCCCGCATCGCGTTCCAGGTGGCCTCGCAAGTCGATTCGCGGACCATCCTCGACACCAAGGGCGCGGACACCCTGATCGGCCGCGGCGATATGCTGTTCTCCCCGCCGGGATCCTCGCGCCTCGTGCGGGCGCAGGGCGCGTTCGTCTCGGACGAGGAGGTGCAAGCGATGGTCGAGCACCTCAAGCGCAATGGTCCGCCCCAATACGCGCAATCGGTGCAGCAGCAGATCGACCGGGCAGCGCGCGAGGACGAAGACGGCGAGGGTGAGGACGGCGACCTCGGGGACGATGATGAGTTGTACCGCGAGGCAATGGAGGTGCTGAAGGCCACGCGCCGCGCGAGCACCTCGATGCTGCAGCGCAAGCTGAAGATCGGCTACAATCGCGCCGCCCGCATCATGGAAATCATGGAGGAGAAGGGCATCGTCGGGCCGGAGAACGGATCGAGCCCGCGCGAGATCCTTGTGGACCTCGACAGCCTTTGAGCGGCCTGCCCCGGGCCAACCGCACCCCCCGGCGTGTTTCGAGGTGACTTGCCCCGGGCCATCCCCTAAGTCCCCCGCATGCAGACCATCGGCGAACGACTCGAGGAAGCGCGCAAGAAGAAGGGGATTTCGCTGCGCGAGGCGGCCGAGGTGACGAAGATCCGCGGCGATTATCTGCAGAAATTCGAGAGCAACCACTTCGACATCGGGCTGACCGAGATCTACGTCCGTGGTTTCCTACGGACCTACGCTCACCTCCTGAAGGTGCCCGCCGACCGGGTCCTCGCCGATTATGCGGCGCTGGGGCGCGGGGAGGCGCGGCCGCGGCCCTCGGCGCGCGAGATCTACGGCCGGCTGGACGTGTCGACGCCACCGTTCGAGTCGCCCGCCGCGCGAACCACCGCGGAGGAGGGCGAGGCCGAGGAGCAGGTGCCTGCGCCCCCGCGGGCGCGTCCCGGCAGCTCTTTGCCCACGGGTCCGGATCCGGCGAAGGTCTTCCTCTACGTCAAATGGGGCGCGATCGCCGTCGCCGCGCTCATCGTCCTCTTCCTCGTCAAGGGCATCTTCTTCAGCGGCTCGCCCGCGCCGGTGAAGCGTCCCGCGCCCGCGCCGGCCGCGCCCAAGGGCCCGCAGCTGGGCCTCGTGGCGACCGGGGCGGTGCAGGTGACCCTGCGGCGCAAGAACGCGGACGACTCCGAGGGTGAGATCGTCTTCACCGGATTTCTCGCCGCCGGCGAATCGCGTTCCGTGCCGCGGGCCGGCGCGCTTTTCGTGGAGGCGAGCCTAGCGGAGAACCTCGCGCTCGAGATCAACGGCAAGCGCTACAATCTGGGCCAAATGCTCGGCACTGGGCCGCGTCGGGGCCAGCTGCCGGCGCCCTGAGCCCTTCCGCCGGCCCGGACCGGCCGGTCCTCCGATGACCGTCCTGCTCACCGTATTCTGGTCGGCGCGAGCCGCGGGGCACTCGTCGGCCTAGCGATCAGCAGGGCGCGGAGCCGCCCCCAGCCCACTTCGGGCGTGACCCGGGCGCGGCACGCGCTGTGCTGGACGCGCGATGACCCCGCCCCGCGTCCTCCTGCCCTTCGTGCTGCTGCTCCCGGCCGCGCTCGCCGCGGCCGCGACGCCGGCCGCCCGCCTGCCCCCGGCGGGCATCGAGATCCCCGCCGCCGCCCGCGCGGACCTCACCGCCGCCTCCGCCGCCTTGGCCGCGGACCTCGCCCAGCTGCGGGCCGAGCTGGTTGAACCGAGCCGGAAGGAGCTCCTCGAACTCACCCCCGACGCCGAGATCTTCCACAAGGCGGTGGACTGGGCGCTGCGGCACGATGAGTTCTTCGACCTGAAGCAGGTCGCCGCGGCCCACCGTGCCCTCGCCACCGGCCGCGAACGCGTCGCCGCCCTCCGCCGCGGCGAGGCCCCCTGGCGGAATGCCACCGGCCTAGTCGTCCGCGGCTATCGCTCCCGCATCGATGGCTCCGTGCAGCCCTACGGGCTCGTCATTCCGCCCGACCTCACCCCCGGCCGGCCGCGGCGGCTGATGGTCTGGCTCCTCGGCCGCGGCGAGAAGCGCACCGAACTCACCTTCATCGGCGAACGCGAATCCGGCCCCCCCCAGCTCACGCCCTGCGACACGGTCACGCTCATCCCCTACGGCCGCTTCTGCAACGCGACCAAGTTCGCGGGCGAGACCGATGTCTTCGAGGCGCTCGTCGCCGTCCGGGCGGAACAGCCGATCGATCCGGACCGGATCCTTGTGGCCGGATTCTCGATGGGCGGCGCCAGCACCTGGCACCTCGCCACCCACCACGCCGGCCTCTGGGCCGCCGCCGCCCCGGGCGCGGGCTTCGCGGAGACCGCCGCCTACGCCAAGGTCTTCGCCCCCGGCAAGGAACCGCCAACCGCCTGGGAACAGAAACTCTGGGGCTGGTACGACGCCACCGCCTACGCGCGGAACCTGTCCCATTGCCCCACCATCGCCTACAGCGGAGAAATCGACCCGCAGAAGCAGGCCGCCGACGTGATGGCCGCCGCGCTCGCGCAGGAGGGCCTCACCCTCCCCCACCTCATCGGCCCCGGCACCGCCCATAAATACCACCCGGAAGTCCGCCAGGACCTCACCGCCCGCCTCGAAGCCCTGCTCGACCGCGGCCGCGACCCCCGTCCGGCCCTCCTGCGGGTCACCACCCGCACCCTGCGCTACCCCGGCGCCTCGTGGCTGCGCTTTGAGGGCCTCGCGGAACACTGGAGCCGCGCCGACCTCGAAGGCCGCCTCCGCGGCGACACCGCCGAGGTCACCACCCGCGGTACCACCGCCGTGCGCCTGGTGCTCCCCGGGCTGCGCACGGTCAAGATCGACGGCCAGGACGTCCCCCTGCCCGCCCTGGCGCCCGAGAGGCTCCTGCACCGGCAGGATGGCGTCTGGCGGGCAGGGCCCCCGCCGACCGGACCACGCAAGCGCCCGGGCCTGACCGGGCCGGTCAACGACGCCTTCCTCGACCGTTTCCTGTTCGTCCGCCCCACGGGCAAGGCTTGGCACCCGGCGGTAGGCTCCTGGGCCACGGCAGAAATGGAGCGCGCCCGCGGGCTCTGGCGCGCCCTGTTCCGGGGAGACGCCCCCGTCAAGGGCGACACCGCGGTCACCGCCGAGGACCTCGCGCAGAGCCATATCGTGCTTTGGGGCGACCCGGGGGCCAACCGGCTCCTCGCGCGGCTGTTGCCCGGCCTGCCGCTGCAATGGGACGCGCGGACGCTGACCTTCCGGGGCGAGCAGCACGACGCGGCCCACCACGCCCCGATCCTGATTTTCCCCAACCCGCTGAACCCGGAAAAGTATGTGGTCTTGAACTCGGGCATCGATTTCCGGGACCACGGCTACGGCTCCAATTCCCTGCAGACCCCGAAGCTGCCGGACCACGCCGTGATCGACCTGCGGGAGCCGCCGGGACCGCGCTGGCCGGGGCGGATCGTCGCGGCCGGGTTCTTTGACGAGGCTTGGCGCTGACTCCGCCGGAGGGCGCGGGCCTGAATTTAAGGCAAAACCGCCTTGCGGTTTGCCCGGAGCCGGCCTGCCTTCACGGGCGCGCGCGGAACCCCGCGGGCAGTGCCCTCGTCCTCCCGGTCACACCTTCCTCACCGTATGATCCGCCTCCTGCCCCTTCTCCTCGCGGTCGCCGCCCTTGCGGGGGTCCCCAGCACCTCCCTTGCCGCCAGCGGCTGGCTCAACTGGCGCGGGCCGGACCAGAACGGCGTCTCCACCGCCAGAACCACGCTGCCGGATACCTTGGAGATCGGGGGTCAGAATCACCGCTGGTCCCTGAAGGTGCGCGGCGCCGGCACCCCGGTCATCGCCGACGGCCGAGTGTACGCCTTCGGGTTTTACGGCGAGACCACGGACGTCGAGGAGACCCTCCTCTGCCTCGACGCGAAGACCGGGTCCAAACTCTGGGAGTACCGCTTCCGGGATTACCTTAGCGACACCACCTACAACCGCTACGCCATCGGGGCGCCGGTCGTGGACGCCGAGACTGGCAACGTGTACCTTGAGTCGACGTGGGGCCAGCTGTTCGCCTTCACCCGGGACGGCAAGGTCCTCTGGGAGCATTCGATGATGGAGGAGTATGGTCGCCTCACCTTCCCCAACGGTCGCACCGGCTCCCTCGCGATCGACGGCCCGCTCATCATCACCGACGGCATCACCGCCAACTGGGGCGCCGATGGCCCGGCCCGCAACCGTTTCTACGCCTTCGACAAGCGCACCGGGGAACTCGTCTGGTTCTGCACCCCGGGCATCGAGCCGCTCGACAGCACCTTTGCCACGCCGGTCTTCGGCAACCTTGGTGACCAGCGGGTGATGTACGCCGGCACCGGCTGCGGCCACATCGTCTGCATCAACGTCCGCACCGGCGAGCCGGTCTGGCGCTTCCGCCTCTCCCAGTCGGGCGTCAACGCGGACGTGCTCCTCGCCGGCCCGGGCAAGCTCATCGGGGTCCACGGCAAGGAGAACGTCGACGCCACCCACCACGGGCGCCTCGTCGCCCTGAGGATCCCCACCGAGTATCCCACGGGTCCGAAGCCGGTCGTCCTGACCAAGGAGGCCGAGCTCTGGCGCAATGATGAATTTATGGCTTTCAGCAGCTCCCCGCTGCTCGTCAACGGACGGGTCTACTCGACCATCGCCACCGGCAGCCTGCTCTGCGCCGACGCCGCCACCGGCAAGCTGCTCTGGAGCGAGAAGCTCGCCCCCGACCAACTGCACGCCTCGCCCGCCTATGCCGACGGCAAGTTCTACGTGCCGATGCACAACGGCACCGTCTACGTTCTGCGCGATGCCGGCGACAAGGCGCAGATTGTCTCCGTCAACAAGCTCGACTCGCTGGTGCTCGGCGCCCCGGCCTTTTACGGGGATGCGGTCCTGATCTTTACCCGCGAGTCGCTGCACTGCTTCGGCCCCAAGGCCTCCGCCGCCAGTATGCCGCCGTCGGTGGCGTTCCAGCCGGAGCCAGCGGCTACCGGGCCCGTGACCCAAATCCAGGTCGTGCCGGCAGAGTTCGCTCTGATTGCGGGGCAATCTCAGTCCTTCAAGGTCTGGGGCCTCGACGCCGCCGGCCGCCGCGTGCGGGAGGTCACGGCTGAGGCCACCTGGACCAAGTTCATCCCGCCCACTGCTTTGGTGAAGGCCGAGGTGGACGGTGAGCTTGCCGGCGCGACCCTGCGCACCATGCCCACGGCGCGGCTCTCCGCCGGGCAGCTGCAGGCCAAGTGGAACACCCTCACCTCCGTCACCCGCGGCCGCGTCGTGGCCGGTCCGGGCCACCGGGAGACCTTCGAGGCGCTGCCCTTGGGCCAGAAGAACCAGGCCGGCGAGGACGTCGGTTTCCCGCCGCTCCCTTGGCTCGGCGCCCGGGTGAAGTGGCACGCCATGGAGAAGGGCGGCTCCAAGGTCGTGACTAACCGCCTGGATAACATCCTGTTCCAGCGGACGATGAACTTCATCGGGCCCTCGAGCCTGCGCAACTACACGCTGGAAGCCGACGTTATGACGGACGGCGACCGCCGCGTGATGTCCTCGGTGGGGCTGGTCAACCAGCGCTACCTGATCGCGATGGTGGCCAATAGCCGGATTCTGGAGGTTTCGAGCAACCACGAGCGGGTGAAGGAGTCCGTGCCCTTCGCCGCCCAAGCCAACACCTGGTACCGCCTGAAGACTCGGGTCGACAGCGACGGCAAGGGGGGTGGTTGGGTACGGGCCAAGCTTTGGCCCAAGGCGCAGCCGGAACCCGACCAGTGGACCATCGAGGTCCGTCAGGAGAAGCTCCACGACCGCGGCGCCCCCGGTGTCTTCGCGTTCTCCCCCCAGGCCCTCAAGCGCGTGTACCTCGATAACCTCGCCCTCTCCGCCAATGAATAAGCCCGCCCCCCTCTCCCGGCCCGCCACCCTGCTCGCCCTGCTGGCGCTCTCGGCCGCCCCGGGCGCCGCCCACGACTGGCCGATGTGGGGCGGAAACGCCTCCCGCAACATGGTGCAGCGGGCCACCGGGCTCCCGGATGACGTTGTGACCGGCAAGCTGATCCCGAAGACCGAGACCATTGACCCCAAATCGACCAAGAACGTACGTTGGGTGACCAAGCTCGGGTCCCAGACGTACGGCACGCCCGTCGTGGCCGGGGGCCGGGTCTTCGTCGGCACCAACAACGAGTCCCCCCGTGACGCGGCCCAGCAGGGTGACCGCGGGGTGCTCATGTGCTTCGATGAGAAGACCGGCGCCTTCCTGTGGCAGCTGGTGGTCCCGAAAGTCGGCGCCGGCAAGGTGAGCGACTGGGAATTCGTCGGCCTCTGCTCCTCGGCGGCCATTGAAGGCGACCGTGGCTACGTGGTCTCCAATCGCGGGGAACTCATCTGCTTCGACGTTAAGGGCATGGCCGACGGAAACCAGGGTAGTTTCCAGGACGAGGCCAAGCTCTCGTCCGTCGACGGCAAGCCCGTCACCGTAGGCCCGCAGAGCGCGGACATCCTCTGGGTAACCGACATCCGCACCGAGCTGGGCATCTTCCCGCATAACGTCTCGAGCTGCTCCCCGTTGGTGCTGGGCGACCACATCGTGATCGCGACATCGAACGGCGTGGACTGGTCCCACCTGAACATCCCGGCTCCGATGGCGCCGGCGCTGGTGGTCGTAGACAAGAACACGGGCAAGGTGGTGGCGGAGGAGGCCTCGGGCGTCTCGACTCGGGCGCTGCACGCCAGCTGGGGCTCGGCGGCCTTCGCGACGGTGAAGGGCGTGCCGACGATCGTCTGGGGCGGTGGCGACGGCTGGTGCTACGGCTTCGATCGCACCCCGTACACCCACGCCGAGGGTTTCCCGGCGCTGAAGGAGTTTTTCCGCTATGACGCCAATGCCCCGGAATACCGGACCAAGAACGGCCAGCCCGTGAAATATGCGACCCACGACGGCCCCAGCGAGATCATCGCCACGGTCATCGTCGATGGTGACCGCGCCTATCTGACGATTGGTCAGGACCCCGAGCACGGGGACGGCGTCGGGATGGTGAGCTGCATCGACCTCTCGGCCCGCGGGGACATCACCGGCAAGGCCCTCTGGGTGAATAAATCCGTCGGCCGCTCCATCTCCACCCCGAGCCTGCAGGACGGCCTGCTGTTCCAAGCGGAGTACGACGGCGACATCCATTGTCTCGATGCCGCCACCGGCAAGATCCTCTGGACCCACGCGACCAACAGCCGCATCTGGTCCTCGACCCTCGTCGCGGACGGCAAGCTCTATTGCGGCACGGAGGATGGCGAGCTGGTGGTGCTGAAGGCTGGCCGCGAGAAGCAGCTGATCGCGAAGATCGAGTTCTACACCCCGATCTACTGCTCCCCCGTGGCAGCCAACAATACTCTCTACATTGCGACGATGACCCACCTCTTCGCGGTCGGAAAGTGATCCGTCCGCCCCGGCCGACCGTACCTTCATCTCCTCCTTAACGCTTCCGACCCAGATGAGCAGCACCCTTACCGTCCCCCAAGCCCAGGCCGCGCTCGACGCTTGGACCCGCGAAATGATCGCCTGGCACTTCTCGCCCGCCACCGGTTGCGACTATTGGCTGAGCTGGGCCAAGCAGGCCGGCTGGGATCCGCTCAAGGAGATCAGCTGTTTCGCCGACCTGATGCGATTCGACCACTTTGATGACGAGGTTCTGCGCAAGGAGCAGCCGGAGCGCTTCGTCCCGAAGGCCTACGCCAACCGTCCTTACAACATCTTCGAGACCGGTGGTACCACCGGCATGCCCAAGCAGCGCGTTGGCTGGGACGACTACAAGGTGGATTACGAGGAGTTCAGCGACCACTACGGCCCGGACTTCTTCCCCAAGGGCACGAACTGGCTGATGGTTGGCCCGACCGGCCCCCGCCGCCTGCGGCTCGCGATCGAGCATCTGGCCAACCATCGTGGTGGCTCGTGCTACTTCGTCGATCTCGACCCGCGCTGGGTGAAGCGCCTGATCGCGATGGGCGAGGGCGCGATGGCCCGCAAGTACCAGGAGCACGTGATCGACCAGGCGGCGACCATCATCCGCCACCGTAACATCCAATGCATCTTCACCACCCCGCGCCTGCTGGAGAACCTGGCGGAGCGGATGTCCCTCGTGCAGGCCGGCCTCAAGGCCGTCTTCGCCGGCGGCACCACGATGACGCCACAATACGTCCGTTTCGTCGTTGAGGAAGTCCTCGAGGGGAAGATCAACTTCGCCCCGACCTACGGGAACACCCTGATGGGCCTTGCGATCAGCCGGAAGCTGAAGCCCGAGGATAAGTACAGCCTCACCTATTACGCGCCCCAGCCGCGCGCCACCCTCCGCATCGTCGACCCCGACCGCCCGGACGAACTGATGCGCTACGGCGAGTACGGCCGGGTGGAGCTGACCACGATGACCCGCGAATTCTTCGTCCCCCGCTTCCTCGAGCGCGACGAGGCTATCCGCCGGCCGCCGTGCGACGAGTTCCCGTGGGACGGCGTGGGCGACGTGCGCCCGTTCCAGTCCCTCACCAAGACCATCATCGAAGGCGTTTACTGAGGTCCCTTTATGAACGAGCCCATCCACCTGCCCGTCCTGCGCTTCGGCCGACCCTACGAGAGCCTCGACCGCCTGCGCTTCAACGTTGATGACCAGGCCATCGAGGTGAGCCTCGCCAACTCGGGCCTCATCCGCCGCGACCTGAAGCGGATTCCGGAGGCCATGCGCCGCCTGCAGGCCATCCCTTCCGCCAAGCTGGCGGACGCGATGGAGCAGGCCGCCGACCTGTTTCTCACCGGTAACCTCCCTTGGGGCCTCGGCGAGCGCCTGCAGAGCCCGGAGGACTATGTGGCAGCCCTGTCGCAGCTGACCGGCATGCCGCTCAGCCTCGGGCGCCTCAATATGGGGAAGGTCCACGCCGCGATGGCCAACATTCGCGCGGTGGTGGGCGGTCTGACCCGCGGGATGTCATTCGACCTCTTTGACAAGGGCTTCATCCGGCAGGACGGCCTGGACGTGAACTTCTTCCCGCAGACGGACAGCCTGGGCGTGCTCCTGCCGAGCAATTCCCCTGGCGTGAACTCCCTCTGGCTGCCGGCCCTCGTGATGAAGATTCCCGTGGTGCTGAAGCCAGGCCGCGAGGACCCCATCACGCCGTACCGCCTCGTACAGGCGATGATCGCCGCTGGTTTTCCGGCGGAAGCTTTTGGCTTCTACCCGACCTCCCACGACGGCGGCGATGCGCTGCTGTTCGGCACCGGCCGGGCGATCGCCTTTGGCAGCGACGCCACCGTGCGCAAGTACGCCCCCTTCCGGCACATCCAGGTCCACGGCTCCGGCCGCAGCAAGGTCCTCCTCGGCGACGACTTCGCGGACGACTGGCGCAAGCACCTCGGGGTCATCGTGCAGTCGATCGCCTCCAATGGCGGCCGCAGCTGCATCAACGCCTCCGCCGTGCTCATCAGCCGCCACGGGGCCGAGCTGGCCGACGCCTTGGCCCGCGAACTGGCCGCCATCGTCCCGCGCGCGCGCACCGACCCGCAGGCCGTGCTCTGCGGCTTTGCCAACCCGGCGGTCGCCCGCGGCATCAATGACCGGATCGAGGAACTGCTGCAGACCCCGGGCGCGGAGGACGTCACCGCCCGTTACCGCCAGGGGCCGCGGATGATCGAGGCCCACGGCCAGACCTTCCTGCAGCCGACGCTCATCGCCTGCTCCGACCCGACGCACCCGCTCGCCAACACCGAATATATGTTCCCCTTCGCCAGCGTGCTGCAGGTGCCGCAGGCAGAGATGATCGGGACCATCGGGGAATCGCTGGTCGTGTCGGCCATCACTCACGACCGAGCCTGGACCATCGACCTGATGACCAGCACCAACATCGAGCGGCTGAACATCGGGCCCTATCCGACCAACCGGGTCCAATGGGAGCAGCCGCACGAGGGCAACCTCTTCGAGTTCCTGTACCGGCGCCGCGCCCTCCAGGGCGATCTGGTGGCGGCCGGCTGAGCCCGGTCGCCCGCGGCGCCGCGCCCCGCCCCGTCCGCATGCTTCCCGGCTTTGCCCCCACCCGCCTCCGCCGCACCTTGCCCCTGCTGGGGGCGTTGCTGCTTCTGGCCGGCTGCGGGCCCCGGCCCGAGCCGGCGAAGCCTCCCGGCCCGCCCCCGCCGCCGCCCCGCACCGCGTGGCCGATGACGCGCGGCGGAGCGACCCTGTCCGGCGTTGTCGCCCGGCCCGCGCCCGCCCGCCCCACGGTGCACTGGACCTTCACCAGCCCCGCCCCGTTCAGCGCCGAGGCCGCCATCGCCCACGGCCGGATCTACGTGGGCAACGACAAGGGGCGGCTGCATTGCTTGGACGCCGAGACCGGCCGGGAGGTCTGGCATTTCGACACCGGCGACACCGTCGCGGCGGCGCCCGCGGTCACCGCCACCCGCGTGTTTGTGAGTTCCCACGACGGCCGCCTGTACGCCCTTGACGCGGCCAACGGCCAGGAAGCCTGGAAGTTCGCCACCGACCAGAAGGTCAGTTCCGGCGCGACCCTCGTCCGGGCGCCCCAAGGAAACGAGGACTGGGTCCTGCTCAACGGCTACGACGGCACGACGCGGGTGCTGCGGGCGGCCGACGGCAGCACCGTCTGGACCTACGCGACAGAGGACCACGTCAACGGCGCCCCCGCGGTGGTGGATGGGCGATTCATCGTCTTTGGGGGCTGCGATTCCCAGTTGCACGTGGTGCAGCTGGCGGACGGCAAGCTGGCACATCGCATCCCGGCGGAGGCCTACATCCCGGCCTCCATCGGCACCCACGGCACCATGGCCTTCTGCGGCAACCACGCGAACCAGGTGGTCGCCTTCGAGGTCGCCGCGGGCAAGGTCGCCTGGACCTACCAGGACCGGGCGATGCCTTTCTACAGTTCCCCGGCGGTGACGGCGGACCTCGTCCTGATCGGATCGCGAGACAAGCACCTGCACGCGATCCGGCGGGCGACCGGGGAGGCGGCCTGGAAGTTCCGCACTGGCGGGCGCGTCGAAGCCTCTCCGGTCGCCTTTATTGATGCCGTCGTCTTTGCCTCGACCGATGGCCGGATGTATGCGGCGGCCTTGGCGGACGGCGCGGAGCGCTGGCAACTGGAGCTGGGCGAGGCGTTGATCGCGTCCCCCGCCTTTGGCGAGGATCTCCTGGTGGTTGGGGGGGAAAAGGGAACCCTGTTCGCCCTGCGGGGCCCACCATGAAGATCGTTTTGCTGACCCCTGGCACCGGCAGCTACCACTGCGGCGCGTGCATGCGTGATAACGCGCTGGCGCAGGAGCTGCACCGGGCGGGCGAGGATGTGACTCTCGCGCCCCTCTACCTGCCGCATATCTTGGACGAGGCGGCACTGCCGGGCGCGGGCGCGGTGCCGGTATTCTTCGGGGGCATCAACGTCTTCCTCCAGCAGAAGATTCCGCTGTTCCGCCACACCCCGGCCGCGCTCGACCGCCTGCTGGACTCTGCCGGCCTCCTGCGCTGGGCGGCGCGCCACAGCCATATGACCTCGGCGCGGACCCACGGGGAGATGACCCGCGAGATGTTCCACATCGATTCCAGCCGCCTGACCAAGGAGCTGGAGAAACTGCTCGGCTGGCTGCAGCACTCCGGGCGACCGGACGTCATCTGCCTGTCGACCGCCCTCCTCGCTGGGTTCGCGCGGCAACTCCGGGCGCGGCTGGGGGCGCCGGTCGTGACCTTCTTCCAAGGCGAGGATCCCTTTTTGGACGGACTGCCGGAGCCCTATCGCTCCGACTGTTGGCGGTCGATGGGGGAACGGCTGGCGGATTCGAACCTCCTGCTCGCCCCGAGCCGCTTCTATGCGGGCTATATGAGCGAACGCATCGGCCTGCCGCCCGGGCGGGTTCAGGTGCTCTGGAACGGGATCCAGCTGGACGGGTACGCGCCCGCGGAGCCGCCGGTCGGGGCGGCCGTGATCGGTTACCTAGGGCGCCTGAGCCGGGAGAAGGGCCTGGAGCAGTTCGTGGAAGCTTTCCTGCACCTTGCCGGTCCCTTGGGCGATCGGACGACCAAGGTTCGGATTGGCGGGGCGGCGACGGCGGGCGATGCGCCGCTACTGCGGCTCCTGCGGGCGCGGCTGGAGGCGGCGGGCGTGGCGGAACGCGTCGAGTGGGCGCCCAACCTGACCCGCGAGGCCAAGGTAGCGCTCCTGCGCGGCCTGACCCTGTTCTCGGTGCCGGTGACCTACCCGGAGGCCTTCGGCCTGTACGTGATCGAGGCGATGGCCTGCGGCGTGCCCTTGGTGCAACCGCGGGCGGCGGCGTTCCCGGAACTGGTCGAGGAAACCGGCGCGGGCGTCTGCGTGCCGCCCGGCGATCCGGCGGCTCTGGCCCGGAGCTGGCACGACCTCCTCGCCGATCCGGCGCGCCGCGCGGAGCTGGGCCGGCGGGGCCGGGCAGCCGCGACGAACCGCTTTCCCGCCCGGGCGATGGCCGCGGGCTTCCGCCAGATCGTGGCCAGCCTATCGCGCTCCCCTTGATGGACCTTCCCGCCCATTTCCACTTCTGCTCGCGCCGGACGGTCGAGTTCGCGGACGCCGATATGGCGGGAATCGTGTACTTCACCCATTTCCTGCGCTACGCGGCCACGGCCGAGCAGGAATGGTTGCACGCCCTCGGGGTGCGGTTCCTGACGGCGGATGGCTTCCTCGCCGGGGGCTGGCCGCGGGTCGAGGCCAGTTGCCGTTACCGGGCGCCGGCACGCTGGCAGGACGAACTGCGCGTGGCGCTGCGGGTGCGGGAGGTGCGGACCTGCGGTTTTTCCTACGACTTCTGGATCTTCGGCCCCTGCACGCCGGCCGGCGAGGCGTTGGCGGAAGGCTTCTGCGCGGTCGCGCACGTCGCGCTCGACCCGGCCACCGGACAACGCCAGAAGACCCCGTTGCCGGAGGAACTCCGCCGCCGCCTCGTGGCGCCGCCGGACCAGCCGTTGCCCGTCGCCTGAACCTTTTCCCACCACCAAAATTCTATGCACTGGCTCGCCTACGTTTTCCTGACCATTGCCTCCTGGGGCCTCTACGGGGTCTTCCTGCACAGCGGACAGATCGCGATGAAGGATCCGGTCTTCGGCCGCTACAAGGCCTTCCTGTTCGTGGGCGTAGCCTACTTCATTTTCGCGGTGCTGGCGCCCCTCGCGCTGCTGAAGCTGCAGGGCTCCGACTTTAACTTCCCGAGCAAGGGCCTGTGGATCTCGCTGTTTGCGGGCATCCTCGGAGCCGTGGGCGCCTTCGGCATTTTGCTGGCCTTCGGGGCCAAGGGCGTGCCGCAGGTCGTGATGTCCCTCGTCTTCGCCGGCGCGCCGGTCGTGAACGCGGTCGTGGCCACCTGGATGCACCCGCCCAAGGACGGCCTCGCCGGCGTGCCGTGGCAGTTCTACGCCGGGATCGTGCTGGCCGCGCTCGGCGGTTGCATGGTGAGCCTGTACCGCCCCTCCCCCGCCCCCGCGACGACCGCCCGCGCCACGCCCGCCACCCCGGGCAACCCCGTCCGCTGACGCCGCGCCCATCCGCCGCCGGATGATCACCGCCACCCGCGTCATTAAGACCTACGCCAGCCCAGCCGGGCCGGTCACCGTCCTGCAGGAACTCGACCTCGCGGTGGCCGCGGGGGAATCGGTCGCGATCGTCGGTCCCTCGGGCAGCGGCAAGACCACCCTGCTCAACCTGCTCGGCGCCCTCGACCGTCCCACCTCCGGCACCCTGCAGGTGGCCGGCGAGGACCTGGGGGCGCTCGACGCGGCCGGGGCGGCCCGGTTCCGCAACCGGCACCTGGGATTCGTCTTCCAGCTGCACCACCTGCTGCCGCAATGCACCGTGCTCGAGAACGTTCTCGTGCCGCGCTTGGCCGGGGGCTGGACCGAGGATGCCGCCGCCACGCGGGCGCGGGCCGAGGCGTTGCTGGGCGAGGT
>VHCI01000062.1 GCA_016871775.1 Verrucomicrobiota bacterium | reverse complement strand
CTCTGGTGGAGCCGGTTGTGGATCCGGTGCGCGCGCAGGTAGTCCTCCACGCGCACGTACGCCTCGTTCCAGTCGGCCATCGAGCCGGTGGCCGGGCGGAAGACCATTGCCAGCTCGACGCGGTCGGCAGGGGAGGCGTTCATAACTGCCAGAGGTGCGACCACGTCTCGGAGAGCGTCTGGCCCCCGTGCCGCAGGAAGCAACGCAGCTCCACGGGGCGCGGCTCCGCCGGCGGCCGCACCAGGAAGGCGACGCGCCAGCTGCCGTTGAACCGGTTGCGCTGGACGGTGACGTGGTGCGGCGTGGCGGCGTCACCCACCGTGACCACCGCCTCGACCGGCGCTTCCGCGGCCAGCCCCGCCAACGGACCACCGGCGAAATCCACCACGAAGCGCTCGAACCCGGGCTCGTGCACGCCCGACTTGCCGCGCCGGGTCGCGACCACTCGCGCGCCGGGGGGAGCGACCCCGTCGAGGATCCAGCGCAGGCGGTACTCGAGCGCGAACGGCGTGCCCGGCACGGGCGCGGTCTCCGGCACCCAGCAGGCGACGACGTTGTCGTCGAATTCCGTCCGGGTGGGGATTTCGACCAACCTGACACCGCCCCGGCCCCAGCGTCCCACGGGCTCGACCCAGAGGCTCGGACGCTGGTGGTAGGCCGCCTCGAGGTCCTGGTAATGCTCGAAGTCCCGATCGCGCTGCAGCAGGCCGAAGCCGCGCGGGTCCTCGTCCGCGAAGGTCGCGACCGTGAGGCGCGCGGGGTTGGTGAGCGGACGCCACAGCCACTCCCCCGCGCCGCGGTGCAGGAGCAGCCCGTCGGAGTCGTGCACCTCCGGACGGTAATCCTCCGGCGCCGCCCCGTTGCCCTCGCCGCGCCAGAACATGCTCGTGAGCGGGGCCACGCCCACCACCGCGGAGGCGCGACGGAAATGCAGCTCCGCGGTCACCGCGACGACCGTCTCGGTCCCGGGGGTGATCCGGAAGCGGTAGGCTCCGGTGACGCTTTCGCTCTCCAGCAGCGCCAGCACCGTGATCGCGCGGTCGTCCGCCCCCGGCCGCTCGAGCCAGAACTCGCTGAAGCGCGGGAACTCCTCGGGGCGATCCGCCGCGGTGTCGAGGGCGAGGCCGCGCGCGGAGAGGCCGTAGGCGGCGCCGGCCGGTAGGAACCGGAAGTAGCTCGCGCCCGCGAAGGACCCGATTTCCATAAAGGGCTCCCCTCGCCCGCCAAAGGGATGCATCAGCCGGAAGCCCGCGAAGCCCAAGTCGACCGGAATCTGTCCCGGCTCCACGCCCTGGTAACGGAACAGACCGGTGCGGAGGGGGATCGGTCGCACGCCGCCGGGATGGGTTTCCCAGATCCGCACGGAGCGATCGAAGAGGAAGCCCGGGTGGAGGAACTGGGCCTCGAACAAGGAGCCGGCCCCGGCCCACAGGGACTGCTTGGTGTCGAACTCGATCCGCCGCAATTGGTCGTAGGACAGGCTCCGGAGCCAGAACGGGACCTCGCCGGCGTTGGACCGCGGCGGCACGGCAGCGAAGGCGCGCGCGCGTGCCCGCAAGGCCGCGAAGTCGGCGACCAGCGGTTCCCCGACCAGACCCGCGGCGGTGGCCGCGAACCCGAGCATCAGCCGGCCCCACGCGCGCACGCGGTTCATCGCTCGAGGAAGTAGCCCCGCTGCCGGTCGGACACCGGCAGGCCGGCCCGCTCCATCACCTTGAGCAGGTCCTCCCAGATGAGCCGCTTCCGGCGGGGCGTCGGCTCGCGGAGAATGTAGCTCGGATGGTAGGTCACCATCAGTGGGATGCCAGCAAAGTCGTGCCAGCGCCCGCGCACCTCGCCCAGCGTCTTGAACGCACCCACCCCGAGCAGCCCCTGCGCCGCCGTCGCCCCGAGCGCCACGAGGAAGCGCGGCGCCACTACCTCCACCTGCGCGCGCAGGTACGGCAGGCAGTAGGCCATCTCCCCCGCGGTCGGCGGCCGGTTGCCGACCTGCTCTTCGCCCTCCGCCGTCGGCAGGCCCGGGCGCCAATTCATGATGTTACCAATGTAGACGTCCTTCCGCGCCACACCCATCGCTATGATCATTCGCGTGAGCAACTGCCCCGCCGGCCCGACAAAAGGCTCGCCCTGGATCTCCTCCTCCGCCCCGGGGGCCTCCCCCACGAACATCAGCGCCGCGTCCAGCGAGCCCACCCCCAGCACCACGCGCTTGCCCGGCCGCAGGTGCGCCCGACCGTTCTCGTCGCCCGCGACCAGCGCCTTCAGCGCAGCCCAGCGCTCCGCCTTGGTTCCAGACGGCAGCCGCACCTCCGGCGGCGTGCGCAACGGCTCCGGGACCGCTGCCGGCCGGACCGCTTCCCGGGGCCAGACCGGCGCCGGCGGAGGATTCGCCACGGCGGGCGGGACGGGCGCCTCGGCCGGAGCGTTCGCGGCTCGTCTCGACGCGGCCACCGCCGGGCGCCGGCCCACCACGCGCCGCAGCCGCGCAAGGGTCTCATCCGCCACAGGGACAGTCGTCACGCCGGCCAGCTTCAGCCGCCGCAGCTCCTCTGTGATCGCGGCCAGGGATTCGCGCATCGCCGGCTCAGGTTCCGCGCGCCCGGAGCAGCTGCGCCACGTGCTTCGCTAAAAGGTCGAATTCGAGGTTCACGGTGTCCCCCGCGCGCCGTTCCCGCAGGTTCGTGACCGCGAGGGTGTGGGGGATCAGCCAGACGGCGAGGTGCTCCGGCGCGCACTCCGCCACCGTCAGGGAGATGCCGTCGATCGCGATGCAGCCCTTCGGCACCACCAGTTCGCCGTACTTCGCCGGGAAACCCACCCGCAGATAATGGTCCGCGCCCCGCGGTTCGAACGCCTCGACCCGCCCCGGTACGTCGATGTGCCCGGTGACGAAGTGCCCGCCAACTTTGCCGTCGAACCGCAGGCTGCGCTCGAGATTCACCGCCGTACCCGACGCGAGCGAGCGAAAGCTAGTCAGCCGGCGGGTCTCCTCCAGCACGTCGAAGCGCAATCCCGCGTCATCAAACTCGGC
This sequence comes from Verrucomicrobiota bacterium, assembly GCA_016871775.1. GTDB lineage: Bacteria > Verrucomicrobiota > Verrucomicrobiia > Opitutales > Opitutaceae > ER46. Next base: position 16,371 of record VHCI01000062.1, on the reverse strand, counting down.
GACCGTGAGACAGCAGCCGTTGACCGCGATGCTGTCCCCGAGCGCCACCCCGGACAGCACGGTCCGCGCGGCGACCCGCAGGGACCACCCCCGCGGCGTCGGCGCGAACTCCGCGACCGTGCCCGCCTCCTCGACTACGCCCGTGAACATCGCGCCGAGGGAAAACGCGATTGCCCCTCCCGCCAAGCCGCAAAGCGCCGGCATGCGGGGCGGGCTCAAAACTCCCAAATCACGCCCGCGCTGGGCAGGAACGGCAGCTGCTCGCGCGCCTCGCGGCGCACGGTCACTTGGTTGCCTGTGATGCTGACCTTCCGGTCGTAGGCGAGGAAGTTTAGGCGGTCGTAGGCGTTGAATATATCGAGATGCACCCGCAGTTCGCCGGTCCGCAGGGGCATCCGCCGCGTGGCCCGGAGGTCGAGCCGGTGGTAGGACGGCAACCGGAGCCCGAACGCGGGACCGTTGGCGGACACCAACAGCCGGCGCCCGTTGTTCAACGGGGCAAGCGCATAGGACACGTCGGTGGTCGGCCAGCCCGTGTGGAAGTGCCACGCCGCACTGAACGTCCAGCGGTCGTCCGGCGCATAAGTGACATCCCCGTAGGCCGCATGCCGCTGGTCGCGCGCGCGCGGCACCCAGCGGCCCGCGATCCGCTCCTCGGTGCGCGCCCAGGCGTAGCTCGCGTTCCACTGCCAAGGCCCCCGCGCCCGGCCGGCCAGCAGGACCTCGACGCCGCGGGCGCGTCCCCGGTCCGGATCGAGCCGCGCCCGGTCGGCCTGCGCCTCCGGAAACAGGTCGTAGGCGTTGTCGAGGTTGACCCAGCGCGATCGCAGCCGGCCCGACGGCCGGTCATAGGCCTCGACGCGCATGGCAGCGGCGGTCCCCAAGTGGGTCTCCAGACCCAGCACCCGGTGCTCCGCCCGCTCCGGCGGCGCGAACCGGCGCTCGCCATCGGCCACCGAAAGCTCGTGCAGACCCTGCGCCTGCGCGTGGCGGCCCCACGCGACGCGCCACGTCACATTGCCAGTCACCCACGCCGCGTTGACCCGCGGGCCCCATTCCGTCGCGGAAGTTCCCGGCGCCCGGTCGGCCCGGAGTCCCGTTTCCACCAGCAGGCCGCCCGGCAGGATCACCCGCGCCGTGGTGAAGACGCCGCCACCGGTTTCCCGGGGGTCGAGCCGCGCGTTCACGGTGGAGGTTCGGGCGACCTGGACGCCGTTGACGACCACGCTGCGCTGCTGGGTGAGCAAGTAGTCGTAGCGAGCGGAGGCGCGCCGCGTCTCTCCCCCGGCACGCCACAGCCAGCCGTCGCCGAGGGCGCGCGACCACTCCGAGCGGAGGTGCGCCGTGTCCAAGCCGCGGCGATCCCGCAGGCTGAAGGGGAACCCGTCCAGCCGGCCGGAGCCGGTCCGGTTCCACGTAAGCGCCGACCACGAGGCAACGGTCTCGCCGTTCCAGCCCGCGCGTTCCTGGACCCGCCACCGGACCCACCCGCTGGTCGTGTCGTAGCCGCTGCGCAGCGACGGGGAATTCGTCCGCGCGTAACGCAGATCGTCGCCGGCGTGCAGCCCGTGGAAGGACAGGGTGTGGCCCGGCGCCGGCGCCAGCTCGACCCTTGCGAGCGCGTCAAAATACCGCGGCGAGACGTCGTCGTCCCGGCCCGAAGCCTTCAGCGCCACATCCGGATAACCGCGCCGCCCCGTCACGAGGTAGCGCGCGCCCCCGGGCAATGCGCCCTCCGATCGCAGGCCGAGGCCAGTGAGGCTCAGGTCGACGGCGGAACGCGGCCGCGCCTCGCGGCGGGTCTCGAGGGTGAGGACACCCGCGAGCCGGTCCCCGTGTTCCGCGCCAAACCCGCCCGTGGACAGCTCCAGCCAGCCGATCACGGCCGGGTCGACGATGGAGAGCGCGCCGCCGACGTCCTTGAGGTGGAACGGCTCGATCAGGTCGAGGCCATCCAGCCGGCCGCGCACCTCAGACTGGGGAGCGCCGCGGACCCAGAACTGGGCGGAGATGTCATCGGCAGCGAGGCCCGGCAGGCGGGCGATGGAGCGGTACAAGTCCTGCCCGACCTGCGGCAGTGTTTCCAGTTGGCGCCCGGTCAGCGCGGCGGCGGAGCCCGCGGCCTGCTCGGCGACCCCGAAGCGGCTGGGGGTGACGATCAGCTCGGCCAGCCGCACCGCCGGTTCGGCGGCGGCGGGGGCGGCGCCCGGAAGGGCGCGCGCGGCACAGAGGGAAAGCCAGAGCAGCAGCGGAGGCGAGCGCATAGGAGGTCACTCTGCGGCGCAGCCCGTCGGAAGCAAACGCGCACCGGGCTTGCGGCCACGTCGCTCCGCGCCAGCCTAAACACGACCAATACCCCGATGCGTTCCCTGTTCCCCCTCGCGCTTGCCGTCTTCCCCGGGGCCCTCCCCGCCGACCCCGCCGGGTTGCGTTCCGCCCTCACCCACCACGCCTCCTTTGACCGCGGCTTCGACGCCGATTTCTCCCGCGGCGACGCGAAGCTGCACTTTTCCGGCGGGCCCAGGGACACGCCGCCCGGGCCAGGCGAGCACATCCAGCTTGCCCCCGGAGCGGGGCGCTTCGGCGGCGCGCTGCGGGTCACCCGCAAGAATCCCGTGCGACCTTACTTCAACCAGCAGGGAGTGCTCGATTACCGGGCTGGCAGCTGGAGCGGAAGCGTCTCGGTCTGGCTGCGGATTTCGCCGAATGAGGACCTCGAGCCCGGCTACTGCGACCCGGTGCAGATCGTCGGCGGTGACAGCAAGCGGGGGTTCATGTTCCTCGAGTGGTCCAAGGATGAGACGCCGCGTCTCTTCCGTTACGCGATCCGCCCCCGGCTCGAGCTGTGGAACCCGCAGAACTCGGACTGGGCCAAGCTCACGGACGCGCAGCGCCCGATGGTGCAGGTGGCGCGGGCGCCGTTCGCCCGGACCCGCTGGACGCACGTCGTCTTCACTTGGGATCGGCTGAACGAGGGCAAGTCAGGCTCCGGTCGCCTCTATCTCGACGGTGAGCCCCAGGGAGCGATCACGGGCTGGCAACTGGACCTCGGCTGGGACCCGGCGCAGGTGCGACTGGTGCTCGCCGCGGCTTACGTCGGGGACTTCGACGACCTAGCGGTCTTCAACCGCGAGCTCACGCCCACAGAAGTGCGCGCCGTGATGGCGCTGCCCGCAGGAATCGCCGGCCTGCGCTGAGCTCGGCGGCCGGGCTCAGGCGGCCGGGACTGCCCAGTCGGGCCGGTACGCCTTCGTCAGCAGGGCATCCGCCGCCGGCTGGTCGCGGAAGCGGAAGGCTGCGCTGTCCCAATGCAAGGTGCCCGCCTTGGCGTCGATCTTGCGGTTGCCGCGCGTGATGGTCTGGCGGCGCGAAAGCCGGGTCGCGATGTTCCCGAGCTGCACCGTCTCCGCGAGGAACGCGGCGTAGTGGAAACCACCGCTGGTGCGCCCGCCGGAGCGGATGGCGTCGATCCAGCTGTGGTGGTGGTGCACCGCCTTGACGTCCTTCGGGTAGGCGAAGCCGGGGAAGTTCTCCTCGGGATAGAGCCTCGGTCCGCCGACGTGCGGGAGGACCATATTGCCCTTCTCGCCGAAAAAGACGGATCCGCTGCGCGGCAGCTCGATCGCGGGCGGCACCTGCGCGAGCTTCCGCTCGGGGCGCAGGCCGCCATCCGTCCAGGTGACGGGCAGGGTCGGGCCGGCGGTGAACTCGGTGCCGGGGAACACGTAACGGATCGTCTGGCTAGTGGGCCAGATGTGGCGGTTGACCCCGGTGTTCTCCGCGATCACGGAGGTCGGCGCGGTCAGCCCGAGGCCGGTGAACACCGGGTCCAAAATGTGGCAGCCGAAGTCCCCGAGCGCCCCGCCGCCGAAGTCCTGCCAGTCGCGCCACGCGAACGGGTGGTAGATCCCGGGCGAGTACGGCCGTGCCGGCGCCGCGCCGAGCCAGCGGTCCCAGTCGAGCCCAGCGGGCACGGGTGCCGTTTCCACGGGCGGCTCGAGCAGGCACGTGCGCTCGTTGCCCGCCACGCCGACCCAGGAGTGCACCTCCTTCACCTTGCCGATCGCGCCCTCGCGCAGCAGGCGCGTCGCCAGGCGGTACTCGACCGAGGAATGGATCTGGTTCCCCATCTGCGTGACCACGCCCTTCTGCTCCGCCCAAAGCCGCATCTGCCGGCACTCCCAAGCCGTGTGCGCGAGGGGCTTCTCGCAGTAGACGTGCTTGCCCAGCGCCATCGCGGCGACCGCCACCGGCGCGTGCATATGGTCCGGGGTGGCGACGATCACGGCATCCAGCCGGTCCCCGAGGTCGCGCAGAAGGTCGCGGTAATCGGTCCAATGCCGCGTGCCGGGATGGTCGGCGTCCGCCCGCGCGAAGGAGGCCCGGTCAACGTCGCAGAACCCGACGTAGCGCAGGGCCGGGTGCGAGGCGGCGGAATGCAGGTTGGCGTAACCGCGGCCGTTGACGCCGACCACGGCGACTTGGACGGTGGCGTTGGGCGCGGCGGCGCGGACCACGGCGGGGAACGCGACGGCGGCACCCGCCAAGGCGGAGCCACGGAGGAAGGCGCGACGGGGAAGACGGGGTGAAGGGGTCATGGCGCGAGGGGTTGGAACGAGCCTCTCCCGCCGCGCTTGACCCGGTCAAGCACCGGCCCGGTGGAGCGGCTCAGGGTTCGACGCGGACGGGCAGGCCGACCCACGCGAGGCCGAGGAGCGTCCGCGCGTCCCAGTTCGCGAGCCGGAAGCACCCGAGCGACTCGGTGCGGCCCACGTTCGCGGGCTCCGGAGCGCCGTGGATGCCGTACCCGGGCCGGTCGAGGCCGATCCAGGCTACGCCCACGGGATTGTTCGGCCCGGGCGGCAAAATAAGCCGGCGCGTCGGCGTCTCTCGCGCCTCGGGCGTGTCGGGAAACAGGACGGGATCGAAGGTGTAGTCGGGGTTCGCCACGACGACGCGCACCGCAAGATCGCCGACCGGCCGTTTGTCCACGCGGCGGGCGATGCTGACCGGGAAATGGGCGATGACGCGCTCCTGCACATCCACGGCCTGAAGCTCGCGGGCGGCGAGCCGGATTACCAAGCGGGCCGCGACTCCCGGGCGCGGCACGAACTCGGCCGCAGAGGCGACGAAGAGCGTGTCCGCGGCGAGCCGTTCCCAGTCGAGGCCCGGATTGATCCGGCGGAGAAACCGCTCGCCCGCCCGGAAGCGTTCGGCGGCCAGTTCGAGGGCCGAGGCGTGGGGCAGCGCGGCAGCCTCGGCCTTGGCGGTCCAGCCCTCGGGGACCGGTCGCAGGCCGTCGAGATCCTCCGCGGCGAGGGAGGCCCAGGTCAGGGCGGGGGCGTCCAGCTGGAGCACGGCCTGGGTCGCCGCGTCGAGCAACCCCGTCTCGGTGAGCCCCTCGCGCCGCTGGAAGGCCCGCAGCGCGGCCGTGGACTGCGGCCCGGGCAGCCCGTCGATCGGCCCGCCGGAAAAGCCCCGCCGGGACAACTCCACCTGCGCCTCGAGCCAAGTGGCGGCGGGCCGCGGAAAATCCGGCACCGGACTCACGAGCGCGGCGGCCGCCGCGGGCCACTCCTTCCCCGGCGTCGGCTCGGCCGCGGCGAGGAAGGCGAGCAGCCCGAGCGCCGCGGACGAGAGCGGGTGGGCGGGTTGGCGGACGGGACAGGGCATCAAAAAGGGGCAGGCCACGCGGCCTGCCCCAGGTGAGTGCGGCGGGCGCGGGTCAGAACTGCCCGGTGACGCCGAACTTCAGCGAGCGGGGGATCACCCAGTTCGAGCGGACCCGGGACGGGTCGAAGATGTACTCACGGCGCCCCTCCTCGGCGAGGTTGTTGACGCTGAGGAAGGCGGTGGTGTCGCGCCGGAAGCGGTAGGTCAGGCCAGCGTTCATCACACGCCAGGGTTCGCGGAAGCGGTTCGTCTGGGGCGCGGTGGCGCTGACGTTGAGGACCGGCCAGCCGCCAGTGTAGTTCACGTCGAACGAGGCGCCAAGGTTCCCCTGCGTATAAAGGAGGCCGAAGTTGTAGGCTCTCGGGATGAAACCGCCGAGCTTGCCGTTGGCGATGGCGGTGGTGCCGCCGAAGTTACCTTCCGTCCGCAGATAGGTGTAGTTCGCGCGGGCCGTCAGACCGCGGAGCGCGCCCGGGAGAAACGAGAGGCGCTGGCGGAAGTCGACCTCGAGGCCCCGGTAGGTGGCATCGCCAAGGTTCCGGGGCTGTACGATCTCGTAGCCCTCGTAGAGGCCGTCGAAGCCGTTGTCGGAGCCGCCGCCGATGATCTCGCCAGAGCGGCCGGTGGAGCCGATGTAGTCCGAGATCTCCTTGCGGTACCCGCGGACCGAGACCGTGCCGTCCTTGTGGTAGTACTCCAGCTTGAGGTCGATGTTGCGGCCGAGCTGCGGCTTCAGGTCCGGGTTGCCCATCGTGACGGTGCGGGCGGCGTCGTTTCCCGAGACGGCGGCGACAAGCGAGCCCAGCGGGGCGCGGCCATAGCTGGTGGACCAGCTGGCGCGCCCCTTTAGGTTGGCGGTGATGTCGTAGGCGAGGTGGAGGCTGGGGAATGACTTCGCGTATTCGCCGTCGTAGGAGAGGCGTTGGTAGTCGAGGGCGGCGCGCTTAAAGTGATCCGGCTCCGCGGCAACGGGGGTCGTGCGGGCGCGGAAGTAGGTGAACGTGTCCGTCGCCACCCACTCGCGGCGCACGCCGCCGAGGATGGTGAGGCCGCCGAGGCGGACCGTGCCCTGCACGTAGCCGGAGTCGACGCCCTCCTCCAAAATGCGGCGGTTGGTGTACTGCGAGGTGGCGGTGAAGTTCACGTCCTCATACCACAGCGCGGAGTTGCCGAGGGTCGTGCTGATGGCGGCGGGATCCACCACCGGGAGGCGGCGGCCGCCGTTCTGGCGCTCGAACTCGGTGAGCGGCATCAGGCCGTCGGTCGGCAGCACCGAGCCGACCACGCCGTACCAGCGGCGGGGGAAGACCTGGCGGTTGTTGACGCGGCGGTTCACCGACTCGAGGCCGGCCTTCAGCGTGACCGGCAGCGCAGTGGCGAGGGTGTAGGCGGCATTCACGTTCGCCGTGACCTCGTTGGTGTCGGTGACGGTGTCGCGCTTGTTGAAGACCACGGAGGTCTGCGGCACTGCCTGAGTGGCCGAGGCGTTGGCGGTGACGAACGGCGTATAGCTGGCAGCGCTGTAGACGCTGGCGCCCCCGGTGGGGAAGAACGTCTGGCCGGCGGGATCGCTGTAATCGAGGATGAAGCCGATCGCGTCGCGGGTGCGCATCGAGACCGTGCCGTTCTCGCGCTTGCGGCCGGCGCCGGAGTTCCAGTGCGTGTTGCTCCAGCGGTAGGCGTGGTCCATCCGCAGGCGGCCCCAGTTGTGCTCAAACACAAGGGTGCCGGTCGGGTTCTTGCTGGTGAAGGAGTAGCGCTGCGGGTTGAGGCGCATCTGGGCCGCGCCCACCGCGACGCCGCCCGGCTGCAGCGTGGAGTTGTTCACCGGGAGGAACTCGATCCGCTTGGCGGTGTACCCCTCGCGGATGCCGCCGACGGGGTTGGTCGGGGAATTCACCGTCAGGTTGGCCGCGAGCCAAGGATTGACTGCGGTGTAGGTGAAGAAGGGCTCGGAGCCCGCGTTGTAGAGGAAGCGCAGGGAGACGCGCGTGGATTCGGAGAGCTTGTAGTCGGCGCGGGCGCTGACCGCGGAGAGGAAGCGGTCGTTGAGGCCGCTCATCCGGGTGTAGTCACGCAGCTGGGCCACCGGATTGGTGGTGGACTCGTAGAGCAGGATGTCCCAGTCGTGCGGGTTCAGCACCTCCTGGTAGGAGGCGGTCACGGCGACACCGAGGTTGCGGACGCCTTGGCCGACGCTGAAGACCTCGGTGTAGGCGGCGCTGAAGTCGGGGCGCAGGGGGCGCTCGGAGACGGCGAAGTTGCGCTTCGACCAGGACGGGAAGTAGCGACCGCTGGCGGTGTAGGAGAAGCGGCGGCGCTCGGCCATCGCGAGGGGGGAGCGGGTCTTGAGGTTGAGCTGGCCACCGAGCGAGTCGGCGCGCTTGTCGGGCGTCTGACCGGCGATGATCTCCACCTGCTCGTACATCGAGCCCGAGAAGGAGTGGAGGGTGGCGGTGCGGCCGTCGCCGCCAACGCCCGTGGACGATAGGCCGTCGATGTTCAGGCGGGTGTAGCTCGCGGGCAGGCCGCCGATGCTCACGTTATTGATCAAATTATCCTCGTCGGTGGTGAAGGTGATGCCAGGCAGGCGGGAGACGAGCTCGCCGACGTTCTGGGTCGGGAGGACGCCCCACTCGTCGAGCGCGGTCACGCTCTTCACGTTGAGGGCGTTGCGCTGCTCCGTGATCGCCAGGGCCTGGCCCTCGCGCACGGTGGCGACGGTGAAGCGGTCCATCACGATCGCCTGGGCGGGCTTCATCTCGACCTCGACGCGCGCGGTCTCACCGCCGCGGACCGTGACGGTTACGCGCCGCTCCTCGAAGGCCGAGTAGGACACCACGACCTCAACCGCCCCGGGGCTGACCCCCTGCAGGAGGAAGAGGCCGGCGCTGTCGGTGAACTCAGCGCGGCCCTGGGCGGGAACGGAGACCGTCGCCCCCTGGAGACCGTTGCGCGTGGCCGTGCTGACGACAGAGCCGGAAATCACCCCGGTGGCCTGGGCGTGCGCGGTGCCGCCGGCGAGCAGGGCGACCAGGAACAGGCGAAAAACCGCCGGCAGGAACGCCCGCAAGGGCGGAGGAAGCAAGGTGAGTTTCATAGGGACAGGTGCGAAAACCCGGCGGCGGGCCGGGTCAGACCCCCCACGCCGCCGCCAGGAGACCGAACCTTGGCGGGCGGGACCTCCAGAGTCGACGCGATTCTGGCAGGCGCAACCGCTCAGCGGATGCGCGAGAAGTCGGCCGGCCGGAGGTAAACCGACGTCACCTTGGCGGTCAGCTTGCCTTCCCTCTCGGAGGCGGTGCGGGCTTTCACCCAGGCGGGGTCATCCCGGAAGCCCTTCCACGCGGCCGCGGCGGCCTCGCGGCTCGGATAGGCGAGGAAGTAGATAAGCGTAGTGCCGGAGCCCGACTTCTCATCGACCGGATGGAAGTAGCCGAGGTTGGTCATTCCTTGTCGCGCGAAGATGGCGCGAGTGTGGTCCCGGAAACGGGCGTCGAGAGCGGGCAGCTTTCCCGGGGCGGCCACGTAGGTGCGGAGTTCGAAGACGCGCTCGGCCCCGCCGTTGTCCGCGTCCATGGGTGACGTAAAATTGGTGGCAGTCAGATACACAGACTCGATCCCGGCGACAAGCTTGCCCCCAGCCTCGGAGGCCTTCGCCGCCGCACGCCAGTCCGGATCGGCGAGGAAACCCTGCCACGAGGCCTTCGCCTCCTCCCGGCTACGGTGGCGCAGCAGATAGATCAGCTTCTCGGCGCCGCCGTCCTTGGCGTCCGCGGCCAGCCAATAGCCGACATTGACCATCCCGTGGCGCTCGAACAAGCGGGTGGTGTGCTCGCGGAAGCGGGCGAGCAGCGCCTCGCCCTTGCCTGGCGCGGCGACATAGGTGCGGAGCTCGTACACGGCGCTTGGCGCCTCGGCGGGCGCGGCGGCAGAGACGGTCGCCAGGCAGAGCCACAGCGCATTGAAACGGAGACGGCGGGGGAGGTTCATAAGGACGCCGCGGAGGCTTGCGGCGGGGCCGGCGGAGTCAAACCCGGGAACGTGAGCGGACGCGGGGTGTGGAGGGCCGCGAGGAACTCGGGCCACGCCGACGCCACCGGCGAGGTGGAGAGGAAACGCGCCGCGAGCTCCTTGCGCCCCCGCAGCCGGAGGCTCGCGTACACGTGAAGCTCGAATTGTAGTTCCAACTCGCGCCGGGCGGCGTCCAGCCCGAGCAGGCCCAGCAGGAACAGGAACGCCTCGATCGTGGAAAACCGTCCCCCCGGCTGCTGGGCGCGGAGCCAGTAGCGGCTCTCCCCCCGCATCGGCAGGCCCACCACCCGGCCCCAGCCCGCAAGGTCGGGCAGCATCCCGGTGGCCTCGCTCCAGACGCCGTCCAGCAGGACCGCCTGCACCGCGGCCGGATCGGCGTGCGCCGGCGGCGGATGGCCGTGCGGGTGCAGGATCCACAATTCGCGGCCGGGCCGCCGGATCTCCTCCGCCGCGAGCCGGCGTTCCCGCCGCCACAGGTGGAGGCGCGCGGCGGGCAGGGCCCGCTGGATCAGGTGACCGGTGCTGGTGGGCCGGAAATGCTCGCGGTGGTGCATCAGCACCTCGACCGCCAGCGGGACCTCGACCGGACGCGCGGCCGCGCAGACGCACCAGCGCACGGTGAGCCGGCAGCGCGGGCACCGCACGGCGTTGCCCAAGGGAGGCCGGCCCATCGCGCGCCCCGGTCAGGGAAACTTCTTCTGCCGGATGAACTCGACGTCGAACGACTGGCCCATCTGCGGCTGGTTGTACTTGCCCGCCAGCCGGTCGCCATCGCCCACGAGCCCAAGCAGGTACGTCGCCCCGGGGTAACCCGAGTCGTTGAGCTCCACTACCACCTGGGTCCCCTCCGCGCCGCGCAGCCAGATGGAGCGCGAAACATTAATGGACTTCGGATTGAAGTACGCCGCCAACATGATGCCGCTGCGGTCCGCCCCGCGGAGTTCCAGCACGTAAGTTCCGTCGGAACGCAGCCAGCGCCCCAACATCCGCTGGACGTCTGCCGGCGCCCCTGTATCCGCCGCCGATGCCTCGGTCTTGGCGGCCGTCTTCGCCGGCGCGGGCGTGCCCGCCTCGGGCGCAGACACGCGCCAGCCTTGCCCATCCCGGCTGCAGCCGGTGGTGGTGAGCGCCGCAAGCGCGCCGACCAGGAGGGCAATCGCGACGGGGTCGACCGACAGGGGCCAGGCAGGGTTGGACATCCGGCGAGCCCAAACGCTCCGCAGCCCCGGCGCAAGCGCGGCGCGACCCGTCAGCGAACCTCGTAAACCTCGATCAGGCCGACGCCGCCGGAACCGCCCGAGGGCGCCAGCGCGGCCGTGTACGCGCCCGGCGGCAGGGTCACCAGCAGCGCGGCGTCTGCCGCCATCCCGGAAAGGGGGAACGCGCCGGCACGAGCCGCCGCGGACCGCAGCGCCTCGGCATTGGGCGCGGACGCCCAGCCCTCGTTCACCGCGAGAACCCCCGCCGCGCCCCCCAGCACCAGCCGCGGCGCGGCGACCGCCTCCCCCACCCCGAAAGCCAGGAGCGAGGGTCCCACCGCGCGGACCAGAATCGTCAGCGCCTGGTCCCCGCGGACCACAAAACCGGCGGTCAACGCGCCCCGCGGGGCGAGCCGCGCGCGCGTCGACAGGTTCGCGAGGGCCCCGGCTCCCGCGTTCAGCGCGTAAACCTCCAGCAGCGCCTCACCCGGGAGCGCGCCCGTGGGCAAAGGGCAGGAGAGCAGGAACGTGCCCGGCTCCACCGCGGCGACGAGCCCGGCATCGCGGCTGCCCGGCGCGAGCGGGAAAGCCCCCGCCGAAGCCGCCGTCGCGGTCAGGGCGGACGGCCAGTCGTCGTTCGCGGCAAGCAACACGCCGCCGGCGGCCCGGAGTTCCAGCGCCGGATCCGCCAGCGCGCCCAGCACCCCGAAAGGCTCGAGCCCGGGCCCCACCGCGCGCGCGAGCAACCGCACCGCGGCCCCGCGCACCGCGAGGCCGGCGACCAACTGGTCCTCCCCCGCCCCGGCCGCCGCGCGCACGGACAAGTTGACCAGTTCCCCGGGAGCGCCGGGACCGACCGTGACCGGCACGGCCGCGGAAGTCGCCACGCCGCGGGCATTGGACACGGTCACGGCATAGCGGCCGGAGGCCCCCGCCGCCGCGGCCTCCACCCGGAGCGACGCCGTCGTCGCACCCGCGATCCGCTCCCCATCCCGGCTCCATTGGTAGGCCAGGCCGCCGCCCTCCGCGCCCGCCTGCAGCCAGCCCGCGCCCCCGGGTGCCAGCCGCAACGCCCAAGGCTCCTGGCGGAGCACCGGCGGCCCTTGCACCGGCCCGGCACCGGCGGCCTCCACCAGCAGCAGCGCGGACACGACCGGCCGCTCCGCACCGTCACCCGGACGCACCGCGGCGGCGCCGCCCGTGAGCAGCATCGTGGATCCGCCGCCGTCCAGATTGATCGCCGCGACGCAGCCGAAATCGCGGAGCAACTCCGCCAGCTCGAGCAGGGTGAGCCCGGGCGGGCCGCCGGGTTGGTCGCCCTCGGCCGCGACGAGGACGACAAGGCCGGAGGCAAGATGGCCGATCGCGCTCCGCGGGCGGCGGGAGGTATTGTTCACCTCGATCAGCTCCTCGGCGTCCGTCACCCGCACCACCCCGTCCCGGACGAGCATCGGGGAGCCGCCGATCGCGTGGGCCGCTGGCCAGGGTCGCGCGCCCGCCGGGAACTCCGCGCCAGGCACCGGGGCGGGCGGCGCGTTCAGCCGGTTGGGGCTTGGCTCGTCGTAGGCGGTAAGCACCCCTGTGCCGGTCCCCACCGAATAGACCCAGTGCGCGGCCGGACGCCCCGCCGCGTCGACGCCCCAGGCCGCCCGGGTGGGGAAGTAGTTGGTGTTCACGCCCTGGAGCGGCCGCGAAAGCTGCCGCACGTTCGGCGCGAGCACCTGGCCCGCGGCGACAACCAGGCTGAAGGATTGGTTGCCCCCGAAGAAACCGCCGTTGAGCGCGGCGAACACGCGGCGCGGCTCCTGGGCCGCGAACTGGGAGACCGTCCGCGCCGTCGGCGCCAGCACCGGCCGCAACGCGACCGCCGGCGAACCCGGGTCCCAAAGGACGGCGACCACCCGTCGCGCCGGCGCGGTTCCGCCCGGCCGCTCGTGGATCAGTGCGCGGAGCGCACCTCCGGGGAAACCGGCGCCGAGCTCCGGCGCGGGCCGCCAGCTAACCGGCGGCACGAACTCCTCCACCGCGGCCGTCGCGTTTACCGCCACCAGCCACAGCCCGGCCAGGAAACAAGCGCCACAGCGCAGCGATTGAGGACGCACGGTAACGGCGTCAGCCGGCGGGCGGGTCCCGGCAGGGCGGAAAAGCCAGCGGTCTGGCCGGCCCTCGCGGCGGTCGGCGGCCGCGCGCAGGCGCGCGACCTCAATCGCAGTGAGCAGCCGTCCGGCGGAGACGGCCGCGCGGACCCCGCGCTTGTACTCGCGCAGCTCCTGCCCGGGCACCAGCCCGTCCGCGCCCGAGTGTCCCGTGGTTGCAGGCCCCATTCCCGCCACCGTGAAGATTCCCGCGCACGCTTCAATGCCGCAGTCGCCGCTCGCCGTCGGGCACTAGCCCCGCGCTCCGCCCAGCGCAGCGTCGCCCGATGCCGCTCCGCCGACGCTGCCTCCTGCCTCTCTTCCCCGGCACCACGCTGCTGGGCGGACGCCGTGGTGCGTTCATCCCCCGAGCGTGTGCCTGAATTTCCTGCTGCGAGTCGACGTCGCGCCGCTCAGCCACAACCACTACGACCACCTCGACCTCGCGACCCTTGCAGCCTTGCAGGCCCAGCACCGGCGCGCGTCGCGACTGGCCTCGGCCAGCGCGGGCTGCTGGCGGCGGCGGGCATCATCGAGCTAGTGGAACTTTGATGGTGGGGCGCGCCCGATTTGGGCGGCGGTCAGGCCGTCACTTTCACTCCGGCCCAGCACTTCTCGGCGCGGGGCCTATCCGACCGCGATCTTTCGCTCTGCGGCTGCTTCGCGCTGCGCGCGCCGGGAGGCGCGGTGTATTTCGCGGGGGACTCCGGCTACGCGCCGCTCTTCCGCGAGATTGGCAAGTGACTGGGGCCGTTCGCGGTCGCGCTCCTGCTCATCGGGGCTTACCGCCGGCACTAATTTATGCCGGCGCTGGACGAAAACGTGGGAGAGGCGGTGCGCGTGCACCGCGACGTCCGCGCCCGCCGCAGCCTAGCAAGGCAATTCGGCTTCTTCCCCCTCGCGGACGACGGCTTCGGGAGCCGGCGGCGGAGCGGGAAGTCGCGCGGCGCCACGCCGGGATCACCGCCGAGGAGTTCGCGCTGCCCGTGCCGGGCCGCACGCTGCGGTTCCCGCTCTGAACCGCGGCTTTTGGGCCTGACAGGCCCGCGGCGGGCGAGCAACTTCCGCCGGTCCCCCACCCCGTTTCCCCTATGGCCTACCCGCTCCGCGCGCTCGCCGCGCTCCTGCTCGCCCTGCCCCTCGCCCAAGCCGCCGCCCCCGGCCCACTCGCCGGCGCGCGGCCCAACATCATCTTCATCATCACCGATGACCAGGGCTACGGGGACCTCTCCGCCCACGGCAACCCGGTGCTGCGGACGCCGAACCTCGACCGCCTCCACCGCGAGGGCGTGCGCTTCACCGATTTCCACGTCAGCCCCACCTGCAGCCCGACCCGCTCGGCCCTGCTGACCGGCCGCCACGAGTTCAAGAACGGCATCACCCACACGATCCTCGAGCGCGAGCGGCTGGCGCCCGGCTCTGTCACCGCGGCCGAGATCCTGCGCGGGGCGGGTTACCGCACGGGCATCTTCGGCAAGTGGCACCTCGGGGATGAGCCGGACCTCTGGCCGAGCCGGCGCGGCTTCGACGAGATGTTCATCCACGGGGCGGGCGGCATCGGGCAGACCTACCCGGGATCCTGCGGCGACGCGCCCGGCAACTCGTACTTCAACCCGACGATCCTCCACAACGGCCGCTTCACGCGCACGACCGGCTACTGCACCGACGTGTTCTTCGCCCGGGCGATGGCCTGGCTGGGCGAGGCCGGCCGCGACCGCCCCTTCTTTGCCTGGATCGCCACCAACGCCCCCCACGGCCCGCTCGACGCCCGCCCGGAGGACGAGGCCCGCTACACCGGCAAGGTGCCCGACGCGGACACCGCGAAGTACTTCGGGATGATCGCCAACATCGACGATAACGTCGGCCGGCTCCTCGACCGCCTCGACGCCCTGGGCCTCGCGCGCGACACCCTCGTCGTCTTTATGAACGACAACGGCGGCACCGTCGGCACCCGCCTCTTCAACGCGGGGATGCGCGGCTCCAAGGGCAGCCCCTGGCTCGGCGGCACCCGCTCCTCCTCCCTTTGGCGCTGGCCCGCGCGCCTGCGGCCCGCGGACGTCCCCGCCCTCACCGCGCACCTCGACTTTTTGCCCACTCTCGCCGAGCTCGCCGGCGCCCCGCTCGACGCCCGGGCCCGCGCTCAGGTCGAGGGCCGCAGCCTCGTCCCGCTCCTCGCCGACCCCGCCGCCATATGGGCCGATCGAACGCTCTTCACCCACGTCGGCCGCTGGCCCCTCGGCACCTCGCCGGACGACTGGAAATACCGCTCGTGCAGCGTCCGCGACCCGCGCTGGCAACTCGTCTCCCTCGAGGGGGGCCGTGCGCCCGCGTGGCAGTTATTCGACCTGCGGGCCGACCCGGGGCAGCAGCAGGACGTCGCCGCGCGGCACCCGGAGGTGGTCGCGGCGCTGCAGCGGCGGTTCGACGACTGGTGGGCCACAGCGCGTCCCCTGATGGTCAACGAGGGCGCGACCGGCCCGAAGGTGAATCCCTTCAAGGAGCTCTACTGGCAGCAGTTCGGAGGCGGCCCGAGCGCGGAGGACCTCCGCCGGATGGACCCCGTCGCGTTTGCTGCGCAACAGCAGCAGGCCGCCGCACGCAAGGGAGCCAAGAAGGCCAAGTGAACCGCCGGTGCGCCGCCTGACTGCCGCCTGCCTTGCCCTGCTGGGCGCCGCGGCCCTGCCCGCGGCGGAGGTCGCGCGCGCGCCCGGACCGCCGTGGACGCGGCACGTCATCGACGCCTCCTCCCGCGGCGCGGACGGCATCAAGGTCGGCGACCTCGACGGCGACGGCCGGCCGGACCTCGTCACCGGCTGGGAGGAGGGCGGCGTCGTCCGCGCCTACCTCCATCCGGGCCCCGCGCGGGTGCGCGCGCCCTGGCCCGCCGTGACGGTGGGCGAGGTCAACGACGCGGAAGATGCCGTGTTCGCGGACCTCGACGGCGACGGCCGGTTGGAGGTGATCAGCGCGACCGAGGGCCGGACGCGTACGGTCTATTGGCACCGGCCACCGCCCGTGGGCGCCGACCTGCTTGAGTCCCGCGGGTGGCGGACGACCGCCTTCCCCGCGCTGGCCGGCCGCCATCCCTGGATGCAGGTGCTGCCGCTGCAGCTCGACGGCGAACACGGTCCGGATCTGATCGTCGCCGCGAAGGGCGCCGGCAGCCCCCTGGGCTGGCTGCGGGCCCCGGCGGATCCGGGCACGGTCGCGGACTGGACCTTCATTCCCCTGCGCGCCGCGGACTGGGTGATGTCCCTCCTCGTGCACGACTTTGACGGGGACGGCGACCCGGACCTCCTGTTCTCCGATCGCAAGGGCGCCCGCGCGGG
>VHCI01000061.1 GCA_016871775.1 Verrucomicrobiota bacterium | reverse complement strand
TCCGATCGCCCGCGTGCTCGCCCAGTACGAGACCGGCCGGGGCCCCGACGTCGTCCTGCTCAGTGAACTTGAGGTCGACCGCACGTCCGGCCCCACGCCCCCCGACTACGCCGCCCTCCTCGCCCCCTTCGCCGGCGTCTCGCTCGCCGATCTCCTCGGTCCCCGCTTCTCCCCTGCGGTCGCCGACCTCCCCGCCGAGGCCCTCCTCCTCCACGCCCTGCGTGACGCCGGCCTCACCGGCTTCGAGGTGGTCGTGGCCGACGCGGTCTCCGCTGCCGGCGCCACTCGTCCCCAGGAAATCCGCTGCGCCGTCCTCACCCGCTTCCCCGTACGCTCAACCCGCTCGCACCCCACGGTCGACGCCCGCGCCATCCTCGAGGTGGAACTGGAGGTCGACGGCGCCCGCTTCCGCGTCTTCGCCAACCACTGGAAGTCCGGCGCTAGCGACCCCGCCACCGAACCCACCCGGGTCGAGAATGCCCGCACGCTCCGCCGCCGCCTCGATGAACTCCTCGCTTCCGACCCGCAGGCCGACCTGATCCTCGGCGGCGACCTGAATTCCCAGTACAACCAGCGCCTCCGCTACCCCCGGATGAGCCGCACCGGAATCAACGATATCCTCGGCTCCCAAGGTGATGAACTCGCCGTCCGCCGCCCCGGCCCCGGCCTCTACAACCTCTGGTTCGAGGTCCCCGCCGCCCGGCGCGGCAGCGACACCTACCGCGGCGAATGGGGCACGCTGATGCACCTCCTCATCTCCCGCGGACTCTACGACCGCGCCGGCGTCCAGTACATCGATAACTCCTTTGCGGTTGGTATCTTCGAGGGGCTCAACGCCGATGCTAAGGGCCTCCCGCTGCGCTGGCAATTCACCGGCCCCGCCGGCCGCGGCGCCTCCGACCACTTCCCCATCTCCGCCCGCTTCCGCACGGTCCCTGACGGCCGCCCCGACCAATGGGTCGAACTCCGCAACCCCTCCGATGGCCGCACCAGCGGCACCGCCCGCCGCGCCACCAACTACGCCTCGTTCGACCTGCCCCGCCTCGCGGTCGACGTCTCCCGGCTCGCCCCGGACGCCTCGATCCGCACTGAGCCCAACAAGGGTAGGATCTTCCGCGTCGAGGGCCGCGTGCTCCCCGGCGAGCGCCTGATGGTCGAGTTCCGCGGCGAGACCTATGATATCTGGAGCTTCGACGAGGACCTGCGCCGGCGCCTCCGCGCCGACCACCCCGCCGGCGCCACCCTGCGTTGCTACGGCGAACTAGGACGGTACCGGGACCGCTGGCAGTTCGTGGTCCAGGATTCCTCCTGGGTGAAGTGAGGCCCGCCCGATGCTGAAGCTCTACGCCTACGCCAACTGCGATTCCTGCCGCCGGGCCGCCCGCTGGCTGCGCGACGCCGGCCACGCCTTCACGGAGGTCCCGATCCGCGAGACGCCCCCGTCGCCCGCCGAGCTCCGCACCGCGCTGGCGGCCCTCGACGGCGACCTGCGCCGGCTCTGCAACACTTCCGGCCGCGACTACCGCGCCCTCGGGATGTCGGAGCGTCTCCCGACGCTTTCGGTCGGCGAGGCGCTCGCCTTGCTGGCCGGCAACGGCAACCTGATCAAGCGGCCGTTCCTGCTGGGCCCTGGCGTGGCCTTGGCCGGCTTTCAACCTGACGCCTGGCGCGCCGCCCTCTCCGGATGAGTCTCGAACCACTTCCTGCGGTTACCCATTGGTTGGTCCGCCACGCGGGTTTCCCTGCCCGTCGCCTGGAAGCGCGGGCGGAGCTGGCCCTTTGTGTGGCGGCCTTGGCGGCCGCGGCGGAAGCGGCCCCGAGCGCCGCGCGCAGCCCCCTCGCGACCCGCGACCCCGCCCAAACCGCCGCCCTCCGCGCCCACGGGCTGCGCCGTTCCCAAGTTCACTACAAGTGCGACAACAGCGCGAAGGTATGAGGTTCCCCAAGGGCCCCGCCGCCCTGAGCCTGGCGAAGGGCTGAGCCTCGTCCGACCTACGCCCCATCCACCGCCCCCAGCACGCTGATCCCGGCCACGCAGGCCGTCTCCGTCCGGAGCACCCGCGGCCCGAGGTGCCTCAGGCGGAACCCGTGCGCCCGGAGTGCCGCCCGGTCTCCCGGCCCCCAGCCCCGTTCGCCGCCCACCGCCAGCACCCACGGCGCTGGCCGCGGCCCCAGCGGCCCCTCCGCCTCGTAATTGTCCAACGCCACGCGCGCGCCCTCTGCCGGCAGCGTCGCCAGCACCTCCGCCAGAGCCCGCCCCCACGTCACCTCCGGCGGCCGCGTGGCCACGGCCTGCTCCAGTCCGAGCCCCATGTGCCGCCGCCACTCGCCAGAACGCCACAGCGTGCTCTGCACGTAGCTGGGATCCCCCTTCTCGGTCAGGACAAAGTCCAGCGCCGCGACCCCGAGGGTCGTCGCGTCCCGCAGCACGTCCCGCGCGGTCTGGGGCCGCGGCAGGCCCACGATCAGCCGCCCCGCGGGCCCTCGCGGCGGTTCTGGCTCCGGCGTAAAACCGAAGGTCGCCGTCGCCGCGTCCAGCGCGCTCAGCCACGCCCGGCCCGGCGGCCCACCGAAGATCCCCGCCGCGAAGGGTTCCCCGAGCCCGCGCTGCAGCACTCCCAGCACGTGCGCCACCCGGCGGTCCGTCCGCGGCAGCGGCCGTCCGGGCTCGTCGGGCGTGAACAGGACGAGGTTCATCGCCCGGCCTTTCCGCGGCAGCCCCAGCGGGCGAAGATCGCCTCCAGCGGCCCCAACTGGCCCGTCAGCAGCCCCTTGTACCCGCACGGAGTTTCGAGGTCGCGGAGCAGCAGCAGGTCCTGAGGCATCGGGGGTGAGGGCTATCAGTCGGGTGGGGGAGGGGCCAGCGGCAAAGCGTGGGTGCATCCGCGCTTGACCGCCCTGCGATCCGGCGGGAGCATGTGGGAACGCCGATGCGGGCGTAGTTTAGTGGTAAAACTCCTGCCTTCCAAGCAGGTCTCGTCGGTTCGATTCCGTCCGCCCGCACCAGCGCTTGTAAGTGATTGCGTAGCAGGGCTCTAGCATATGGGGCATGGGAGTTGTGCGATTAAAGTCATAACGAAGTCATGACAATGTTGAATATGCTTAAGGCTATTCAGGAGCGTGCGCTGAGATCTTCGGTCAAAAATCCAGTCCTGAAGGACCCGACCAAGGTCCTAGGAAGGCGCCCTCGGAACCGCTGCCCCGTCCTCCGTCATCCGCCCTCCGCTTTCAGTCTTCCGCTCTCCTCGCTCCCCACTCCCCGCTCCTCACTCCTGCCAGCCGCCCTTATGCCCTAACCCACCCCCGCCCGGCCTTTCCCCCGCCGGCGTCCGCGGCCTCAACTGCTCGACTCCTGCTCAGATGTGCACTGCCCGGGTGATCATCGGCCTCACGGTGCGGCCTCAGCGCGGAGCGGGCAGGAGGCTGGCCCAGCGGATCCGGTACACGGCGTCGGTGCGGTGTTTCTTGCGGTCCTCACCGCCGAGACAGTAGAGCCACGGGCCGTCGGTGACCAGGCCGACCATCCCGGCGTAGGGCAGCGCCGTCGTCGGGGTGTAGGTCTTCCGCTCGCGGTCGAAAATGTAGGCATCAGCGGTAAATTCGACGACGTCGCTCCGGTAGCCGCCGGCGAGGAAGATGTGCCGGTCGTCCAGCGTCACCGCGGTGTATCCGCGTCCGGGATGCGGCAGGGCCGGCAGGCTGGACCAACGCTGCTCACCGACCGCATAGGCGTGCGCCGTCGTGTGATTCACGACGGTGCCCTTGGCGGCGTCCCAACGCGCGCCGCCGAACACGAAAATCTCACCGCCGCTGGCCGCGGCCGTTGCCGTCGTCAGGCTCGCTTCCGGGTAGTCGGCCAGACGGGTGATGGCGCCGGACTTCAGGTCGATGGCCAGGAACTGATTCGTGATGCGGTCCAGCCTGCCCTGATCGTCGGTGCCACCGACGGCGTAAAGCGTCAGGCCGACGCGAGCGCCGGCGGCGTAGACGAACCCGCGTTCGAGGCGCGAGACCAGTTGCGGGGTCCTGCTCGCGTCCATCGTCCAGAGCGTGCGGTGGGTGGTTTCCCGGGACGAGCCGCCGGCGAACCACAACGTCTCGCCCACCTGCGTACTGACCGCGTAGGCGAGGGGCGCCGGCAGGCGGCCGGCCTCGCGCCAGGTGTTGCGGGCTGGCGAATAAGCCCAAATTTGGGCGAGCCACCGCTTGGTGTCGCCCTGCCAGGTGGTGCCGCCGGCAACGATGATTTCACCGCCGAGCGCGGCGCCGACGAAACCGCCGTTGCCGACAGGCAGCGGCGCGAGGCGTTCCCAGGCGGGCGGGGTGGCGGCTGACAGGGGCACGCGCAGCAGCGCACCCAGGAGAGCGACGAAGCGGAGGCTGAGATTGACGGCGCGCATGCTCAGATGGAGGCGGGTTCTGCTACGAATGCGGCCCAGCCGGAGGAGAGTTGGTCGAATTCCTGGCGCTCCTGTTCCTCCGGATCGCCCGCCAGGGTTTCCAGATAGCGCCGGTAGGTCTCCCAATCGGTTGGCGCGTCGCGCAGACCGAGCTGCTGCAGCGGGACTTCGGCCGCCCGCCAGGTGAGCCGGGGGCCGCGAGCCAAACGCCGGGGGCTGCTCCAGCGGAAATCTGCCGCCGCGCGGGGCTCGACGAGCCCGGCGGCCACCGGATTGAGGTGGATGTAGTTGATCACTTGGAAAAGCGCCGCGGTATCCTCGACCAGCAGCGACACATAGCGACCCTGAAACACATGGCCGTTTTCGGAGCGGAACCGGTTGAAGCGGGTGGCGAAGGTGCTCTCCAGCCAGTGCATACGCGCGGCCAGATTTGGCTGCGGGGTCTGCGGTGCCAGATGCAAGTGATTCCGCATCACGGCGTATGCGTGGATCCGCCACCGGTGCATCGCGCTTGCCGCAGCGAGGGTTGCGGCAAAGGCGCGGGCGGCGCCCGGCGAACCGAATACCGGCAGGCGATAGTTCCCGCGGTTGATCACGTGATAGAGGGCACCTTCATACTGCATCCGACGACGGCGAGGCATGGGCGGGACCAAGCCCGTGCTGGACGCGCGTGCCAGACTCGCTTCCTCCCAATTCCCGGTAGGAGAGGCGGGATTTGAGCGGGCCAGCATCCGAGTGGCCTCGATCGAATGTTCCT
Source organism: Verrucomicrobiota bacterium (assembly GCA_016871775.1). GTDB lineage: Bacteria > Verrucomicrobiota > Verrucomicrobiia > Opitutales > Opitutaceae > ER46. The sequence goes on along the minus strand of VHCI01000061.1, from coordinate 14,926 downwards.
CAATGCACCTTGCGCTGGCCTGACCCCTTACTGTGACGGCTGTAAATCGTCGTTGAGTCGTCTGCTCCCCTTCAGTTTCCCTTCCCTCTACCCCCTGATGAAAAAATCCCTCCTGCTCCCCGGTGCGCTGTCCGGCGCTTTCCTCCTGCCCCTGCTTTCCGCTGCGTTGGTCGCGCAAGCGGTTTCCCCCCCGGTCCCGCCCAAGGAGGGTGTGGTGGAGCTGTCCGCCTTCGTTATTACCTCCGAGAAGGATCTCGGCTACGCGGCCACCTCCTCGTTGGCCGGTACCCGGATTCGCACCGAACTGAAGGATCTCGCCAACCCGATCTCCGTCGTCACCCGGGAGTTCATGAACGACGTGCACGCGACCGACCCGGTCGAGCTCCTCGTCTACACGGCCAACACCGAGGCGGGAGGGGTGGGAGGCAACTACTCTGGCGCCGCGATTGGCAGCCCCGCCATCTACACCGAGGTGACGCGCCAGCCGCAGAACAATAACCGCGTCCGCGGGCTGGCCCGGGCGGACCTCACGCGCGACTATTTCCCGACGGTCACGGTCTTCGACAGTTACAACACAGCGCGCGTGGAGATCAATCGCGGGCCCAACGCCACCCTGTTCGGTCTCGGCAGTCCGGGCGGCATCATCAACACGCAGTTGATCCAGCCAGAGCTGCGCAATTTGGCTCGAGTGGAGGCCAACCTCGGCTCATTTGGCAGCGCGCGCTTCACCCTCGACGTGGATCGCGTCCTCATCCCCGGCCGCTTCGGGGTGCGGATCGCCGGGCTGGACGAAAGGGAGCAGTTCCAGCAGAAGTTTGCGTACGAGCGCGACCGCCGTGCCTACGCTGCCGTGCGCCTGTCGGTGCTCCCGGGCGGCGCCCTCCGCGCAAGTCTGGAGAAGGGAGCGGTCGACGCCAACCGTCCCCGCAGCGACGCTCCGCGCGACAACCTCACGCGCTGGTGGTCGGCCCCGTTCAGCAAGGCCACCCACAGCCCGGGGACGGTGGATTTTAATCTGATCAATCGCGACATCCTGCGAGCTCCCGGTGAGTGGTTCGCGCAGCCGGCGGTGGTGTACGAGTCGTCGACTTCGGCCGATCCGGCGCGACTGATGCTGGCGTGGAATACGCTGGTCGGGGTTCCGCGCACCCCCGGGGGCAACCCTGCGCTCGGCTTCCAAGCTAACATGGTCTCGATCACGAAGGGCGACCAGTGGTTCCCCAGCGCGACCGCGGCCCGCTCAGGCATCCAGCGCGGGTCTTTCTATGCCGATGATGCCCTGAACGACTTTTCCATCTTCGACTGGCGCAACGAGCTGCTGGATGGTCCAAATAAGCGCGAGTGGGAGCGCTTCCAAGCGGGCAACGTCAGTTATGAGCACACGTGGCGGTTCCCGTGGGGAAGCCTGGGCGCCGAGGCGGCGTTCAGCCGGGAGGCGATGGCGCGCAGTTTCTTCGACATGTTCCCCGGCGGCCGGGGCTACAACATCAGCATCGACGTCAACACGACCCTTCCGTGGGGCGTCCCCAACCCGAACTTCGGCCGCCCATTCGTCGCGAGCGCCAACACGCGCTCCACGACCTCGTCCGATCGTCGCTCGGTCCGAGCGACGGCCTTTGGCGAGCTCGACTTCGCGCGTGTGTCGCCGCGGCTGGGCTGGCTTGGGCGCCATCAGCTCACCGGGTTCGGCAGCGGCTACCGGCTCGAGGAATCGAGCTACGGTTCCGCGAACAGCCTCGACGAGGGCTGGGTGACCTCGCTGCGCGCCAACGTGAACCCGGTCAGCTCCCGGGACGACATCAACTCCGAGGAGGGCATGGTCCGTACGGTGGTCTACATCGGGCCAAGCCTTGCCCAGTTGGCGAGCCCTCGAGGGATCGGGTTGAAGGGCATCCAGGCCGAGATGCGCGCCCCCTCCGCGACCGGCTGGTACTGGGACTCCGCCGCGCGCCAGTGGCGCACGCGTTCCGTGTCGGTCAACTACGTGATCGACGATGAGGTGTTCAGCCGCACGGCGACCGGGGGCGCGATCCGGCGCCAGCGGATCGACTCGCAGGCTTTTGTCTACCAGGGCCGCCTGCTCCGCGGGGAATGGATCGTGGGCACGATCGGCTGGCGCAAGGATCGCGTGGAGGATTTCCGGAACAACCTTGGCCAAGACGTGCGGGATCGCTTCAACTTTATCGATTCCTCCAGCCCCGCCTTCCGCCTGCCGGCGCAGCCCGACTCGGTCTTCGAGCAGAGCATCTGGAGCCGTGGCATCGTGTTGCAGCGGCCGCCGTTCCTGCGGTTCGCGCGCTCCGTGGGGTTTTCGCTGCACTACAGTCGCTCGGAGAACTTCCAGCCCGCCAGCGCCCGCATAGACACCTTCGGCAAGCCGATTATGCCGCCCGGCGGCCTCACGGAGGACCGCGGCTTCAGCCTGTCGCTGTTTAACGGGCGGCTGCAGACGAAGTTTAATTGGTTCCAGACTGACTCGGTGCGGTCCTCGCTCGGCTACCAAGGCTTCCTAATCGAGACCGACGCGCGGATCGTACGCTATAACACCCCGGCGGCCCTTGCGGCGGCCGGGTACAAGGGACCGCCCGACTTTCTGAAGCAGCTCGTTAACTGGCAGCAGATCGCCTCTCCCGCGCAGCCCAGCGGCGTGAACGTTGCCTTCGCCCGGCCGGGTAACCTGTCCGATACCGAGAGTGCCACCTCGAAGGGTTTCGAGTTCGAGTCCAGCTTCAATCCCACCAACCGGCTTCGCCTCGCGTTCAACGCGAGCCAGCAGGAGGCGATGCGCGCGAACATCGCCCCGGCGACCCGCGAGTACCTGAAGCTGCGGATTGCCGAGTGGACGACTGGCGCGACGGGCGATCTCATCGCGGACGAGTCCAGCCAGCCGGTGCGCGTCCGTGTGGTCGAAACCTTGCTCAATGCCGTGAACGCCACCCTGGCGCGTGAGGGGCAATCGGTCTCCGAGTTGCGTCGCTGGCGATTCAACGCGATCGGCAACTACACCTTTGCCCGCGGCTCCCTGCTTGGCGGCTGGAATGTGGGTGGGGCGGCCCGCTGGCAGGACAAGGTCGCGGTTGGATACCCGATCATCGACGTTCGGCAGGATGGCGGGACGATTGCCGTGCCCGATCTTACGCGCCCGTACCGGGGTCCCGCGGAGCTCAAGTTCGACGGCTGGGTAGGCTACACGCGCCGAATCTGGCGCGAACGCGTGCGCTGGTCGGTCCAGTTGAACGTCCGCGACCTGCTGAATGAGGGCGATCTCGTGCCCGTGATGGCACAGCCGGATGGCTCGATTGCCTCTTGGGTGGCCCCACAGGGCCGTGTGTTCAATCTGCGGTCGACGTTCGAGTTCTGAAGCGCGGTTGAGGCGAAGGGTTCAGGACGAAACCTGTAACGCGGAGCCCGGTGGACGATTTGAGCGCCAGACTGGACGCCCCGCCGGTTGTAGGTTTCGTCCCGCCCCGTGCTCCCCAGTGCGCCATCGCGGTATTTTGGTCTCGATGGGCCCGCTCAGGCGGCCTGCCTGAGGTCCACGTGCCGCCTGTCGCGAATTACAACCCGACCCGTCTGCCACTCAGAAGGAGCAGCGCGGAGGCAGGGATCAGCAGGGCGGCGAGCGCGGCGAGGAAGGCGATCCGTTGCGGAGGCGGTTCGCGGAAATCGAGCGCGGGGACCTGGTCGTAATCGCGGAAGTTGGCGCTGCGAAGTAGGCGCGGGGCGAAGAAGTCCACGGTGCGGGTGTGGAGATCGCCGATGGCAGCGAGCCAGCGCTGGTGTCGGGCGCGGTCAGTGCCGGCGAGGACAAGGGATTCATGGTGAAGGACGAGGGTGGGGGACAGCCAGCGGAGGTGTTCGATGGCGGTTTGCTGGCGACCTAGCTGCGCGGTGAAGGCGGCGCGGAGAGGAGCGGCGAGGCGCTCGACCTCGGCGTTCACCGCGAAACGAACGCGGAAGAAGTCGTTTTCATTCCCTGGCTTGCCTGCGGGAGCGAGTTCGGGGTGATCCTCAAGATATTGGGCGAGGAGTTGGCTGCCGCGCCGCGAAGCGTCGTCTGTGCCTTCGCGCAACTCATCCTGAAAGGCGGCGCGGGAAGGCGGGGGGTAGAGCTGCGTGAGGGCGAGATTCAGGCCGGCGGGAAAGAGGATGACGAAGAAAAGCCAAGTGGCGGCAAGGGAGAGGGCGGAGCCGCTGGCGCTGGTGCTGTGACTGGCGACGAACCAGGCGAGAGCGAACCAGAAGGCGCCGTAGGCGAGGACGAGGGCGAGCCACACGGTAACGGCGCCGAGGGCGGAAGGCGCGCCGCCCAAGCCGAGCCAACCGGCCCAGGTGGCGACGGCGAAAACGCCGAGCAGGATTCCGCCACGCAGGAAAAACCGGGCGGCGAGCCAGCGGGTGAGCGAAAGCGGTTGGGCTTGGAGCAGGGCGAGCGTGCCGCCGGCGCGTTCGCGCGCGAGCAGACCATGGGCGATCACGATCACCGCGAGCGGCAGCAGGTAAAGGGCGACAAAGGTCGCGTCGAAACGGCCGAGCATGAGCCGGAGCGGATTCTCAATTTCGTAATTGTGCAGAAATGAGTCGCGTGGGCGGTAGGTGACACGATGGAGGGAAGGCAACAGGTCGCTTTGGCCCACGGCGAGGGCCGCGGCCGGGGCCTGAGGGAGAACCGCGAAGCGACGCAGGTAATTGAACTCGAAGCCGCGGGTATCGCGCGGATCGAGGTTGGGGCTCAGGTTGGCCGGCGGGGCCTGGTCGAATTTAGCGGCATCGGTGCGGGCGGCAGCGAGGCGCTCAGCGGCGAGGGTCTCGGCCTGGCGAATGGTGGAGGCTTGAAAGCGTGTCCAAGCGAGGCCGTTGGCGAGGCCGTAGATTAGGGCCGCGACGAGCAGCAGGGTGGCGAGCCAGAAGGCAAGGTCGCGGCGAACGTGACGCCATTCGAGGCGAAGCAAGGTGGGCATGGGCAAACGGGAGTGGAAAGGCGCAGAGCGTTGCGATCAGGCGCGAAGCCGGCGGACGGCGACGGTGGCTGCGACGGCGGTCGCGGCGAACCAAGCGATCAGAAAGGCGAGGCTCGGGAGCAGGGGAGCGAGCGCGGAGGTGATGGGCGGCGGCGAAAACCCGAACGGGGGAATGCGGTTCCAGTCGAAGGCGGCGTTAGAGCCCTTGCTGTCGCGTAGGGCGCCGTTGAGCGTGCGTTGCATTTCCCGGCGGTGCTGCTCGGCTTGAGTAAGAAAGTTGAGGTGCTGCGCGGTATCGTTGCCAGCGAGCGCCTGCGAGAGAAGCTGGATCGCGGGGGCGGGCGAGACGATCGCCCCGAGCTGAAAAATGGAATCCTGGGCGGCCAGCGTGGCCCACAGACCCTGAAAGAAACGATCGAAGATCTGGTTGGCCCGCTCTTCGCCAAACTGCAGCGCGATGCCAGACCAGTTGATGGGAAGGTCCTGCGTGCGGGAGACGCCGTATTGCTTGAGGATGGCGACGCGCTGGGCTTCAAGGGTTTCGCGCCCGTGGGGATCGCCTAGAGCCGCGTCGAGTTCGTTGCGAAACGCGAGGCTGGACGGGGTGGGGTGCAGCGAGCGTCCCAGATCGGAGAGGGCGCGCGGCAGGGCGACGACGCCGATCAGCCAGAAGCCGAGAAGGACGACGAGGGCGGTGCGAGCGGAGCGGGCGAGCGCGGAGACGGCGAGCGTGAGAAAGAGGAAGGCGCCGAGGTAGATCGTGTGGACGGCGACCCAAGCGAGGGCGCGCAGGAGTTCGTCGCCTTGCTGACCCGGTGGAGCGAGCAAGGCGGCAGCGGCGACGCCGAGGGCGGCCAGCGGGACCAGCACGAGGGTGAGTGCGGCGATGCAGCCGAGCGCCTTGCCCACGAGGAGGTGAAGCGGTTGCACGCCGAGGGCAAGGAGCTGGCGGAGGGTGCCGCGCTCGCGTTCGCCGGCAAAGGCGGCGTAGCCGAGCAGAATCACTAGGAGGGGCAGCAGGGCCTGGCCAACCAGGGCGGGGCTGAGGTCACCGAAACGTTGGAGCGCGGTGCCGTCTTGGGCGGGGCGGTGGAGCGGCTCGTTCTGCCGGTGGGCTTCGAGGAAGACGGCGCTGCCGAGATAGGCCTGCACCCCGGGATCAACCACGGCGAGCGGGCGCGGGGCCTTGAACGCGTAGGTGCCGTAGTGCGCGGCGGCGTGCGGGTTCTTGCCGCCTTGACCCAGCCAGCGACCGCGCTCGCCGGTGCCGGCGGCCGCAGCTTCGGCGTGCAACGCGCGGACCTGTTGCCAGCCAGCGAGGCCGGCGACGAGGGCAAGGACAACGAGCAGAGCGGCGGTGAGTCGAAAGCGGCCGTCACGGACCAGCTCGGCGAACGTGTGGCGGACGATAGTGGCAATCATGAGGAGAGAGTGGCGGGTGGGATGGTGTCACCGAGCGAGGCTGCGCCTCGGGCCAACCAAAGGACCGAGGGGTAGGAATTGGTGCGGTTCGGGCGGAATTCGGTTCGAGTTTCGAACTTCCTGGAGCGCGAGCTGGGCTGCGGCTCCGCGCGGTAGGGGCGCAGGGAACGCTACGTTTGGCGTGCAGGCGCGCGACCGCGGGTGGGTCAGTTGCCCATAGTTTCGAGGTAGAGTTTCTCAAGATCGGTGTGGCCGAGTTCGTCGGCCGTGAGAATGTGGGCCAGCCGACCGTGGCGCATGATCCCGACGCGCGTGGCGTCCTGCTTCGCGCGGAAGAGGTCGTGGGTGGCCATCAGGATGGCGAGGCCCTGTTCGCGCAATTGGTGCAGCAACTGGCTGAACTCGTGGCTCGCGCTCGGGTCGAGTCCGCTGGTCGGTTCGTCGAGCAGCAGGGCCTTCGCTTGCTTGGCGAGGGCGATGGCGATGCCGACCTTTTGCCGCATGCCCTTGGAGTAGCCGGCGACGCGGCGGTCGTGGGCTGCAGGCTCGAGGCCGGCCACGGCCAGAAATTTGCGCAGTCCAGCGTCGGGGTAGCGGTGGCCGGCGAGTTCGCTGAAGTACGCGAGGTTCTCCACGCCGCTGAAGTAGCCGTACAGGTTGACCTGTTCGGGAATGTAGGCCACGCGACGCTTGGTCTCGAGCGGCTCGCGCGTGACATCCAGCCCGTCGATGAGGGCGCGGCCCGCGTCGGGGGTGACGAAGCCGAGCAGGCAGTTGATCGTGGTGGTCTTGCCGGCGCCGTTGGGGCCGAGCAACGCGAATAGTTCGCCGGGCGCGACGTTGAGCGTGAGGTTGTCCACAGCGAGCGCGGCCGCGCTGGGGAAACGTTTGGTGAGGGCTTCGGTGGTGAGCATGGGAGGCGCGCTCAAGAATGAGTTCGAAGCTGTCAGTGGAACAAATGCACCGAGCATGACGAACGAATTTCACGCCTTTTTTTGGTATCCTCCCGGGCGAGCCTGTTTTCAGGTCTCAGGCATGAGCGGAGCACCGGCCGGGCGGCCTTCCGCGCGTTCCTGAGTTTGCCCCCGCTGCGGCGCGCACGCAGAGGATAAACCGCGGCCAAAGCCCATTTGAACTTGGAGGAACGCCTTGAGTTGGAAGCGGCGTTGCGTGCTGGCGATACGCCGGCGGCCATTGCCGGTCGGTGCGCCCGTCCGGCCGGAACGATTAGTCGGGACCGGGTCGCTCAATGGCGGGCTTGGCGGCAACCGCGCCGCCGCGGCGCCCCGTGCGGAGGAAGGCCGGCGTGGGGCGGTGCGACAGGGCCGGTTTCTGGCCGGCATCAGCGCCTACTAGGCGCTCTTCAGTTCCAGCGGCCGGGCACGGTCAACCGCCTCGCGCCCCCGATCTTCGCCGGCCTCAGGGGCACTTTCGGAGCGGGCGTGCCTCGCGGGTTTGACTGCGGGGTTGCAGGGGCTGCCTGCCCCCGTAGGTTTTCCCCGCTCCGGGTTTTTGCCAGCCTCAGTATTGGCTTCCATCTCTCCTCCCGCGATGAACCCCGTCACTACGCGCCGCCGCTTCCTGCAACATTCGGCTCGGGCCGCCGCTGCGGGTACGCTCGCGGGGCTCGGCCGGGGGTGGGTCGCGCCGGCGGCCGAGGGCACTTCCGCGGCCGACTGGCAGGCGGGGGCTGCCAAGGCCGTCATCACCCCTGAAACTGCCGTTTGGCTCGCGGGCTACGGGTCACGGCGAGCCCCGGAGGGAAAACTCCACGACCTGTGGATGAAGGCGCTGGCGCTGCAGGATGGCCAGGGCAACCGGGTTGTGCTCATCACGAGCGATTTCCAAGGCGTGCCCAAGGCCGTGAGCGACGAGGCGTTTGCGCTCCTCCGCCGGCAGTTCGGCCTGCAGCGCGCGCAGGTCATGTTCACGTTCTCTCACAACCACTGCGGTCCGCGGCTGGGCGATGACCTGGTGGACTATTATCCGGTGGAACCCGAGCAGGTCCGGCTGGTGCACGAGTACACGGCGCTCATGGTGCAGCGGGTCGTGACCCTGGTGGGCGAGGCGCTCGGCAATCTCGGCCCGGCCCGGCTGGCGCAGGGCGCCGGACGGGCGACGTTCGCGGTGAACCGCCGCAACAACCGCGAGGCGGACGTGCCGGCCCTGCTCGCCCAAGGCGCGCCGCTTAAGGGCCCCGTGGATCACGATGTGCCGGTGCTGGCAGTCTCGCGACCCGACGGCCGCACCGTGGCGGTGCTCTTCGGTTACGCCTGCCATCCCACGACGCTGAGCTTCACCCAGTGGTGCGGCGACTACCCCGGCTTCGCCCAGATCGAGATCGAACGGCAGCACCCAAAAGCCCTCGCGATGTTCGTGAACACGTGCGGCGGGGACCAGAATCCGCTCCCGCGGCGCAATGTCGCGCTCTGCGAGCGCTACGGACGCATGCTCGCCTCCGGCGTGGAGGAGGCGCTGCGCGGGCCGCTGCAGATCGTGACGGCTGGCCTCCGCACTGCCTTCGCCTATGTGGACCTACCTTACCTGCACGTGATGACGCGGGACGAACTCGACGCGTTCGCCGAGGACACGCGGAACGTCATCCGCGCCCGGTGGGCCGCGCGCATGCGGCGCGAACTCGAGGCAGGGCGGCCGTTTGCCCCCAGCTATCCCTATCCGGTGCGCGTGTGGCGCTTGGGCGGCGAACTCCTGATGATCGGGACGGGCGGGGAAACCGTGGTCGACTATGCCCTCCGGTTCAAAAGGGAGTTCGGCCCCGGCACTTGGGTGTGCGGCTACGCCGATGACATGATCGCCTACATTCCGTCCCGCCGGGTTTGGGAGGAGGGCGGCTACGAAGGCGGCTTCAGCCTGTACGAGTATGGTCGGCCCGCGCTGCGCTGGGCCGGCGACGTCGAGGACCGGATCGCCTCCACCGTGCAGATCCTGGCGCGGCAGGTGCGGACCTGAGCGGCGGCGGGAGCGGACGGAAGGCAAGGCGGCCGCGGCGAGACCCTAAACTCGGCGATGTGATCAAGCTCTTGCAGGTGGCGATCACTCAGCAAGTACGCCATGCATTACGGCGTGGGTCCAATTCCCCACGTGCTGCTCGTTGGGCGCGATGGCATGATCGCCGTCGTGAACCTGCGCGGTGGCCGGCTCGAGGCCGAAGTCTGGCGTCTGCTTGGTCTCAAGCCGTAAAATTCGTTCCAACGCCCCCGCTGCACCTCCTTGCGGCTCACGGTAAAGCCTTCCCGGCGCAGTTTTCGGGGTCCGCGCAAGCGGCCTGCCGCGCCGAGGCTTCGGCCAGTGGCCCTTGCGTCTGCCGGGTGGGTCGGGCGCCGAACCTGCCCGTGCAACTGGCAACCGGCTGCCCCCGCCCGTCTGACTTCCAAAACGGGCGCCTCAGCGCCGGCCTGCCGGGGTTACACCCCGGCTACTTCCGCGGCGTGCGAAAATTCCAGCGATCCCCCGCGCGAAGTTGGAAGCGCTGCAACTCTGCGCCCCAGCGCAAGTCGAGGACGGTGACGTTTCCGATGCCGCCGATTTCGATCTCGTTCCCGGCAACCACGACGAAGGTGCTCTCGTCTATCCCGACGCCGACAAGCTTCGGGTGCTTTTGCACGGTCGCACGCAGGCGGGGCTCGCGGTTGCGTTGCGCGAAGTGCTGATCTATGACGGTTTCCGGCCACAAGCCGAGGCCCTCGCCCAAGGGAGGGATTTCACCGGCTCGAGGCGGTGCACCAGCAATCATCACCTTTGACATCACCGCGGCGCCGGCACTGGTGCCGCCGATGACGGCGCCGCTACGGTGGCGCTCGCGGATGGCCTCGACGATCCCGAGCTGGCTGAGCGCAGCCATGAGCGCGGTCTGGCTGCCGCCATTGAACCAGATCGCATCCGCAGCACCCACCGACGCGAGGGCGCTGGCCGGATCGCCCGCTCGGAGCACGGCGACGTTTTTGGCGCCAGCGGTCACGAAGGCGGTACGGGTCGCCTGCCCGTCATTGACCGCACTAGCAAACGGGACGACGAGCACGCGAGCATCGGCTCCGCCAGCGAGACGGAGAATCTTGGCATGCAGCCAAGCCGGCGAGGTCCCGCCGCCCATAATCACCAGCCGGCCCGTCGGCACGTTGGCCTCCGCTCTAGGGGTTACTGCCGGCGCTGCACTGAGGGGAAAGATGAGCGCCGCCAAGACAACCGCGAGGCGAGGAGGGCGGGGCCAGGCCCGGGCGCGGCCCCGGATGGGCCGGAAAAGCGAGCGATCCCAATTGGCGGTGAAGGTGCGGGTGAACACGAAGATTGCTCGCTTGGGGCCGCGCGGCCTCAGGGCGTCGGGTCGGGAACCGGACGACGAGGGGGATGGGGCCGGGTAGGGGTGGCTGCGGTTTCGGGGGCGAGCATAGCCGGGGAGGACCGAGTGGCGAAGTCGAAGGAGTACCCGGGGAACCCACGCTGCGGCAGAGCGGGCTGATTTCCCAGAAACGGACGCGGGCGGCGTTCCACCATCGACGCGAGGATGGGCAACCGTGGATCAGCAAAGAGTCGGGGCGGGGCGCGAGGGGTGGTCCTGTGCGCTTGAAGGCCGCGTCGAAACGTCGGGCATGTACCTGGGGGCGCGGGACGCCTAGCTCGATCGCTTGACCGTGAATTCTGCGGAGCCGTCGCGGCCTTCGGCGGAAACGGTGACCTTCATTTCGGTCCCGGTGACTTTGGCTTTGTTGATGATTTGGATGGAGTTGCCGTTGCGCTCCAACACGGTCACCCAGGAGAGTTCGTCGCCCTTGATCTTACCCTCTTTGATCGCCGCGACGCCCATGGGCGTTTCAACGGTGCCGGTGAGGTTTTCGCCTTCGGCCTTCAGGCTCAACGTGATGACCATCGCGCCATTCTGGGTGGTAAGTTCGCCGGTCCACATGCCGTCGAACTTGGCGGCGAAAGAGGCTGCGGTGACGGCAAGGGAGAGGATGGTTATGCGGACGATTTGCATTAGACGTCGGTAGTTGAATTTCGGGGGAGGTCAATGCGTTCGATCGATCGCAGGAAAATCGATTCCGAGGAGGAGCGGCCGACCGCGCGGTAGCCAGGAGTCAGGCCAAGCTAAGGAGGAAGAATGAGCGAGGCACTGCTGTCCTGACCTGTGCCGATCAGGTTCGATCAGTCGAGGGCACGGTCACGGTGAAGCTGTGCCGCACTAGTTCCTCTCCCTTGTGGTTGTGACCGCTCCATTCGACCCGGACGTCCTGACCACCTTCGTCCACCACGCGCATCAGCCCGAACTGGCCCGGGCCCGGGAAGGTGCCATGGCTGTAGGGCCCACCTTTGACCGAGCCCTTGCGGTCGAGGGCCGCGGCCTGAAAGACCGGAAACAGCGGCCGACCCGACGGGCCGTAGAGGTTGTTTGCGCCGTCATCAATGGCGAGCATGTGAGCGTCGCCGCTTAAGACGCAAAGATTACGGACGCCGTGCTCCTCGAGGAAGGCGGACAGCTCCGCTCGCTCGGTGACGAATCCCGTCCAGCGATCTTCGTACTCGCTCCCGGTATCGGCACCGATCCAAGGGACGGAGTTCACCCAGACCGTGAGCGCGTGAGTGTTGCGGGCGGCAAGCAGTTCCGCCTTGAGCCAGGCCTTCTGGGCGGGGCCCAGCATCGAGCGTGCGGGACCATTGGGCACCGTCAGGGGCGAACGTTCGGAACGAAGGTCGGTGAGGATGAATCGCACTCGCCCCACCGAGAAGGCATGGTAAACTGGACCGTTTTCGCCGATCACCAGGGGGTGATGCGGCACGACCTCCCGGTAGACGCGCCGGGAAGCTTCGCGACTGGGCGATGCGCGATTGGAATTGTTGGGACCAAAGTCATGGTCGTCCCACATGTAGTTGACCGCCGTGGAGCGGAACAGGATCCCCTGCGTCGGGGAGGTGAGGGCGCGGTCGATGGCCGCGTGAAATACCGCCGCGTCGTTGACCGCGATATCCTCATAATGAAGATCGCCCATGTGTAGGAAAAAAAGCGGGGCGTGAGCCGCGATGGCGCGAAAGACCTCGTGCGCCGAACCCGTGCCACTACAGGAGCTGAGTGCCAGCGTAAAGGAGGCTGGTCCACGTGGAGGCAAAGTGGACACCCTTCCGGCGGCACCTCCGACCGAATAATGATAGCTCGTGGCGGATTTTAGCCCTCGTAGATGATAGTCAGCAATCCAACCATCGCCGGCTGCGACCGCGTTGGTCGGCGCCACCTGCGCCGGGACGACCCCCGCGGCACCAGCCGGGGCATAGGTCAAGGGTGCCGCCTTGGAGGTCCCGAATTTCACCTTGATGCGCAGCGAGTCGGGAGTCTGGGCCCCGCTCCATATCCAGCGAACCTCACCGGCGCCGGACAGCACCGGCAGGGCGAAGACGAGGAACCGCCAAGCTAAACGCAGGGGATTTTTCATGGGGTCACGCAAGTTGTGGCGTCGGACAAGACCAAGCCTCGGCGCAGTTACCTAACAGCCGCCGCAAAAGGGCGAGTGGAATCAGGCAGGGTGAAAGCGGTGCGAGTGAACCCACCCATCGTGACTCAACCAGGTTCAGTGGCCGGAGCGTGGCCGGCCAAAAAACCAGCAGCGGAGTCACCCGCCACCGGGTGACGGAGAGCCTTTTTACCGCCCGTGGCAGACAGGGTTTCAGGGATTAACCGGTCGAACACCGTCGGCCGCCTTCTTCAGGGTCGTGCCGGCGATGTCTTCCCAAGCGTAGTAGTGGAAAACCTTGCCGTTGCTCATCGCGACGAAGAGCCCGTGAGGGAAGCCGGGCAACGCCGCGTTCGTCACTTCACTGCCGTCGCTTTCAATGGCCGACACGTCCACTTCCCGGAGCAGGACGTGGTCGTGCGGATTCGCGGTCGTGCCCTCGCGGGAGTAGATGCGGAAGGAATTATTCTGCTGGTTGGAGACGAGGATATAGCCGGTGCCGGGACCAGTCTGATAAATCGAGATGCCCTCGCGATCTGCGGCGAAGCCGTCCAGTCCGAAGACCGCGACTTCGTCCGCGGCATCCTTGTGCGCGGGGTCAGCGTGGTACTTGCGGACGCCGTAACCCTCATCGGAGTAATAGATGAACCCCAGCTGTTGATCGACCGCGATGGCCTCGATCTCCTTCTTGCCGCTCCACTCGCCGAATGCGCGCGTGAAGACGCCGCGGAGTGTGCCAGCGCCATCGTCCACGAGGCGGTATTGGTGCAAATAGGCCTGCGTTGGCGCCTGGTAGTCGGAGCGGCTGACGATGGCAAAGAGGGCGCCGTCCGATAACCGCGTGTATAGTGCGATGCCCATGCAATCGCGGGCGCGCTCCCCCACGAAGACCGGGATACCGCCACCGTCCACCGGGACCAGGTCCGGGAGGCGGTAGGCGCGGAGGCGATGGGCGTAGCGCTCGGTGACGACGGCGATGTCGGTTTTCTTGCCGCCGATCAGCACATCGTAGGCGATGTCCACGTTGTTGGGCCGGACGAGACCGCGGACGACCTTGTCAGCCTTGATCTTGCCATCGAGACCCCAGACGTAGAGCGCGCCGTCCGTGTTCTTGTCCGTACCGAGGACAAGGCTTTCCGCAGGATTGGCGCGGTTGATCCAGATAGCGGGATCGTCGGTGTCGTGCTTGACGGGCTCGGTGACGAGGCGGGGCTTGAGGGCGCCGGGGGCGGGAACCGGCTTGCCGGGTTTGGCGGAGACGGCTGGAGTGCACCCTAGGACAAGGGAGAGAAAAAGCAGAGATGCGGGTATTTTCATGTTCGGATCAGCAGCCTGGCGGGTGAACGGCGCGGCGGAGTACGCCCCCGTATTTTCCTCAGCAAAGGGAAGGTGGCGGTGGCGGGAACCGGAGCAAGGACGGCCGTTAACCGAGGGGCTCTGCGCCGGGTTTGTGGTAAGAATGGCGCAGGATGTCGATCCTTGGCGGAGGGAAAGTCGGGCACTTCGTCCGAGACCGAGCTTAAATTCGCGCCGGCGAGATTCGCGCATTGCGCGAACGCTCAGCGAACTTTGCGCGCGGCGGGATCATTTAGGCAGTAACCTCACTTGATTTCGCCGAGATTCTTATGCTTGCGCAGATGGCAGCTTGCGATGGTGCCCCTTGTTAACCCCTCTGCACCAAGGGGCAGGAGGAGTGTGCTTCACCGCCTGCCGCGGGAGAAACACCCCCTTAACCTGCGTTTAATGTTCACTCCAGCCACTCAAACTCTCGGTCCGATTCCGTGCCCCACCGGTGCTTCCTCCTGTCCCGCGCACTGAAGCCGATCCGGCGGGCTTGGGTACAAGAATCGTGTCCGGTCGCTCCAGCTTGTACTGGGAGGGGCAACTTCCCCTCGCGTGGACGTCCCGCGCTGCTGCCAGGAGACTGGATTTTTGGGGGGCCGGGTTAGGGGTCGGCTTTTTCCGCTGATCGCCACTGGCGGTGAGATGGAGGCATCGGCCTGGGCCTTTTGTTCTGCCGCCGCATCGCGGGGGGGCCGGCGCGTATCCCTCACGGTCGCGCCCCGTCAGCCCGGCCCCGAGGTA
>VHCI01000060.1 GCA_016871775.1 Verrucomicrobiota bacterium | reverse complement strand
ATGTCTATGCGGCCCCCACAATGGAGAACGACAACCAGCAGGATAACTTCTCCTTCCGCGGCCTCTCCCAGCGCTTCAACGTCTCCCGCAACTACTTCCGCTGGTACGTCCCCAGCGACACGTACAACGTCGAGCGCATCGACTTCGGCAAGGGTTCCAACTCGCTCATCTTCGGCGATGTCGAGCCCGGCGGCCAAGGCTCCGTCTTCACCAAACGCTCCCTGATGAAGAACTTTGGCACCTTGATGCTCCAACAGGGAAGCGAGGGGGCGTACCGCTACCAGCTCGACGTAAACCGCCGCCTCCGCGACAACCTCGCCCTCCGCCTCAACGCCGTCCGCCGCTAGGAAAAGACCTTTCAGGACGCCTCCGCCTACCGCCTCGAGGGCGAAACCCTCGCGCTCACCTACCAGCCCTTCCGCAACACGCTCATCCGCCTCGAGGCCGAACGGGGCGACTTCGACAACGCTCGCGGCTTCTCCGGGATCAACGTGCGGGAACAATCCGCCCGCTCCCTCGGCTTCACCAGCGCCGGCCCTTGGTACACCTCCGACGGCGTCTGGTTCAACCAGTCCACCCTTCCCGCCGCCGACCGCAGCTCCACCAACGGCGCCGCCGGCGGCTCCCGCTCCCTCCTCGAGGGCCGGTTCGTCGACGTCACCATGCGCAACGCCGCCGGCGCCATCACCGGCACCCGCCGCATCAACGGATTCCCCAAGCACTACAACCTCCGCGGCTCCTTCGACCGCCAGGCCCGCCCCTTCAGCACCTACTCGATCACGATCGAGCAGCGCGTCGGCCGCCTCGGACTCGAACTCGCCTACAATCACCAGAACCAGGATGGCCTTCGGAACGATAACTTCTTCAGCAGCACGGTCAGCCTCGACGTCAACGGCCGCCCCTACATCGACACCGCCGGCATCGACTGAAAGCGCTTCGGTAACGACGTGGACGCCTTCCGCGGCACTGCCGTCCTCCCGCTCCAACCCTTCTCCTGGATGCGCCAGACGCTCATCGGCAGCGCTGAGTACCGCGAGGACTTCACCAACAATTACCGCAAGGCCCTCTATAACGTGAAGCGCTTCGAGAACGGTCTTGTCACCGCCGTCAATCAGACCAACGACCGCGTCCGCTTCCGCCTCTACCTCGACGACCCCGCCTTTTATTCCCGCGCCCTCTTCGACCGCTTCACGCTCGAGCGCCTCCCCGCCAACGCCGACTTTCAGGCCCGCCAGCTCTCCTTCGGCAACGCTGCCGACGGCACCGAATGGCGCCAGGCCTACGCTGCCGCCGTCTCCGCCAACGGCAGCTTCTTCAAGGGCCGCCTCCAATCTCTCGTTGGGGTCCGCTGGGACTGGAACCGCACCTACGAGTACCGCGGCACCCGCCGCTTCGGACCCTACAACGAGGACATCGCTCCCCCCAGCCGGCAGGACGCCCTCCCCGGGGAATACGCCGAGAACGAGAACCTCCACCTCTTCAACACGAGCTACACCGCGGGGCTCACCTACGTGCTCAATCCGGACGTGAACCTCTACGCGGTCTATTCGGATTCGTTCCGCTGGCAGGACGCCCGCACCTTCGACCGGCAGGTCTTCGGACCCATCTCCGGCGTGACGAAAGAGATCGGCCTCAAGGGCGCCCTCTGGCAGAACCGCGTTTCCTTCACGCTCGGGGCCTTCCAGATCGACCGCCAGAACGTCGAGTTCCGCTGGACCCCCTCCAGCTTCAGCGCCGGGGACGTCGAGAACCTGATGAACCCCAACTCCATCACCGCGAACGACCCCCGCTACATCCGCTCGTGGAACGATGTGAACCAGTTCCGCAGCATCCTCTCAACCGAGACCTCCAAGGGCTTCGACCTCACCGTCCTCGCCCGCCCCGCCAAGGGCCTCCAGGCCCGCTTCACGCTTGCCAAAACCGACGTCATCACCCGCCCCGACTTCTCGGCCTTCCGGGCCTATTACGAGGCCGCGGTGAAGCGCGGGGACGAGGCCCCCAGCCTGATCGCCGACGCCAAGGAAGTCCTCGATTCCAGCGACTTCGCGACCAAGCCCGCCGGCGCCCGCGCCGCCCCGTGGTCCGCCAGCTGGATCCTCGACTACGCCTTCTCCCGCGAGTCCGCCCTGCTGCTCCGCGGCGTCCGCCTCGGCGTCAACGGCACTTGGCGCGATTCCTACCTGTTCGGCATCAGCAACGGCCGGGAACTCATCGGCGGCACCAACCACGGCGTGAACGCGTACATGATGCGCGACCAGCGCGTCTGGGGCCAGCAACTCCGCGTCCGCCTCGGCGTCCGCAACCTTATCGACCTCGAGAACCGGGACGATATCCGCAAGACCGGCTTCACCACCCTCGCCAGCGGCGCGGCCGTTTACCGCTACACCTATGTGATGCCCGCCCGCTACGATCTCACCGCGACCGTGCGCTTCTGAGCGGCACGGTCCCTGCGAAGGGGAGGGAAAACCTCGGCCTTTACCGGCGCTGGCCTTGCTCACGGCCTCCCGCAAGCGTTGCCCAAACGCAAAGCTCGCCCCGCTCCTGCCCCCGCCGCTCCCGCGGCGCGCCCGGCCCGCGTCCGCCGCTTCATAGCTCAAGTCTTCCTGAATCCGCGCGCCGGCTCCGCGCCGTCGAATCGCGCCGCCCCGCCCGCGCATTCCCGCTCGCGCCCCGCGCGCTCTTGCGCCTTGCTCCGGCGATGCGCGGATCCCACCGCCTCGAGGTCGTCCAAAGCCCCATCATCCCGGTGCTCGCCGATCTCCTGCGGGCCCACCCGGACGCGATCTCGCTCGGGCAAGGCATCGTCGGCTACGCCCCGCCCCCCACGGTCGCGGCCCGCCTCGCCTGCGCCGGCTCCGATCCCGCCCTCCACCGCTACCAGCCCGTCGCCGGCCTCCCCGAACTCACCGCCGCCCTCGCCGACTGGATGGTCCGCCGCCACGGCGTCTCCGTCGGCCTCGCCCACGGCAATTGCCTGCTGGTCACCGCCGGGGGCAACAACGCTTTCTACGCGGCCCTCCTCGCCGCCACTGAGCCCGGCGACGAGGTGATCTTGCCCGCGCCCTACTACTTCAACCACGAGATGGCCGTCACGATGGCCGGCTGCCGTCCGGTCACGGTCCCCACCGACGCCGCCTGCCAGCTCGCCCCGGAAGCGCTCGCCGCGGCCGTGACACCTCGCACCCGCGTCATTGTCACGGTCTCCCCGAACAACCCCACGGGCGCCGTCTACCCCGCGGCCAAGCTGCGGGCGGTGAACGCGCTTTGCGCCTCCCGCGGGCTCTACCACTTCAGCGATGAGGCCTACGCGGAATTCGTCCACGAGGGCCCGCCCCACCACGCTCCCGCCTCCGACCCTGGCACCGCCGGGCACACGGTCTCGCTGCATTCGCTCTCCAAAGCCTTCGGCTTTGCTGGCTGGCGCATCGGCTGGCTCGTCTGCCCCGCCGCCCTGGAGGCCCCGCTCCGCAAAATCCAGGACACGCTCCTCATCTGCCCCCCGGTGATTTCGCAACACGCCGCCCTCGGCGCCCTCGCGGCGGGTCCGGACTGGATCGCCGCGCAACTCGGGCCCCTCCGCGGCAACCGCGCCCATTTCCAGGCCGCGCTCGCGGGCCTCGCGGTCGACGGCCTTTGCACGCTGCCCCCGGCGGCGGGCGCCTTCTACTTCCTGCCCGACCTCCGCACGACCCTCGCCCCGCTCACAGTTGCGGAGCGCCTGATCCGCGAACACGGTGTGGCTGTGGTCCCCGGCAGCGCCTTCGGCTGCACCGCCGGCTGCCGGCTCCGGATCGCCTACGGCGCCCTCGACCCCGCCCGCCTCCCCGAGGCCCTCGCACGCCTCAGCCACGGCTTCCGCGCCCTCGCGCAGCCCTAACCGTCGCCGCGCCCCGCTCTGCAGGCTCAACCCATCCGCAGGTTGATGCCCTTCACGCCCTCGCAGCCCGGCACCTCGCGGATCCGTCCCAGAATGAGATCCCGATGGTGGAACAGTTCGTTGCGCACCACGGCGTGCGAGACCAGCACATGCAGGAGATTACGCTCCAGAGTGACGGGATGGGAATAGGCCGCCGCCGCCCCTCCTACGATCTCCCGCCACCGCTCGCGCAGGGTGTGCTCCGGCGCCTCCCGGCCCAGCCGGTACTCTTGCCGCAGGGCCTCCATCAGGCCGGCAAGAGGCTGGGTCGCCCGGGAACGCGACCTCGTTGGCACGTCCGAAGGCACGCCCCGCAGGTCCGCCACCAGTTGCTCAGCCAGCCGGCTGAACGTGTGCGGCTCGCGCTTCCTAGGCATCCGGATTTCTCCGCTGCTCCGCCTCATACAAGCGGCCATACCGCACCAGCGCCCCGAACGCGGTCGCCCACGCGATGTACCACCCGGGGAACCCATCGAGGAACCCCCGCCGCAGGACATACCCGCGGAAGAACCGCCAGGCCGGCCGGAACACGGCCGCGCCCAGCGAGAACCGCCCGCCCCGCGCCTGCTGCTGCCGCAAAAACAGGTCCGCGAACGGATTCACCTTCGCCACGTGCGCCGCCAAACTTGGGAAGGAATGATGCAGCAGGTCCCCTCGCAAGGTCGCCACCGGCCCTTCACACTCTGCCCGCTCGTGCACAAACGGGTCGCCCACCCACCGCGAACGCTCCTTCCGCAACAGGCGCAGGCAATGGTCCGGATACCAGTCCCCGTGCGTGATCCACCGGTCGATGAACCAGGTCTTCCGCGGGAACCGCGCCCCCGCGTGCGCCCCCGGCGCCGCCAAGAAACGCAGGATCTCTGCCCGCAGCTCCGGCGACACCTCCTCGTCCGCATCCAGCGCCAGCACCCACGGCTGGCCCGCCAGGGCCAGCGCCGCGTTCTTGGTGTCCCGGTAACCCTGCCACGGCACCTCGTGGACCACCGCCCCCGCCGCCTGCGCGATCTCGGCACTCGCGTCCGTGGTCTCGTTCAGGGCCACGATCACCTCCGCTGTCCACCCGCGCACGCTAGCGAGGCACCGCGGCAGGTTCGCGGCCTCGTTGCGGGCCACAATGACCACCGCCAACGCCGGAACAGGGGAGGGGAGTACCGTCATCGCCTCACCTCCGCCCCGTGAGACTCCGCGGGATCTGGTACAGGTAACCGCACGACCGCCACGCGCGCACGAGGGCTTGCTTCGCCCCGCCCGGCCGCAGGCACAGGCCCAGCAGCAGCGCCAGCACCGCGAACACCGCCAGCTTCAGGCCGTTCGCCGGCAGGAGCGCCAGCAGGTACGCCGCCCCGCCCGGCTGCCCGGCTCGGTCAATCACCCGCGAGCGCGCCGAATCGAACGCGTGCCGCGCCGCATAGCGGAAAGTGGTCCGGCTCGCCGGCATCTGGTGCCGCACCGCCGCCGCCGGGCTGAACCACACCTCCAGCCCCGCCCGGCGCACCCGCCGCACCATGTCGCTATCCCCCCCGGAGAAGTAGTTCCCTGCCGCCCGGTCCAACTCGGTTTGGAACAACCCCAGCTGCTTAAAAATCCACCGCGGGAACGCCAAGTTCGCCCCCATCGGGTACTGCTCCTCCGACAGCGGCCCCGCGTCCGGCCGGAACGCCAGCGGCGCGTGCCAGTCGTTGATCCACTCTGGCTGGCCTTCCGGGAACACCGGGATCACCTCACCCCCGACCGCCCCGATCCTCCTCCCGGTGTCCGCCAGCAACGGCCCTGCCAGCTGCCGGATCCAGTCCGGCGCCACCAGGATGTCATCGTCCGCGAACAGCAGCACCTGCCCCCGCGCCTCGACCACTGCCCGGTTGCGCGCGTGATCCAGGCCCTGCCGCGGCTCGCGGATATGCCGCGGCGCCGGGTTCGCCCCCGCAAACTCCTCCACCACCGCCGCGGTCTCGTCCCGCGAATTATTGTCGATCACCAAAATCTCGTAATCGCCCGCCGGAAAGTCCTGCGCCACCAGCCCCGCGAGGGTCTGGCGCAGCCAGCTCGCGCGATTGTAGGTCGGAATCGCGACGGTCACCGGCAGCGGCGGGAACGCGGGATTGGGCATTCGGCGGCGAGGGTTGCGGGCGCCGCTCCGGAGGCAAGCCGCACTTACCCGCACCGCCGCCGCGCTACATCCGGCAGATCAGGAGCTCGCGCTCGTAGATCATCTCCTTCGGTAGGTGCGCGTGCAGGTCCAGGAACAGCTCCTCGTGGCCGATTACCTCCTGCCGCCACAGGGCGCGGTCAAAGTGCTGCAGCGCCTCGAACTGCTCACGCGGGAATTCCATCCCGGTCCAATCGAGGTCCTCGTACTGCGGCATCCAGCCGATCGGGGTCTCCCGCGCCAGCGCCCGCCCTCGCGCCCGGTCCACGATCCATTTCAGGACGCGCATATTGTCCCCGAAGCCCGGCCACAGGAACTTCCCGTCCGCCCCCTTGCGGAACCAGTTCACGTGGAAGATGCGCGGCGTCTCGGTCAGGCGCTTCTGCATCCCGATCCAGTGCCGGAAATAGTCGCCCATATGGTAGCCGCAGAACGGGAGCATCGCCATCGGGTCCCGGCGCACCCTGCCCACCGTTCCCGCCGCCGCCGTCGTCATCTCGGAACCCATCGTGGCCCCGAGGTACACCCCCGAGGTCCAGTTGAACGCCTGATACACTAGCGGCATCGTGGTTGCCCGGCGCCCGCCAAACACAATCGCGCTCAGCGGCACGCCCTCCGGATCCTCCCACGCCGGATCAATGGTCGGGCACTGGGACGCGGGCGCCGTGAACCGTGCGTTCGGATGTGCCGCCCTCGCCCCGGTCGCGCGCGCGATCTCCGGGGTCCACTCCTTGCCCTGCCAGTCCGTCAACCGTGCCGGCGGTTGCGGCGTCATCTCCTCCCACCAGACCCCGCCCTCCGGAGTCAGGGCCACGTTGGTGAAGAGGGTGTTCCGCGCGAGCGCCGCCATCGCGTTGGGATTGGTGCGGACGGAAGTCCCGGGCGCCACGCCGAAGAAACCCGCCTCCGGGTTAATCGCCCGCAACCGCCCCCGCGCGTCCGGCCGGATCCACGCGATGTCATCGCCCACGGTCCACACCTTCCAGCCCTTCTCCTGCAGGGGTTTCGGCGGGATCAGCATCGCGAAGTTGGTCTTGCCGCACGCGCTCGGAAAGGCCGCCGCGACGTACGTCTTCTCCCCGCGCGGATCCTCGACGCCCAAGATCAGCATATGCTCCGCCATCCAGCCCTCGTCGCGGGCCATGTTGGACGCGATGCGCAGCGCGAAGCACTTCTTCCCCAAAAGGGCGTTCCCGCCGTAGCCCGAGCCGTAGCTCCAGATCTCCCGCGCCTCCGGGAAATGCACAATGTACTTCTCCCGGTTGCAGGGCCACGGCACGTCCGCCTGCCCGGCCGCGAGCGGCGCCCCCACCGAATGGAGGCACGGCACGACCCGCCGGTCCTGCTTGTCGATCTCCTGAAACACCGGGAGGCCAATGCGGGCCATAATCCGCATGTTGACCACCACGTAGGGGGAATCCGTCAGCTCCACGCCGATCTGCGCCATCGGCGACCCCACCGGGCCCATGCTGAACGGCAGCACGTACATCGTCCGCCCCGCCATACAGCCGCTGAACAGCTCCCGTAGCTTCCGCCGCATCTCGTACGGGTTGACCCAATTGTTGGTCGGCCCCGCCGCCTCCCGCGCATGGGAACAGATGAAGGTCCGGTCCTCCACCCGCGCCACATCGCCTGGATCACTTCGCGCCAGATAGCACCCCGGCCACTGCTCCTGGTTCAGCCGGGTAAAGGTCCCGCCCGCCACCAGTTGCGCGCACAGGGCCTCGTACTCCGCCGCTGAACCGTCAACCCAGTGGATCGCCGCCGGCCGGCACAACGCCGCCATCTTGTCGACCCAGCGCAGCAGGTGCTCGTTGCGGGAAAGTGGAACGGAAGGATTCTGGCTCATCGGGAAGACAATGGGTTCGGCGGACCGGCCGCCTCTGACACAAAAGGGACCAACCACCACCCCGACCCTAGCCGGCGTCCGCGGGTCCAACCCGCGTCCGCCGGCCCGCCGGGAACACGTTCAGAACTTACGCGTCAACTGCAGCGAGTAAGTGCGGCCGCGGGCCATCACGTTGTACACGGACGGCTGGTACCCGCGGGAGTCGCCCGAGAGCGGCGGCTCCGTGTTGAACAGATTGTTCACGCCCAGGCGCACATTGGTGTGGTGCAGCCAGTTGCCCGGGAGCTTCAGGCGGTGCGTCACGAACAGGTTGTAGCTGCTGCTCGCCTTCACGATGAACCGGTACGACAGCGCTCCATTGTTCAGCACCGGCCGGATATAGCCCGGGTTGCCCAGGGAATCCCACGTGGCCTTGGTGGTGGTGATGTTCACGTCCGTGAAGCTGCCGGTGTAGTACCAGCCGAGGCCCGCACCCCAGTCGCCCCGCTTCCAGGTCAGGTTGGTGCTGCCACGCCAGATCGGGGTCGCCCCGCCCGCATTCGCGCTGTTGCCATCGCGATAGTTCGCGCGCGCCCGGCGGCTGTCGCCCGGGGGCAGGCTGTAGGCGTGGAAGTCGTTCAGGTAGGTCCAGGTCGTGTTGGTGCGGAACTGGCCCAGGCTCAGCTGCGGGAACCGGTAGCTCACATCGAAATCAAACCCGTTCACGAACTGCTGCGCCTTGTTGAAGTAACTGGTCCGCAGGATGTCGATCGCCCCCACCACGGCCCGCTGGTTGCCCGGCGCCCGCGTGGCATTGTAGGCCGCAAACGCGTCCCGGTCCGCCTGCGTCACCGGCAGTCGCACCACGGACGGATCACCCTTGTACGCCCCCGTGCCCGAACCGAGGTCGATCTGCCCCAAGGTCTGGCCCGCCGCCAACGCGGACTGGGTCGCCGCCAACAGCGCCGCGGTGTCATCCGCAATGCCGCCGCCCGACGCGATCACGTCGTGCTGCCGGATCTCCCAGTAATCGACCGAGACCGACAGCCCGCGCACGCCCGGCACTTCGATCACGACGCCGGCCGACTTGCCCCGCGACCCTTCGGGCTGCAGGTCCCGGTTGCCCGAGGCCACGCTGCGCCGGTTCGAGGGTCCGTCCGTGATCAGGCCGGTCACGGTGCTGCGATAGGTATCGGTGCTGCCCGTCACGGTCCGGATCAGGGTGCCGGTGAACAGCTGCGCCAGATTCGGCGCGTGGAAGCCTTCATTGTACGAGGCCCGCACCATCGCCCAATCAAAGGGCCGCCAGTTGAGGCCCAGCTTCGGCTTGGTGGTCTCGCCGAAGTCGGTGTAGCTCTCGTACCGCGCCGAGGCCGACAGCTCCAGCGAACGCACCAGCGGCAACTGGAAGTTGCGGCCGACCAGCGGCACCACCGCCTCGGCATACAGCGCCGCGACGTGCCGGTTGCCGTGGGTGTCCGAATTCGGCGAGAAGCCGAGGAAGTCGTTCGCCAAGGGATCCAGGCCTGAGCCCGGCGGGTTCAGGCCCGCAAACGGGGGCCGATAGTCATCGTAGGCCTCATAGCGGAACTCGCCGCCAACGGCCGCGCCCACGGTGTTGCCACCCCACAGCCGGATCACGTCGCCGCTCGCCCGGCAATCCGCGCTGCCCAGCTTGGTGATGCCGCTCCGCACGAAACTCGAACGGAAGGTCGACTGCACGCTCTCCGGGTTCACATACGGGCCCGTGACGACCAGCTGGCCGTTCTGCACCGCAAAGGTCCGCGTGAACGGGTTGAACGCCCGCCCCGGCTCCGTCTGGTTGATCGCCTGGATGAGCAGGCTCTTGCGGGTCGGCCCCTCCTCGTTCTCGGTCACGCGGCCCTGCGCCCACAGCACCGCCGCTTCCCAGCTCCAGGTGCTGAGCAACTTGCCCCGCAGGCCCGCCACGCCCCGGTACAGGGCCGTGTCCACATAATCGGTCCGGGTCGCCAGGTCCGTCAGGCGTTTGTTGGTGATCGACACCGCCGAGGGCGTGCCGGTCAGGCGCGCCGTGCCGTCCGCATTGGGCGCGCCCGTGGGCGACCAGAAGCGGTTGCCAAACGGGTTCCAGGGATTGGTCACCGGCACGATGATGAAGCCATCGGTGCTCTGGGTGACGCCGTCTGGCTCCCGGTAGGTCACCGAATGCGCCCGGTACAGGGTGAAGTCCGCGAAGGCCGTCACGCGGTCATTGAGGTCCAGCTCGGCCGCCGCGTGCACGTTGGTGCGCGCGGTCTTGGGCTGGATGACGCGGTAGGCATTGTTGTTCCAATAGTAGTCCCGGGTGATGCCGGTGCGGATCGGCGCCGCGGGCGCGAAGCCCACGCCCGTCGCGGTCGGGGTCAGGACGAACAGGCCAGAGGTGGCCGCCATCGTGGCGGGCACGCCCGCCGGCCGGCTGCCCGCGAAGCCGCTCACCGCGCCGAAGCTGTTGGTGGCCGTCACGGTGCCGAGCAGGTAGTTGCCAAAGGGCGTGGTCGCCGAACGGGCGTTGAAGGCCGAGGACGCGGTGGTGTCGCCCTGCTGCCAAGGCGCCGGGGCGCGGGCACTGTTGTCCCCGTCCGCCGAGAAGGGCCGGTCGCGCGCGTAGATCGGATCGCGCAGGTAGTAGTCGGCGGTGAGGATCGCCCGGCCACGGTTGCGCGCGAAGGTCAGGCCGTGGGTCAGGGTCCCGCGGTACTCAGTGCCATCGCCGTAGTCCGTCACGCCATAGCGCAGGGCCAGCTCCGTACCCTTGAAGTTGCGCTGCATCGCGTAGTTGATCACGCCGGCCACCGCATCGGTGCCGTAAACCGAAGAGGCGCCGTCCCGCAGCACCTCCACGCGCTCCAACCCGCGGTTGGGCAGCTGGTTGATGTTGGTGGAAAGCGTGGGCACGCCCGCCTCGCTCTGGCTGATCGGGTGCGGCACCAGCCGGCGGCCGTTCAGCAGCACCAAGGTGTTGCTTGAGGGAATGCCGCGCAGGGACACGCTCGCGTTGTCGCCTCGGGCCGTTGCCCCTAGGGTCGCCGTCTCGTTGCCGGGCAGCCCGGTGACTTGCGGCAGCGCTGTGATCAGGTCCGAAGGCTGGCCGGGATCTCGCACCTCAATGGCCGCGGCGTTAAAAATGGTCACCGGCAGCACCTTCTCCACCTCCAGGCGCTTCACGTTCGAGCCCGTGACGGTAAAGGCCTCGAGCTTGATCGTTTCCGCAGCCGCGGCGGCGGTCGGTGAGGCGGCCGGGGCGGTCTGGGCCTCCAGCGGCAACAGGGCGCCGAGGACGGGGATTGCCAGCAGGGAGCGGAGCAGGGTGGTGTTCATGGGCGCGGCGCGAAGGCCGAAAAGTTGACCGGTAGCCCTCTGTACGCAAGCGCCCGGTGAACCGGATCCGAGTCTGGCTAATCGCGGAATTGCGTGATCAAGCCATTGGCTCCGCGCCGAAAGCGCCGTTGACCCACCGCCCTTGCCGCCTAGTTTGGCTTCAGGATGACCTCCGTCTCCCTCTCGGCCCGCGATCCCGTGCGGCAATTTTCAATCTTTGCCGAAAATCGCGTCGGTCGACTTCACGACCTCACCTCCCTGTTCCGCAAAAACGAGGTCCACATCATCGCAATAACCGTTCTCGACACCACTGACAGCGCGATCGTCCGGGTCATCGTCGACGACCCCCAGCGAGCGCGGGAATTGATGGTGAACAACGACTTCCCTTACACGGAGGTTGAGGTGCTGACGGTGGAACTCGCCGGCGAGGGCGAGCTCAGTGGCGTCCTCGCCGCCCTCTACGAGGCCGAGATCAACATCCATTACGTTTATAGTTTCATCCGCCGCCCGGAGGGCAAATCCGCCCTCGCGATCAACGCCGAGGACGCCGAGGTTGCCGCCCAGGCCCTCGCCCAGCGCGGCTTCCGCATCCTCACGCAGGCCGACATCGCACGTTGAGCGACAGCGGCGCCTCACTGCAGCGTGGAAGGAAGCTCGGGACTACAGTCACTCCTGCCTCCCCGAGGCCGCTTTCCGGGCGCGAAAAGCCATCAGATAGCTGGTGCCCCAAAGTCCATAACCAACTGGCTTGAAATAAAAACGACGATTTCTAAACCCCTGGCCCGCCCCCGGCGCACCCTTTCGTTTCCCCGTCGCGGCTCCTCCCCCTGCCTCCGGTCCGGCTAACGGCCGCCGGACTCGGCTCGGCAGGGCGTCAATCGAGGATTCAAACCTCGACCGGTCGCAAACAGGGTACGATACGGCTCGCCTCTCTCTGGGGGCAAAATCCCCCCGGCCTACTGTCGAAGAAGAGGAATTTGTACTTGCCGGCGGCGCCGGAATTTGCAGGGATCTTTTCTTGCGTCAGTAGGCTCCTGCCGGTTGCGGGAGCCTACCACGACTGGTCTCGCATTCCGCGGGATTGGAACGGCGGCGCCGGCTCGGCCCGATTTCCACTCGGGAGGAGCGGGTGACACGGGTCTGCCAAGACTCCCTACAGTCGTGTTCCTCAACCAAAAACCTATGTCCACCCTAGCCGTTAAGCCCCAGATCATCTCGGAATATAAGACCCATGAGAAGGACACCGGCTCGTCCGAAGTCCAAGTCGCGCTCCTGACCGCCCGCATCAACCACCTGACCGAGCACCTCCGCACCCACCGCAAGGACTTCCACTCGCGCCGCGGCCTGCTGCAGATGGCTTCCCGCCGGCGGAAGCTCCTCGACTACGTGAAGCGGATCAACCTGCCCAAGTACAACGAGCTGCTCCAGAAGCTCAACCTCCGCAAGTAACGCTTTCGTCTCACGGGCGACCCGATCCGCGGGTCGCCCGTGGTTCTTTCGACGCTCGACCAGACCGGGACATTTCCGTTTGTCGCCCCCCCCGCGGAGGGCGCCGGACGCCAAACGGAAATCTCTCGCGTCTGCCGGGTAGACGGCAGCGACCGACCGATAACCGCGTGGCCCCGGGTTCCGGGGCTGCCGCTGCTCCCCCCGGGGAGCCCGCGAACGTTCGCCAAGCCCAGGGCGTTGGCCCGTTCGCTCCCACCTCCCGCCGCCCTTTGACCGTCCGTATCGTCCGTAGTGTCCGTTTATGAATCAGAAACATAATGTCACCGTCCCCGGCCTGGGGATTACGTTCTCCACCGGCACCTACGCCGGGCTCGCCAATGGCGCCGTCAACGTCTGCGTCGGCGAAACCAACGTCTTCGTCACCGCCTGCATCGCTCAGGGCACCAAGCCCGGCCAGGACTTCTTTCCCCTCACGGTGGATTACCGCGAGAAGTACGCCGCCGCCGGCCGCTTCCCTGGCGGTTATTTCAAGCGCGAGGGCCGTCCCTCCGAGAAGGAGATCCTGACCTCCCGCCTCTGCGACCGTCCCTGCCGCCCGCTCTTTCCGGAGGGGCTGCTCAACGAAGTCCAGATCATCGGCCAGCTGCTCTCCGCCGACCAGCTCAACGAGTCCGACATCCCGATGGTCAACGGCGCCAGCGCCGCCCTTGCCATTTCCGATATCCCGTGGGGCGGCCCCATCGGCTGCGTCCGCGTCGCCCTGATCGAGGGCCAGTTCGTCGCCAACCCCACCATTGAGCAGATGTATGGTTCCTCGCTCGACCTCATCTACGTGGGGAACAAGCGCGATATGCTGATGATCGAGGGCAGCGCCGACCAGTTGCCCGAGGAGGAGTTCATCAAGGCCCTTGAGTTCGGCCACCAGGCGATCCAGCCGATCATCGCCGCGATCGAGGAGCTCGTGCGTCTCGCCGGCAAACCGAAGGCCACCTTCCCGCTCGTCGGCGCCACCCCTGCCGCCCGCGCGATCATCGAGCGCGTTGTCCCCACCGAGCGCCTCATCACCGCCATCTTCGGCAAGGAGAAGGCCGTCCGTTCCGCCGCCGTCAAGGCGCTCAAGGAGGAGGCCAAGGCCGCCCTCGTGAAGGAGCTCGGCGCGGACAAGTTCACCGATGTCGACCTGAACGTCGTGTTCGAGGACCTCCAGTACAAGGCCTACCGCAAGAACGTCCTCGAGAAGGGTGTCCGCGCCGATGGCCGGGGCCAGAAGGACCTCCGCCCCCTCAACGCCTCGGTCGGCGTCCTCCCCCGCGTCCACGGTTCCGCCGCTTTCCAGCGCGGCGATACCCAGAACATCGCCCTCACCACCCTCGGGCCCACCAAGGAAGCCCAAGAGATGGACGGTCTCACCGGCGGCGCTACCAGCAAGAGCTTCATCCTCCACTACAACTTCCCGTCCTTCTCTGTCGGTGAAACCGGCCGCTTCGGCGCCCCGGGCCGCCGCGAGATCGGACACGGCGCCCTCGCCGAGCGCTCGCTCGTGCCCGTGCTGCCCCCGGAGGACGCCTTCCCGTACTCCATCCGCGTCGTCAGCGAGATCATGGCCTCCAACGGCTCGACCTCGATGGCCTCCATCTGCGGCGGCTGCCTCGCGCTGATGGACGCCGGCGTGCCGATCATCGCCCCCGTCGCCGGCATCTCCTGCGGTCTGATGACCCAGAATGACGACGCCGGTGGCATCGAGAAGTGGGTCACGATCACCGACATCCTCGGGGAGGAGGACCACTTTGGCGATATGGACTTCAAGCTCGCCGGCACGACCAAGGGCATTACGGGCTTCCAGCTCGACCTGAAGATCAACGGCCTGCCGTTCGAGATCGCCAAGACGGCCATCTTCCAGGCCCGGGACGCGCGCGTGGAGATCCTCAAGGTGATGCTGGCGTCGCTGCCGGCGCCCCGGGCGGACCTCAGCCGTTACGCCCCGCGGATCCAGACGATCCAGATTGATCCCGAGAAGATCGGCCTGCTCATCGGGCCGGGCGGCAAGACGATCCGGCGCATTACCGAGACCACGGGCGCGCAGATCGACATCGCCGAGGACGACTCGGGCAAGGTGTTCGTCTATTCGAACAATGCCGACGCGATGAACCGCGCGATCGCCGAGATCGACGGCCTGTGTGGCGGCGGTTCCGGCGGTGGCGGGGCGCCGATCGAGATCGGCAAGCTGTATCAGGGCCGCGTGACGGGCATCAAGGACTTCGGCTGCTTCGTCGAGTGCACCCCGGGCAAGGAAGGCCTCGTCCACATCAGCGAGTTGGCGGACTTCCGGGTTCGTCGGACCGAGGACGTGGTAAAGATGGGCGACTCGATTTGGGTCAAGTGTGTGGGCATTGACGAGCGCTCGGGCAAGGTGCGTCTGTCGCGCAAAGCGGCGATGAAGGAGATGGAGGCGCAGAAGCCGGCGGCCCCGGCGACCGAGGCTCCCGCGACCCCGCCTTCGGCCTGATCTCGGCCGCCCGAATGGTTTCGAGCCGCGACCCTAGGGTCGCGGCTTTTTTGGGCCACGCCCCCGCCGCAGAGTGCCCCCAACCCTCTGTAGCCGCTGGCGAAGAGGCGAATCTTCGTTCCATCCGAGCTGCGGCGACGTGCATCTTTTGACGCACTACTTTAACGACCAAGGGTCTTCCCGATAGAACCTCCTCTAATGGCGAGGTGCGCGTGGCGAAAAGTTCGTGGAGTCGAACACGCCGGGCAGGCGGGCGGAGGCTTCGTCCGCGCAGGGCAGGTCCTAGGCGCGGCTCAGGGGCGGGTTTTCCCCTGCATGTAGAGCGCCTCCACCTTGGCGCGCGCCCAGGGGGTCTTCCGCAGGAAGACGAGGCTGGAATTGAGGCTTGGGTCGAAGCGGAAGCAGCGGATGTCCACCCGCTCGGCCAGCCCGGCCCAGCCGTGCTCCACCACGAGCTCGGTCAAGAGCTGCTTGAGGGTCACGCCGTGTAAAGGGTCCTTGGAGGCCGGGGAATCCACGGCCCCCAACCTCAGGCGTGCGCGGGGCGAGGCAATCGCGGAGGCGTCCGCCGGAGAGGGCGGTCGAGCTGGTGCGGGTGGGCCCATCACTTAGCAGCGGCCTTCTTCCGGGCGACGGGGGTGGGTGGTAGCGGCACGCGGGGCGCGGGCCGGGGACCTGCAGGCGCCCCGGTGAGCTGGGGCACAAGCCAGTCGAGGCCGTCGAGGTTGTCGCGCAGGCGCAGCTCCACGTCGTCCTGGGTGTGGCCGATGATGCCGATCGGGCCGCGGTAGCCGGAGGCCGCGATGATCCGGAGCAGGGGCAGGTCGAGCTCCCCTTGGCCGAGCGGCTGGATCTTCAGTCCGCGCTGGTCGCCCTCGCGGGTTAGGCCGTTGAGGTTCAGGCAGAGGAGGTAGGGCTGCATCGCCCCAAGGGCGGCGGCGAAGCGGTCGACGTGCGCGTGCCCGTGGTGCTGGTTGTACACGATCCCCACGTGGCAGGCGTCGTGATGCCGGCGAAGATATTCGCACACCGCGACGAGGTTCTCCGGCTCGCCGCCCCAGCTGCCGTGGTTGTAGATCCCCAGCGGGCAGCCGGCCTGACGCGTGCGCTCCACCACCGGTAACAGCCGCGCGACGGCCTGCCGGATCTGCTCCTCGCGGGGGAGGGTGCCGACGGGGCTGGGCGCGGTCATCCAGATCTGTGGCCGCAGCTGGTGTTTCGCGAAGAGCCGGAAGGCCTCTTCGTGGACGCCCCAGAAGGCGAGGAACTCGAGGCCGTGCTTCCGGTATGCGAAGATCTCCTCCTCGAACTGCGGCACGTGCTCGGCGCGCCAGTCGTACGCGACCCGGGTGAGCCCGAGCCCGCGGACCATCGCGGCGCGAGCGTCTGGGCCGCGTTTGACCGAGTCGAAGGGCACGATACACCACGCGACCAGGTTCTCGCGGGCGAAGAGCGGAGCCTGGGCGGCGAGGGCCGCCGGGAACGGGGTGCCAAGGGCGGCGGCGAGGGCGAGGCAGGCAAGGCGGGGCAGGTGCATCGGGGAATGGCGGCGCGGGTCCCGGAAGTAGCCTGGCCGGGGCCGCCAAGCCAGCGTGAAGCCTCGGCCGCGGGCCCGCGGTTGACCCGGAGCGGGGCGGAAGCGAAGCTGGCCCAATGTCCCACGCGCCGGATTCCGCTTTTGATCCCATCGAGGAGGTGATCGCCGAGATCGCGGCGGGCCGCCTGGTCATCGTCACGGACGACGAGGACCGGGAGAACGAGGGCGATCTCATTATGGCGGCGGCCAAGGCCACGCCCGAGACCATCACGATGATGATCCGGCACTGTAGTGGCATCATCTGCGTGCCGATGCTGGAGTCGCAGCTGCGCCGGCTCGGCCTTGGCCCGATGGTCGCGCGCAACCGGGAGGTGCAGCGCACCGACTTCACGGTGAGCGTCGACGCCGCGCAGGGCATCGGGACGGGGATCAGCGCCGCCGACCGAACGACGACGATCTGCCTCCTCGCGGCCCCGGCCACCACGCCGGAGCAGTTGGTGCAACCCGGGCACGTCTTCCCCCTGCGGGCGCGGCCGGGCGGAGTTTTGCAGCGTGCCGGCCATACCGAGGCGGCGGTGGACCTCGCGGTGCTGGCCGGGCTGCCGCCGGCGGGCGTGCTGTGCGAGCTGGTCAACGATGACGGCACGGTGCAGCGGCTGCCGCAGCTGATCGAGTTCAAGCGCCGGTTCGGGCTGAAGATGACTTCGATCGAGCAGCTGATCGAGTACCGCACGGCGCGCGAGAAGCACGTGCAGGAGATCGGACGCCACGAGATCGCGACGCGATTTGGCCCCTTCGCGGTGCACGTCTTCCGCAGCGAGCTCGACGGGCGGCATCACTTCGCGCTGGTCAAGGGCGCGCTGGGGCCCGGTCCGACGTTGGTGCGGGTGCACCGGGAAAACGTGCTGCAGGATCTGTTGCAGGGAGAGGCGGAGCCCGGCCGTGCGGGCATCCCCGCGGCGTTGGAGCGCATCGCGCGTCACGGGTCCGGGGTGCTGCTCATCCTCTCGCGGGCCAACGAGGGCGCGCAGCTGTGCGAAACGATCCGGGGCGAGGCGGCCCCGCCCTCCGCCCGTACGATGCTGCGTGAATATGGCATCGGCGCGCAGATCCTCCACGGGCTGGGGCTGCGGCAGATCCGGCTGCTGGCCGCCTCGGGGCGAAAGCCGATCGCGATCGAGGGCCACGGCCTCTCGATCGTCGAGCACCTGACGCTGTAGGCTCCGCGGCCCAGCCGGATCGAATCGACTGGGGGCAGGCTCCAGGCCGTGCTCTGGGGTTGCCACGCCCCCGAGGGGCTTCTATCTGGAGCGTTCATCGGTCCACCCCATTTTGCCCGCTCCCTCCGCATGCACCTCCGCCCCGTCTTGGCCCTTTACCTCCTGGCTGCTTCGCCGCTCCTGGCCCAGAGCCTCGTTCCCGCCGCCGCGGCGCCGCCCGCCCGCGACGAGGTCGTGGAACTGTCGCCATTCCAAGTGTCCGCCGAGGCCTTTCAGGGCTACTACGCCTCCCAGACCCTCGCCGGCTCGCGCCTGCGGATGAACGTGGACGAGATTGCCGCGTCGGTGCAGATCGTCACTCCCGAGTTCATGCGGGACGTGGGGGCGTCGAACCTAAACCAGCTGCTTCTTTTCACGACCTCGACCGAGGCGAGCGGCATCAACGGGAACTTTAGCGACTTCAACGTCGGGACGACCTCGACCGGCGACCAGTCCTCCCGGGTCAATCCGCAGGGCTCGCAGCGGGTGCGGGGCATCGCCGGAGCGGACCTCACCCGAAACTACTGCCTCAGCCTGATCCCGCCCGACCGCTTCAATACGGAGCTTACCGAGATCAATCGCGGCGCGAACGCGATTCTCTTTGGGCTCGGGAGCCCCGCCGGCATCATCAATTCCCAGCTGGCCACGGCGCGGTTTCGCGACGCCCACGCGGCCCGGGTCGAGGTGGATAGCGAGGGCTCCGTCCGTACGGAGGCCGACCTCAACCGCGTGCTGATCCCGCGGCGCCTCGCGGTGCGCGTGTCCGCGGTGCGCGATGACCGGCGCTTCTACCAGCGGCCCGCGTTCGACGACGATCATCGGCAGTCCGGCACTGTCACCTGGCGCCCCTGGGCGGGCGCGACCGCGCGGGGCTTTGTCGAGAGCGGCGGCCGCCGCGCGAACCGGCCAAACACGATTCCGCCCGCCAGCACCATCGCGAGCTGGCTCGCGAACCAGCCCCTGATGGTTCAGCGGATGCGGGCCGTGATCGCCGCCACCCCCGGCGCCAACCTCAGCGTGCCCGGCGATTATTCGCTGATCTACAGCCCGGTCGCTCAGTCGTGGCGCCCGGCCGGGACCTCCAACGCCTACCTGACGACTCCCGCCATCCCGAACGACATGAAACTGGCGATCCTGCGTAACGCGGTAATCTACCACGACAACAACGTGGCGAATCCGCGGATGCTCTTCCATCCGAACATGTCGCGGCAGATCGCCGCCGTCTACCTCCCAGGGTCTGTCGCGCCTGGGGGCGCGGTGGGCGGCGGGGGCGCGATCGAGTCCAACATCACTGCCATCAACAACCCGCTCCCCGCGATGAACCCCGATGGCATCGGGGTGGCCCCGGCCTACAACTACCTCGTGCCCGAGCAGCCGTGGCGCACCAACCCGGTCCAGATCCCGGTTTCGCTCACTAGCCTCGCGATGCTGGATTTCACCCGGAACATGCTCTCGGGCGGGGCCGCTTTCCAGCACGATAAGTGGACGCACCAGAATGTGGTGTTCGAACAGACCCTCCTTGACGGCCAGGCCGGGCTTGAGCTCGCCTACGACCGGCAGGAATACCGGCGCAGCGCCTACGTCCCGTTTCAGAACTATTCTGGCATCTTCGTGGACTTGATGCAGGACTACCTTGGCCAGCCGAACCCCAACCTCGGGCGGCCCTTCCTCATGGATCGCGTCGGGGTGGGCGCCCTGCGAGACGAGCGCGAGGCCTTCCGCGCGACGGCGTTTGCCAAGCTGGATCCGCGGCGCCACTGGCCGACCTCGCCCTTCGCGGGGTGGCTGGGGCGGCACACGCTCACTGCGATGGGCAGCGCTTACGATCAGCGGCAGGAGTCCCGGAACTGGGGCCAGTACTACCAGAATGCCGCGGGCGGCTTTGTCTTCAGCGCCGCCGATCCGCTTGGCTCCAGCCGGCGCAAGGTGAACAACATCGTGTACCTCGGGGACTCGGTCCTGGGCGCCCGGACGGAGGGCGAGGTGCGGCTCGTCCCGCTCACCTCCCAGCGCCTCTGGGATCCTGGCCGTACCGTGGACCTGCGCTCCTTCAATCCGGCCAGTGCTGCATACGAGACCGTTTCCCTGCGCACTGCGGCCGAGCTGGAGGGTCTTGGCCGCAACTCCCAGCGGGTCGACACCCGCGCGGCGACGTGGAACGTCTCCCTGCTCCGCAACCTCCTGATCGGCCTTTACGGGTGGCGCCAGGACGACGTGGTCTCCGAGATCCGCCAGGCGCTCCCTGGGCCGGATCTGCTGGCCGACCGCAGCTCGATCAACACGCCCGCCGCGGTGCTCAATCGCATCGACGACCGTTTTCGCACCGCGTCGTGGTCAGTGGTGGGCAAGTGGCCCGACCGCTGGCGGCCGCTCCCGCTCGCCGCGAGGCTCAACGCCTACTACGGCGAGTCCGAGAACTTCAGCCTTGGCGCGACCGCGAATGATTTTGCGGGCGCCCAGCTCCCGTCGCCCTCCGGCCGCACGCGCGAGTATGGCGTAACCCTCAACCTGCTCGATTCGAAGCTCGTGCTGCGCCTCAATCGCTACGAGTGCGACCTCGTTAATGGCGCCGCGAGCACCAAGTAC
>VHCI01000059.1 GCA_016871775.1 Verrucomicrobiota bacterium | reverse complement strand
TCATAGGCGATTGCGCAGCGTGCGCGGAGCGGCGGCGCCGAGGCGAGCCGGAACCGGCGCCCCGCTGGGCAATGGCGTTGCCAGCCGGGGCTCGCGCCTGCTGGTCTATCCCGGATGAAGTTACCCGACCCTCATCTGCTCCTGCTACCTTTGCTTCTGGGCGTGAGCGCCTTCGCCGGCACGCGGCCGAATGTCCTGCTGTTGTGCGTAGACGACCTGAAGCCGAATCTCGGCGCCTACGGTGACCCATGGGCGCAGACGCCGCACCTCGACCGTCTTGCCGGCCGCGGGATGCGCTTCGATCTGGCCTTCTGCAATCAGTCCGTATGTTCCCCCTCACGCAACAACCTGCTGCTCGGTTCCCGTTCGACCTCGCTCGGTATCTACGGCTTGGCGCAGAACTTCCGCCAAGCGGTGCCGGGCGCCGTCACCCTTACCCAGCACTTCATCCGGCACGGTTGGCGCGCGGAGGCGGTAGGCAAGATCCTGCACACCGGCCACGGCAACCGCGACGATGACGCCTCGTGGAGCGTGCCCACCGTGGTGGAGAAGGTGGTAGAGTACCTCGACCCGGCGAATTCGGCCAATGGCCGACTAACCCGCGAGGAGGCCTACTTCACCAACCAACGCCTCGGGGAGATCCGCGCGCTGCCCCGCGGCGCCGCTTGGGAACGGCTCGACGTCCCCGATTTAGCCTACGCCGATGGACGGATCGCCGACGAGGGCATCCGGCGCCTCCAGGCCGCCGCGGGCCGGAAGGACACGCCCTTCTTCCTGGCCCTCGGCTTCGTGAAGCCGCACCTGCCTTTCACCGCTCCCTCCCGCTACTGGGACCTCCACGATCCGGCGCGATTGCCATTGCCGGACTTCACCGCTGATCCAGAAGGGGCCCCCGCCTATGCGGGCAAGGTCGGGGGAGAGATTGTCAACTACAGTCCACTTGAGGTGGACCATCTCCGCGATGAAGCGCTGCAACGGACCCTGATCCACGCCTACTATGCATGCGTAAGCTACGTGGATGCCCAGATCGGGCGCGTGCTCGCGGAACTCGACCGGCTGGATTTGGCCCTCAACACGCTGATCGTCCTCTGGGGTGACCACGGCTGGCACCTCGGCGACCACGGGTACTGGACGAAGCACACCAATTACGAGCAGGCGAACCGCATTCCGCTCGTCATTGTGGCTCCTGGGGTGGCCCGGCCAGGGACCTCCTCGCGACAGCCAGCGGAGACGGTGGACATCTTCCCTACGCTCGCGGAGCTAGCGGGCCTGCCCCGGCCGGTCGGACCCCAGCCGATCGACGGAGTGAGCCTGGTCCCGGTGCTGCGGGATCCGGTCGCGCGCGTCCGCGACCACGCCTATCATTGCTATCCTCGCGAGGGACGGATGGGCCGCGCGATCCGCACCGAGCAACACCGGCTGGTGGAATGGAAGCGCCCGGGCGCCGCGCCGGAGACGGCGGAGCTTGAACTGTACGATTACGCGGCCGATCCAGCGGAGCGGCGTAATCTCGCGGCGGCACAGCCGGAGGTTGTGGCCAAGCTGCGCGCGATCCTCGCGCGTCACCCCGAGGCGCGCCCCTCACTGTCCGCCCCCAGCGGCAAAAAGGCCAGGTGACAGCGGCGCCGGCGTCAGCCCCAGGCGAAGAGCTGTTGCAGCACAGTCTCGAGATCCTTGCCCGTCTTCCAGCCGCCGCGCCACGGCACCGCAAGGATGCGACTGCGCTGTTGGCGGCCAATCGCGGGATCGACTTCCAGGAAGGAAACTTGGTTCACCGGCAGACCTGCGGTCTCCGCGGCGGTCAGCGGGGTCCAGGCAAAGGGCAACCCGGTCCAATGGCACCGGATTTCCCAGCCGGCGACGGGCCCTAGGGGTAGCGGCTGACGGACTAGAGCCGGGTAACGTTCGACGAAATCGGGTCGGCGGAACGAGGCCAAGCGGAAGCGCACCGCGGTGGGTAGGCTAGCCAGGAAGTCGCGCGGCTCGGTCACCGCGCCTTCCCGCCACGCATCGAAGAACCGCACCGGATCCACCCCGAGCAGGTTCATCCCGTTCCACATCCCGTGCTCATTCCGTCCGCCAAGCCGGCGCCGGAGATACCAGCCGTCAAAGTCCCGCGTCACCGCCACCCCGATCTCAAAATGCAGATGGGCCCGCGCCAGAGGGATGCGATAGCCGCCAGAGCTGTGCCCCATCACACCCAGCGCCTGCCCGGCTCGCACCGCGGCACCTAGAAGCACCTCGGGGGCGATCCGCGCGAGGTGGGCATACAGAGTGTAAACGGCGGGCTGCCGCGCCGGGTGCTCCAGCACCACGTAGCGGCCGTACCCGCTGTTCCCGGCGGTCCCGCTGACGTGACGCACGACGCCCTCCATCGCGGCGAAGACCGGATCAGTGGGATTACCCTGCCGGTCACGTCCCACCGGCTGGATGTCGATCCCCTCGTGAAAACGACTGCCCCCGCTCCGCACCCCGCCGAATCCGCCGGATGCGGGATCGCCGGATCCTGCATGCTGGAGCCATTCGGAAACGGGCCGGCGTTCGCCCCAACCCCGGTGGGGTGTGGGCCAGACCAGTTCAAAGCCCGGCCGGGTTGGCGCGGAGGCGCCAGGCGCGCACGTCCAGGCCGAAAGCCCGCCCAAAAAGACCCTTCGCCTCATCCCTTCCTCCGCAGTTCCCGCTGCAGGAATTCGGTGGTGCGCCGCAGCTTCTCCACCAGCCCGGGCAGAGCCTCGTCGTCCACCTCCACGAAACAGTAGAGGATCCCGTCCGCGATGGGACCATCGATCCGGCGCACGCCGCTGGCGACCCCATCGAGGAAAAGCACGAGCCGGCGGCCCTGATTCGAACCGGTCATCCGGTACAGGTCGCGGGCGGCGGACGGCGAAACCTGGAACATTAGGCAACGGCCCAGCTCCACCTGCACCAATTCGACGTTGATGATGTCCCCTTCGGTCACGACGGGCTGGGGATTCAGCCCGAGGTTGAGACCGCTGCGCGGCAGCGTCGCGGGCACTCCCTGACCCTGCTGATTTTCCAAGTGGAAACGCGCCGTAAGCCGGGCTGCGGCAGGCAGCGGCTGGGTCGAGGCGCAGCCCCCGAGCGCAAGCGCCAAGGAGACGAAAAGCAGCCCGGTTCGCAGCATTAGGCAGGGACTCCAGTTTCAAGCGCGGCGATGATCCGCACGGCCAAGGCGTCCGCCAGCAGTCGTCCCCGGGGCGTGAGGCGAAGCGTGTCGGCGGACCGCTGCAACATCCCTTCAGCCTCCAAGGTCGCCAGCTCCGCGTCGAGCGCCAACCACGGCAACTCGGGGACTCGGCGGCGCCACGGGGCGAGATTCACCCCGGCATTCATCCGGAGCCCGAAAATGACAGCATCCTCGGCCAACAGCGCCGGCGTAAGCCGGGTGCGTTCACCGGTCAGGCGCTCCCCTCGTTCAATCGCGGTCAGCCACGCCTCCAAATCGGCGATGTTACTGCCGCGCCAATCGCCCTGTTGGGAAGCGGCCGAGGGGCCGAGACCAATCCACTGGCCCATTCGCCAGGTAGACATGTTATGGGCGCAGGCGTGGCCGGGACGGGCGAAGTTGGACACCTCGTACTGGGCGTAGCCCGCGGCCGCCAGCTGGGCCCAGGTGACCTCATACAGTCGCGCCTCGAACTCCGCATCCAGCCGCACCCGGCCCTGCGACAGCTTCAGCCACAGGCGCGTGTCCTCCTCGAAGGTCAGGCAATAGGTCGAAAGATGGTCGGGGCCAAGCTCGACCGCGCGGCGCACGTCCGCCGCCCACTCCTCAGCCGTCTGGCCGGGCAAGGCGAACATCAGGTCCAGGTTCACGCTCGCGAAACCCGCGCCGTGGATGCGTTCCCAGGCCCGTTCGATCTGAGCGAGCGAATGCCGGCGACCCAAGGCCTCCAGCAAGGCCGGCTGGAAGCTCTGGACCCCGAGAGAAATCCGCGTTACCCCGCCCTCCCGCAAGACCGCGAGCCGTTCGGGGCTCACCGACCCCGGCGCGAGTTCGATACTCCATTCCCTGGGGGAGCCGCCGCACCGGGCGCGGATGACCTCCAGCAACCGGGCGAGATCGCGGGGAGCCAATAATCCGGGGGTGCCCCCGCCGATGAAGACGGTATCGATGCGGGCCGGCGTGGGCACCAGCGCCGCCTCCCGGGCCACGCCCGCCAGGTAGCGCCGGATCTGCCCCGCCTCTGGCTGTTCCTGATAGAAAGCGCAGAAGTCGCAGGTGGAGGCGCAGAACGGGACGTGCACGTAGAGCCCCGTGGATTGCTCCGGCGAGGGCCAAGTGACGGCGGGGAACCCGGACCGCTCCGAAACTGTCATCGACCCGTTCATGGCTTGCCATTGAAGCCAGCTCTTCCCACCACTCATAGGAAAAAATGCACTCCCTTGTCCGTCCCGTCGCGACCAAAGTCCTCGCTTGGCTGGCCTGCGCCGCCGGCCTTGCGCTCCTCAGCGGGTGCGATGCGGTGACGCTGACGGACCTCACGCCCAAGTCGATGGCGGAGAACCCATCGCAGATCTACACCTTCAGTCTCCGCATCGCGAAGCGCACCGGTACCGTGGTCGGGTTGACGCCGAACATCGTGGTCGACGGGAAGAGCTTCGAGATGAAGCTCAGCCCGCTTGGCGGCGGACTGCACGAGTTCGAGTACCAACTGCCCGCCGGCCGCGACCGTCTGGCCTACTATTTTCTCGTGACCTACAATGTGGAGGGCAATGGCGTCCTCACCCCCCGCGAGGCCTACACCCAAGTCGAGACGGTGCAAATCGTGCGCCGCTACGTGCTGTCGCTGGAGGTCAACCGCGGCCCAGTCGGGGCCCGGATCAGCGTGGTCGGCCGCGGGTTCACCCCGCAGGACGTGATCCAGTTCAATGGATCTCCCGCTCGGACCGCCTTCGAGTCGCCCAACTCCATCAGTTTCTTCGTCCCGGCCCTGGAGGCTAATCGCAACTACCAGGTAGCCGTGTCCAGCGTCGCCGGGACCTCGCCCGTGGGCACCTTCCGGATCGACCCGAGCAGCATCACAGTTTCCCCGTCCGTCCTCACCCTCCGCACCGGCGAGCGCGCCAACCTCAGCTTCGCCCTGCCCAATCCCGCCCCGGTCGGCGGCACCCTGCTGGACGTCGCTACCGACGTGCCCGAGAGCGTGATTATGCCCGAGGTGATCGTGCCGCAGGGGCAGACGCAGGTGAACGTGAACGTCGAGGGCGGCAAGCCGGGCTCCGGCAAGCTGTACCTCAAGGGCTACGGCTCCGGCGAGGTGACGGTGCCCGTGACGGTTAGCCCCCGCTGATTGGCCGCGGCGCCAACTCAATGACCACCGGACGGTGGTCGCTGGCCTGACGCACGTCCGATCCGTCCAGAATCACGCCCGGCCCCGCGATCCACGGCGCCAAGGCAGGCGAGTACAGAAACAGATCGACCCGCGCATAGGTCTCCCCTCGGCGGTGGTGGTGCGTCCACGAGTCGCCCCGGTCATCGGCGGCCGGCGCGAGGCGGAGCATCTCGGTGCGGCCGCGCCGACGGAGCGTTTGCACGGCGGGGCCATTCGGCACTTCGTTGCAGTCGCCCAGGAGCAGGAAACGGGCCCCGCGGGAATCGGGAAAGCGCTCGCGCAGGCGGTCCCGCACCGCCCCGGCCTCCGCCCGTCGGAGCGCGTCCGCCCGGGGATCGCGGGGGTCGTCAGACAAGGGACTCTTCAAGTGCAGGACGATCAAAGTGAGGTCGCCCTCCGGCGTGGCGAGCGACGCTTCCAGCAAGCCCCGGCGCAAGCGGGCGGTCTGGCCCAGATAGGGAAACTCCAAGTCACGGTGCGTTTGCACCGCGTGAAGCGGACGTCGTGACAGGAGGGCGTTGCGCCGAGGCTCGCCGTCCGCGGCGATGGCGCGGTGCGGGTAATGAAGACCCTCCCGCGCGAGGTCGCGCGCCAGTTCCTCCAGATAAGCGGGCGGTCCCATTTCCTGCAGCGCCAGCACATCGGCGTCGAGGCGGTGTAAAGTGGCCCGTAAAGCAGCCTTTTCGGCCTCTGGCTTAGGGTAATCCGAGCGGTAGCCAGCGCTTGTCACGCGCCCGGTCGGACCGTAGTTCCCGACGTTCCAAGTAGCGATCCGAAGAGGTTCCCCGGCCAAACGGCCCGCCACCAAGAATAGCAGGAGCGTCCCAGCCTTCAGGCCGCGACCGCGGCTGGGAGCTGATCTTGGGATCACCCTGGGGCAGGCGCGGCGAGCAGCGCCCGCTCCCGTTCCACAAGCGTGGGATGCGAATAGTGAAACCCGCTGTACCAAGGGTGAGGGGTGAGATTGGTGAGGTTCTTCTGCGCCAGCTTACGAAGCGCGGCGATCATCGGCGCCGGTCCCCCGACCGCCTCCCGGGCAAAGGCGTCCGCCTCGTACTCGTGGCGGCGAGAGAGCAGATTGCTGATCGGCGAGAACCAGAAGGTGACGGCGCTGCTGAGCAGCCCGAAGAGCAGGAACGAGGGCGCGAGCTGGGCGGGCGGGAACCCGAAGGCGGGATTGAACCACGAGCTATTGGTCAACCAGGCGATCGCTGCAAAGGCCGACAGCATCATCAGCGCCGAGAGAGCGACTAGCTTGGGAATGTGGCCACGACGGTAGTGCCCGATCTCGTGGGCGAGCACGGCTTCGAGCTCATCCGCCGTCAGTTGGGCCACGAGGGTGTCGAAAAGCACGATCCGCCGGAAGCGGCCGAAGCCCGTGAAGTACGCATTCGAGTGCCCGGAGCGCTTGGAGCCGTCGATGACCTCGATCGCCCGCGCGCGGAAGCCGGTGCGGTCGCCCAGCGCCAGGAGGCGCTCTCGCAACGCCCCCTCCGGCAAGGGGGTGAGCTTGTTGAAAAGAGGCAGAATAAGCTTGGGATAAAGAATGAGCATCAGCAGTTGGAACCCGAAGAGTAGGGTGAAGCCCCAGAGCCACCATGCTGCACCAACCCAGCGCACCAGCGAGAGCAGCGCCCACAGCAGCGGGAAACCCAGCAGGAAGATCAGCGCGATGCCCTTCAATTTGTCGGTGACCCACAATTGCGGGGTCGACTGATTGAAGCCGAACTGCTGCTCCAGCCGGAACTGCTCCCACCACTCGAACGGCAGCGAGGGGATCGCGAGGAGCACGCTCCCCAGCAGGACAAAGAGGGCCTGGTTCCAGATGGAATCAGGACCACCCCAGGCGGCCGTCTCATTGAAGAGCAGCGGCAAAATCCCGCTGAGGAGGGCGAGGGCCAGCACCAAGGTGTCAAAAACCTCCGCCAGCACGCCGAAGCGGGAGCGGGCCAGCGTGTAATCCACCGCCCGGCGATACGTGGCCGCGTCC
The DNA here is from genome assembly GCA_016871775.1 of Verrucomicrobiota bacterium. Taxonomy (GTDB): domain Bacteria; phylum Verrucomicrobiota; class Verrucomicrobiia; order Opitutales; family Opitutaceae; genus ER46. The sequence goes on along the minus strand of VHCI01000059.1, from coordinate 13,320 downwards.
ATCATTGCCGCAACGGCGGGCGGCGCGCTCGCGGCATTCCGGCGCACCTCCACGCGATTCAGAGCGGACAGGACGAGGGAGGCGGCGAGGCGAAGGGTCAGCAGGCCGAGGGCGATCCAAAGGACAGAAACCATCTAACCACGAGATGCGATTGCGCGGAAGCCGCGAGCCGAAAGATGATTTGAAATGCTGCGGCGCGGCTCCATTTTAACGACGTGGAAGATTCTTCCGTCCAACCTTCGTTTGAGGAGGCCCTCACCCGGCTCGAGGCCATCGTGGAATCGATGGAGGCGGGCGATGTCCCGCTCGCCGACCTGATCGCCCGTTTCGAGCTGGGTACGCAATTGCTTAAGGTGTGCGAGGGACGGCTCCAAGAGGCCGAGCTCCGAATCGAACAGCTTCGACGTCAGAAGGACGGGACCATCGTGACCGAGCGCCTGGAAACCGGCCGGGAGGCCTGAGCCGATGCCACAACGCACCGACGCCTCCCCCGCGCCCGCGGGCCCCCGCCTGCTCGACGCGATCCTCGGCCCTGACGACGTCAAGGCCCTCACCCCCGCGCAACTGCCGCAGTTGGCGCAGGAGATCCGCGAAGAACTCATTGCCGTGACCGCCCGCAACGGCGGCCACATCGGGCCTAATTTAGGGGTGGTCGAGCTCACCATCGCGCTGCACCGGGTATTCGATAGTCCGCGGGATTCCTTTGTCTTCGATGTCGCCCACCAGGGTTACGTCCACAAGTTGCTGACCGGCCGCGGCGGGGAATTCTTCCGGAATCTCCGTCAGAGCGGAGGGGCCAGCGGCTTTCTCACGCGAGGCGAGAGCCCCCACGACGCCTTCGGGGCAGGACACGCGGGCACCGCCCTCTCTGCGGCCCTCGGGATGGCGACCGCCCGCGACCTGCGCGGCAGCTCGGAGCACGTCGTGGCCGTATGCGGCGATGCCGCCTTTACCTGCGGGGTGACGCTCGAGGCGCTCAACAACGTGGTCAACGCCACCCAACGGCTGATTGTCATCCTCAACGACAACGAATGGTCCATCGCTCGCAACGTCGGCGCGATCTCCCGCTACCTGAACCGCCTCAGCACGAACCCCACCTACAACCGCATCCACCACGACCTAGAGGCTTTCTTCAAGAGCTTCCCGGCGGGAGTGGAGCTGAACCGGGTCTACACCAAGTGGAAAAGGGAGACGAAGGACTTTTTCGTGGAGTCCTCGCTGTTCGAGAAGTTCGGCTTACGATACCTAGGCCCGGTGGATGGCCACGATACCAAGATTTTAACCAAGAACCTAGAGTTCGCCAAGCACTGCGACGTGCCGGTATTGGTGCACGTTTTAACCAAGAAGGGTCGAGGCCTGCCCGCAGCGGTAGAGCATCCGGAGCGTTTCCACGGGGCGTCGCCCTTCGATCCCCTCACCGGCGAAGGCCGCAAGGGAAGCGCAGGTGCCCCGCCGAGCTACCAGGACGTGCTCGGTCAGGCCCTGACGCGTTTCGCGCAGGCAGACAGGAACATCGTGGGGATCACCGCGGCGATGCCCAGCGGCACCGGCTTGTCGCAATTGGCGAACGCCCTTCCCGGTCAATTCTTCGATGTGGGTATTGCGGAGGAGCACGCGGTGCTGTTCGCGGCTGGCCTCGCGACCAAGGGTATCCGCCCGGTATGCGCGATCTATTCGACTTTCCTTCAGCGCGCCTACGATCAGGTGATCCACGACGTCGCTCTGCAGAACCTGCCGGTCACTTTCTGCATAGACCGGGCCGGGCTATCCCCGGCGGACGGCCCCACGCATCACGGCCTGTTCGATCTTTCCTACCTGCGGTGCATCCCGAATCTGACGGTGATGCAGCCGAAAGACGAGGATGAGCTCGTCGATATGCTGCACACGGGGCTCCACTTGCCGGGCCCGTCGTGCCTCCGGTACCCCCGAGGTGCGGCGACTGGCCGGCCGATCAAGGCGACACCCTCGTTGCTGCCGGTTGGCCAGGCCGAGGTCCTGCGCGAGGGCTCCAACATCATGATCTGGGCCCTGGGCTCGATGGTCACGGACGCCCTCGCTCTCGCGGACCGCTTGGGCAAGGAAGAAAACCTCTCCGTGGGCGTGGTGAACGCTCGCTTCGTGAAGCCACTCGACCGGACCCTGCTGCTGAGCCACGCGGCCTGCATTCCCCTGCTCGTCACTCTGGAGGACCACGTGCTTGCCGGCGGCTTTGGCAGCGCGGTACTGGAGGTGGTGCAGGAGGGCGACTGCCCTTGCGCGTTGGAGCGGCTGGGGTGGCCGGATCGCTTCGTCGAACACGGCTCCAACGCGGAGGTGCTCCGCGCCGCGCATGGATTGGCCCCGGCGGACCTGCATCGGCGCGTGCTCGCGCGCTGGGGCAGCCTGCAGGCCGAACGGATCCCGGCTGGTCTTTGAGCTGGTGCGCGCGCGGGGGCCCGCGTTTCGGGCCGCTATTTCGGGTCACTCAGGCTCCGCCGTTCTTCCCGCCGTTCGCGGCATTGGCCTGCGCGGCGGCAAGGGCCGTGCAGCTCGTGCCGGCGACGCGCCTCTGGGTCCGTCCGATGCGCCTTCTATGCAGGCCAGATCCAAGACTTTCGGGTATGGCGCTCGCCCGGCGTCACGTTCTGTAAAACCAGCCACCTCTCGGGCGGGCGCTTGGGAAAACCTGGAACTGGTCCCTTTCTGCTTGGCGGGGCTGGCGATCTAGCCAGAGCCACCGCCCGGGGCGCAGTTCTAAACATCCTCGCCCGCTGCGGCCCGGCTCTTCCCGTACTCGCTCCCTTCCGTACCCGCGAAGGCGAGGCCGGTGGCGGACGCGGACGCAACGAGAAGGGAGCGAGTTTCTTTAAAATTAAATTTGGGGAATAAAGAAACGCTTGCGGATGAAAACTGGTGCGGGCGGCGGGAGTCGAACCCGCCTCTCAGGCTTGGGAAGCCCACATAATAGCCGATATACTACGCCCGCGAGGTTGCTGAGAGCAGTAGGTGCGCACGGATTTGGAGCAAGCGCAAATCCGCTCCAGCGCTGGATTACCGATATCCCTTCCGCCCCTCAAGAGCGCTCCGCAGGGTCACCGCATCCGCGTAAAGCACCCCGCCCCCACTGGGCAGGCCAAATCCGATCCGTGAGGTCCGCACCTCCCGGTCGGCTGGCAGGTGTTCGATCAGGTAATGGCAGGTCGCCTCGCCTTCGACGTCATTCGGCAACGCTAAAATGAGCTCTGTGACCTCGCCCGAACGCACCCGATCGAGTAGGGGCACGAGGTGCAGCTGTTCTGGGCCGACGCCCTGAATGGGGGAGAGCTTGCCGTGCAGCACATGGTAACGGCCCCGGAATGCTCCGCTCCGCTCGATCGCCACCAGGTCGGGCACATGTTCCACCACGCAGACCACGCCGGCTTCGCGGCGCTCGTCCGCGCAGATCGCGCAGGACGAGCCCTCGGCCACGTTGCCGCACCTCTCGCATCGACGCACGGCTGCCGCCGCGGCTTCCAGCGCCGCCACCAAATCCGGCAGGCGTGCCGGCTTCTCTACCAGAAGATGCAGCGCGATCCGCTCGGCCGACCGATAGCCCAAGCCGGGCAACTGCTTCAGCTGCTGTTGGAGGCGTTCGAAGGCCGAACTCATCGCCGCAGGGAACTGGAGCCGAACTCGGACAACTTAAAACAATCCCGGCATCTGGAAGGAGCCGGTGACCTTCTGCATCTCGGACTCGTGATAGTCCTTCGCCTGCTTCGCTGCATCCTGCACGGCGGACAACACCGTGTCGCCCACCAGCTTGGCATCCTCCTTGAGGAACTCCGGATCGAGCGTCAGGGCGACAAAGCGGCCGCTGCCAGTGACCTTGATCCTAACGGCCCCACCGCCGCTCGAAACGTCGATTTCTTTCGCGTCCAGCTGGGCCTGCAGCGCCTCGATGCCGCGCTTCATTTTCTCCGCCTGCTTCACGAGTTTGCCAAGTCCAGCCATGGGAAGAGTAAGATTGTCCCCGGAAGTGACCCGGGCGATCCGCTCAAGGCGATACAAAACCGGCGTAGCCCGCGCGGAAGTCTGGGTACTGCGGCCGCCAGCCCAGCAGTTCCCGGGCGCGACGGCTCTGGATGACGCGGTCCGGCGCCGGCCCCTCGCGGCGGGGCCCCTCCTCGCCGGTGAAGACCGGCGGCGGCACGCCGAGCCGAGACGCCAGCCACGCCACAACCTCGCCGCGCGTTGCCGCGCCGTCGTCGGCTAGATTATAGATGCCGCCCGGAATCCCGGGCGGCGCCCGCAGCGCGGCCACCACGCCCGCCGCGGCGTCGTCGCGGTGGATCAGGTTCAGGTGCACCTCCGGGCGCCCGGAAATCGCGCCGGTACGGACTTGGCGCGCCAGATGATCGCGATCGGGTCCATAGATTCCCGCCAGCCGCAGGACAAAGGCCCGAAAAGTCCCCGGCTCCGCTAAGAGGAGACGCTCCGCCTGCAGCAGGAACTGTGCGCGTTCCCCGCCACCCACCGGGGCGGTCTCGTCGATCTCCGCGCCCCCGGATAAAGGATAGACGGAGGTGCTGCCCGTGTAGACCACGGTGCGAATCCCCGTGCGCGTGCGCGCCCAGCGCAGCAGCGATTGCATCCCCTCGACGTAGCTGCACCGGTAACCTTCCAGCCCGCCCCCTCCGGCGCTCACGCAATTGACCACCGCAGCGATCCCATCTGGCACCCGGGAATGCCACGCTTCCCCGGACAATTCTGCGATCATCGTCGAAATCCCCGCAGTCTCCAGCGCCGCAGCAGTGTCCGGATTGCGGGTGAGCGCCGTGACCCTCACCCCGCAAGCACGCAACCGGAGCGCCACCGCCTGACCGACGTAGCCGCACCCGACGATGAAAACGCCGCCACCTGACTCCGCGTCCATTCCTGCATCGCAGCGACTCGTGCCGCCCGCGCGAGGCTAATCGTTACCGCGTTTCGCCTTGTCCCGCTGCGGCCGCGGCGAAACGTTCCCGCGATGTCCCTCGCCTCCCCTGTCCTCCCGCCCAAGGTCCTGGTGCCCCTCGCACCCGGCTTTGAGGAATTGGAGGTGGTGGCCCCGGTGGACGTTCTGCGCCGGGCCGGGGCCGAGGTGACCCTTGCCGCTCTGGAAGCGAAGCTGGCCGTGCGTGGGCGTAACGGACTCACCTTGGTCGCGGATACCCGCTGGGATGCCCTTGGTAAAGTCACCTACGACTGTGTGCTGCTGCCGGGAGGCCCGGCGGTGGCCCTCCTGCGACGCCACGTGGCCCTGCTGGCGTGGGTGCGGGACCAGGACGCCGCCGGCGGGTGGCTGGCGGCGATTTGCGCGGCGCCGACGGTATTGCTGGACGCAGGCGTACTGAACGGGCGCCGGCACACGGCGCATCCCTCTGTGGCTGGGGAGCTGCCGCGGGCCGAGTTGGGTGAGGCCGTCGTAGTTGATGGGCGACTCATCACCTCGCGCGGGGCCGGTACGGCTCTGGCCTTCGGCCTGGAGGTGGCGGCGCGGGTCGTGTCTCCGACACAGGCAGCGACGGTGCGGACGGCGATCGCGGCTTAAGCTCAATTTATGCGGACCTTTGATTTTGCGGTGATCGGCGGCGGCAGCGCCGGCTTCAATGCGGCGCGGGTCGCGGCGGCCTTGGGCCGCCGGACGGCGCTGATCGATGGGGCGAAGGAATTGGGCGGCCTCTGCATCCTGCGGGGCTGCATGCCCTCCAAGACCCTGCTTTACGCGGCCGAGGTTCTGCATCACGCGCGCCACGCTGGCCGCTTTGGCCTGCGGGTGCCATTCGCCACGGCGGATATGCCCAAGCTGGCGGCCCGCAAGCGGCGGATCATCGGCGAGTTCGCGACCTATCGGCAGCAGGCGATGGCCCGGGCGGACTTCACCCTGATCCGCGCGCAGGCCCGGTTCCTGGATCCGCACACGCTCGCCTTGTCCAACGGGCGGCGGCTGCGGGCGAAGCAGTTCCTGATCGCCACCGGTTCCCGGGTCTCGGTACCGCCCATCGACGGGCTGGCCGAAGCGCGGGCCTGGACCAGCGACGAGGTCCTGGACCTTGATTTCCTCCCTCCTCAGGTGGTCGTGCTGGGAGGGGGCGTCGTGGCCTGCGAGTTGGCGCAGTTGCTGGCGCGGTTGGGTTCTCGGGTGACCGTGATCCAGCGGAGCGCGCAACTGCTCCGCGACCATTCGCCCGAGGCGGTGCAAGCGGTGACGGCGGCCCTGCGGAAGGAAGGCCTGCGGATCATCACGGATACCCGGCTCGAACGGGTGGCGCGCACCCCGCGCGGGTTCCGCGTGGACTACACGCACGCAGGCCGGCGCCACACGATCCGCACGCCGCATCTGGTGAATGCCTTGGGCCGTGAGCCGCAGACCGCCGGACTCGATCTCGCGGCGGCGGGCGTCCGCGTCCTTTCCGGCGGCCGCGTGAGGATCAACCGGTGGCAGCAGACCTCTCAACCCCACATTTACGCGGGGGGTGATTGCAGCGGACCGGCGGAGATCGTGCACATCGCCATTCAACAGGGGGAATTGGCGGCCCGGCACGCCGCAGGCGTCAAAGGGCTGAAGCCCGTGGACTTCTCCCTGCTGCTGAACGTGGTCTTCACCGACCCGATGGTGGCAACCTTAGGACTACAAGAACGCGATCTCAAGGCGGCGGGCCGGCCCTACCTGTCGGCTAGCTACCCGTTCAATGATCACGGCAAATCTATTTTGATGGAGGCCCTCCACGGCCACGTGAAGGTCCTCGCGGACCCGCGGCGCGGGCGGCTTCTGGGCGTGGAGATCGTCGGCCCGTCCGCCGGTGAGCTCATCCACACCTTCACTGGCCCGTTGAAAATGCGGGCCTCCGCGGTCGACCTACTCCAGGCCCCGTGGTACCATCCCACTTTGGCGGAGATTGTTACCTACCCCCTAGAGGAGATCGTCGAAGAGCTCCGGGGCTGCCCCGGGCCGGCTCAGGCAGCGAGGCGCAGAAGGTCCGCAAGATCCACGCGGCCCTCGTAGAGGGCCTTTCCGACGATGACCCCGTCGAGGCGGGGTTCGCGGCGGGCCAAGGCCGCTAAGGCGATCACATCCTCCCGGCGACTGACGCCGCCACTCGCAATCACATTCGCCCGGCCTGCCGCCAGCATCGCCTCTTGGGCGGTTAAATTCGGCCCCGTCAGCATCCCATCGGTGCCGATATCGGTGTGGATGAGCGTGCGGACGCCGAGGGCATCCATTCGCCGGGCCAGATCCAGAGCGCTGAGCCCCGAGTCGGCTACCCAGCCCTTAACCGCCACTTGTCCGTTCTTCGTGTCGATGCCGACGGCGATCCGTTCCCCGAAGGCTTGGACCAGTTCGCCAACAAAGGCGTCGCTTTCGGCCGCACGGGTGCCGATCACAACTCGGGCGACGCCGAGGCCGAGCGCCTGTTCCACGGCCGCCCGCGTGCGCAGGCCGCCGCCGAGCTGGACCCGGAGCCCTTGGGCAACGACCGCGCGGACCGCGGTCCCATTGCGCGGCTCGCCGGCAAAGGCGCCATCGAGGTCCACCACGTGGACCCATATGCTGCCGGCCTGGCGGAACCCGGTCGCGACCGCGGCGGGATCCTCAGCGTAAACCGTCTCCTGATCCGCCCGCCCTTGGAGGAGGCGGACGCACCGGCCACCGCGGATATCAATCGCTGGGTAAATGGTCATTTTGGCTTTCCGAGGGGACAGTTTCGTTTTCAGGCTCCGCTGAACGCAACTGAACTTTCGCCCCAATGTCCTCCTATACCATCCCGCCCTTCCTCGCCGCCCTGCTCGCCGCCCGTTCGCCCTCCGGCTACGAGACCGAGGCCCAGGCGGTGTTCGACGAGCACGTGCGCCCTTCAGCCGACGCCTATGCTCGAGATCCGCTGGGCAACCGCCTCGCGACCCTCAACCCGGCGGGCGACCCCGTGCTGATGCTCGCAGGCCATCTGGACGAACTCGGGCTGATCATTACCTTCATCAACAAGGAGGGGTACCTCTACTTCGATACCATCGGCGGGCACGACCTCAGCGTCATCTCCGGCCGCCGGGTGCTGATCCAGACCATGCAGGGGATCGTGCGGGGCGTGACCGGCAAGCGCGCCATCCACTTGATGGAGGAGGACGAGCGGAAGCGCGTGCCGAAGAAGCATGAGATCTGGATCGACATCGGGGTGCGCTCCAAGGCGGAGGCCCAAGCGCGGGTTAACATCGGGGACGTCGCGACCTACGATCACGGCTTAGAACTGTTCAACGGCAGCGTCGGGGCGGCGCGGGCCTTTGACAACAAGGTCGGGGCCTACGTGGTTGGTGAGGCCTTGGTGCGTCTCGCAAGGCAAAAGGACCGCCTGAAAGCGCGGGTCGTGAGCGTGGCGACCACTCAGGAGGAAGTCGGGGTCCGGGGAGCCACCACCTCCGCCTATGCGGTTAACCCCCACCTAGCCATTGCCGTGGACGTCGGTCACGCGACGGATCATCCGGATTGCGACAATCGCCGCTTTGGCGAAACCAAACTCGGCGAGGGACCGATCCTCTGTCGGGGTGCGAACATCAATCCGCGAGTGTTCGAGAGGCTGGAGCGCGCGGCGCGCAAAAACTCCATTCCCTTCCAAGTGGAGGCGGACCCGCGGCCGACCGGTACTGATGCGCGAGCCATTCAAATGGCCCGAGGTGGCGTTGCGACCGGCCTGGTGAGCATTCCCCTGCGCTACATGCACACCCCCAGCGAGGTCGTGGACTTGGAGGACGTGGAGCGCTGCGTACAGCTTCTGGTCGCCTTCGCCCAAGACCTTGAGCCGGGCGAGAACGGGCACTGGTGAGCGCTGGTCCGGAATCGGATTGAAGCGCTCCGCCCGGCTGCCGCAGCCTCCCCCATATGGACACCCACGAGCAGGAAATCTTCGAGATCTTCACTCGCACCAAGGCGCTGCAGCAGGGGCACTTCGTGCTCCGCTCCGGCCTGCATAGCGGCCATTACTTCCAATGCGCCCAGGTATGCCAGCATCTCGACGCGGTCGAGCGCCTAGCCGAGTTCCTGCTCGCCAAGCTGCGTGCCCAGGGAATCCAGTTCACCACGGTGCTGGCTCCCGCGATGGGCGGCCTAGTCATCGGGCAGGAGATCGCGCGGCAGGCCCGGGCGCGGTTCATCTTCGCGGAGAAAGAAAACGATGCCCTAGTACTCCGCCGGGGCTTCACCCTCACCCCGGGTGAGCAGGTGCTCGTCGCCGAGGACGTCGTGACCCGCGGGGGCCGCGTCTTGGAGTGCCTTGAGATCATCCGGCAGGCGGGCGGGGCGGCGCAGGCCATCGCGATGCTGGTCGATCGCAGCGCGGGCGAGGCCCGCTTTGTGGTGCCGCCGGTTTCCTTACTGGAACTGAGTTTCCCGACTTATCCGGCGGGCGCCGTGCCTGAGGCGCTCGCTCGCATCCCCGTCACCAAGCCCGGCAGCTGAACAGGGCTCCCGGAGTGCGGGCCATCACTTGACATTCACTACCAAGTAGCGGATCCCGCGACCGTCGAAGACCGCGAGAAGGTTGCGCCCGCTGCGGATGCGTTCCCGGCCAGCCGCCAGATCCGGGACCGGAGCCCGGTTGATCTCGAGGATTACCATCCCTTCGGCCAGGCGGCCGCGGTGCGGGGAATCCTCGTCCACCCGCGTGACCACCAGGCCGGCGATCCGGGAATCGTTCAACCCAAGCCGCCGGCGCACCTCCGGAGTGAGCGGGGCCGCCTCCACCCCGGCAACCAGCTCGTCCGGGTTGTCGATCACCCGGCCCAGCTCGACTTCCACGGTGCGAGCTTTGCCGTCGCGCAGCACCTTCAGGTTGACCTTAGAGTCCGGCAGGCTCTGCGCCACCAAGACACGGAGATCCTCCCAAGTGAGGACATTCTGGCCGTTAAGGGCGACGATCACATCCGCCCGGCGCAGGCCGGCGGCCTCGGCGGGGCTTGCGGCGTCGATTTCGGTGATGATCACCCCTCGGGAGCCCCGCGCCAGACCCAGCTGTTCGGCCAGTTCCGCAGTAAGGGTGTCGCTCGTGACCCCGAGATAGCCGCGCGCCACCGTGCCGGTCTCCACCAGACTGTTCATGATGAAGCGGGCCAGATTCACCGGAATTGCGAACCCGATGCCGATATTGCCCCGCGACGGGGAGATGATGGCGCTATTAACCCCGATCAGGCGCCCGCGGGCATCGATCAGCGCCCCGCCGGAATTACCCATATTGATCGCGGCATCCGTCTGGATGAAATCCTCGTACCCGGAAACCCGCTCCAGCAGCCCCAAGCGGCTGCGGCCCTTGGCGGAGACGATCCCCATCGTGACCGTCTGGCCAACCCCCAAAGGATTGCCGACGGCGAAGACGATGTCCCCGACGCGGACCCGGTCGCTGTCGGCCAAGGTCAGGACCGGCAGTCCCTCCGCCTCGATCTTCAGGACGGCGACGTCGGTCTTCGGATCCGTGCCCACGACGCGCGCCGAGAAATCGCGATCGTCGGCCAAGGTGACCTTCAGCTCATCCGCGCCCTCGATCACGTGATTGTTGGTCAGGATAAACCCGTCCGGGGACACGATGACCCCAGAGCCCAGACCTTCCTGGCGGCTCTCACGCTCCGGCAGATCCCCGAAGTATTGCCGGAAAAGCGGGTTGATGGCCATCCGCTCCCGGACGATCCTCGTAGAGTAAACCGAGACCACCGCTTTCTGGGCGGGCTCAATGACGTCCGCATAACTCCTTAAGCGAGCCAGCTCCGTGCCCGCCTCCAGTGGGGACGCATCGACACGGACCGTGGGGGGAGAGGGACGGATGGACGCGGCGGAGGGGGCCTTGGGTTGGGCGGCAACCACGGTGGCGGCCGCCAGCAGGAGTTCGGCCAGAAGGCGAAAGGCGGGAACGAGCATCTCCTGACCCTACATTCAATCCCGCGGGAGACAATCCCCGGTCAGAACCCCTTCACCCGGAAAAGGCCTGTGACGCTCTCGTTGCTGTTGATCCGCTGGATGGCCTGCCCGAGCAGGTTGGCGATACTGAGGACGGTGACGGGGAGCCCGAGGGTATTGACCGGGGTGGAATTCGTCGTGATCACCTCGTCAATCAGGCCCGACTTCAGGCGCTCGACGGAAACCTCATTCAGGATGCAGTGGCTAACTGCGGCCCGGATGCGCTTGGCGCCGTGAGCGCGGAGGATCTTGGCGGCGGCGCAGAGGGTTCCGGCGGTCTCCGTGATATCGTCCACTAGGAGCACGTCGCAGCCCTCGACGTCCCCGACCACATTGATCGCCTCGACCGTCGTGGCGCTCTTGCGCTTCTTGGCGACAAGTGCGAGCCCGGCGCCGAGGATATCGGCATAGGCGGCCGCCATCTTCATCCCGCCGACATCGGGGGAACAGACCACGAATTTCTTGGGCTTCGTGCGCGACAGGTATTCGAAGAAGACCGGGGAGGCGTACAGGTGATCGACCGGAATATCGAAGAACCCCTGGATCTGCTGGCTGTGCAGGTCCATCGTAAGAATCCGATTCGCGCCAGCGGCCACGATCAGGTTGGCCACCAGCTTGGCCGTGATCGGCACCCGGGGCTGGTCTTTGCGGTCCTGGCGAGCATAACCGTAGAACGGGAGCACGGCCGTGATGCGCTGGGCAGAGGCGCGTCGGGCCGCGTCGATCATGATCAGCAACTCGACCAGGTGGTGATTGGTCGGGGGGCAGGTCGACTGGATGATGAAGACATCATTGCCGCGGACGTTCTCGTTGATTTTGACGAATGTCTCCCCGTCCGGGAAGCTTGTGACGGTCGCCTCGCCCAGCGGCTTGCCGATGGCGCGGCAGATCTCCTCGGCGAGGGCTCGATTCGAATTACCCGAGAGGATCTTGAGCCGGGAGTCGGTCATGCGCTGCAGATGTTGGCGGGCGCCGCCGCGGGCGGAAGCTATTTTTCACGGGCGAGTCGCTGTTCCAAGGTTTCGACCCGACGGAATAGGTCGGGTAACCGCTGCTTGAGGATCGCGATCCGTCGCTCGAGCATCAACGGAATAGCCGGACTTCCGTTGACGAATACCCCGGCCTGCAGGTCCGTGGTGACCGCAGCCCCACCGCCGACCTTGGCCCCCTTGCCGAGGCGGAGGTGCCCGGCGATTCCGGCCTGACCGCCCAAGACCGCGTAGTCCTCGATCACGGTACTGCCGGAGATCCCCACTTGGGAGCACAGGATGCAATGGCGCCCGATGCGCACATTGTGGGCGATCTGGACGAGGTTATCGATCTTGGTGCCATCCCCGACAGTCGTGGCCCCAAAACGCGCGCGGTCGAGAGTGGTGTTCGCACCGATCTCCACGTCATCCCCGATCTCCACCCGGCCGATTTGCGGGACTTTGGTGTGACGGCCTTGGACGAGTTCGTAACCGAACCCATCCGCGCCGACCACCACGCCCGGATGCAGCCGCACACGGCGACCGACCGTGCATTCGGCGGTGACAACCACACCGGGCGCCAGCCAAGAACCCTCGCCGACCCGGGCGGAGCGGCCGACGAAGACCTGCGCCTGAAGGTGGACGCCCTCTCCTACCTCCGCACCGGCCTCCAGAACGCACAGCGGGCCCACCGTCGCGGAGGTGGCAACCTGAGCTCCGGCGGCGACCACCGCGGAGGGGTGAATGCCGGGCGCAGGCCGGGGCCATAATTCCTGCTCCAATCGCGCGCAGATCAACGCCAAGGTCGCCGAAGGGTTCGGCACCACCAGCAACTCCTGATCGGGCCGTGGGGCACCAACGTAGTCGGGCGGAACGAGGATCACGGAGGCCCGGGACGCCGAGACTTCGCCCTTGTAGCGGGCGTTACCGAGGAAGGAAAGATCCCCCGGAGCCGCCTCAGTGAGCGCGGCAATGCCCGTCACCGGGACCGGGCAGGATCCGCGCCGGGCCTGGGCTTGGCAGAGGAAGGCGAGTTCGTCCGGGCGGAGATGCAGGTTCATCGCGTCGTGCAGGCGGGTCGGCGCCGTGGGCAGACTGGCACGGGACAGCTCGGCAGGAGCAAGAAAAAACCCCGCCTGTAGGAGGCGGGGTGCGGGAACTGGTCCGCTGGACCTTACTTCTTGGGAGATAGGCCCGGGACCGAAACGGCGGGCGCGGCGCCGGCGGCGGCCGGAGCGGTGGGCGCGCTGGGAGCGCCCGCCGGCTTGTCCTTATTCACCTCCTTGGCGACTTCATCGGTGAGGTCATAGGCGGCGTCAGAGTAAAGGATGTTCGAGATCCCGATGGCAGTCGGCCCCGCCTTGTCCAGCAGCAGGTTAGCGCCCCGCTTCTTGGCGAGCTCGGTGGCCACCTTGGCGA
>VHCI01000058.1 GCA_016871775.1 Verrucomicrobiota bacterium | reverse complement strand
CAGATCCAGGCCTCCGTCCGGCCGGACCTGCGGATCCTCGTGATGTCGGCGACCCTCGACACCGGGAGCCTCGCCGCGTACCTGGCGCCGTGCGAGACGCTGGTCTCGCGGGGGCGCACCCACCCGGTGCGGATCGAGTACCAGGCGCGGCCGGTGAACTTCGAGCAGGAGCCGGTCTGGGAGGCGGCGGCGCGGGAGTGCGAGCGGGTCGCGGCGGCCACGCCGGGCGACCTGCTGGTCTTTATGCCCGGCGCCTACGAGATCAGCCGCACCCTGCAGGCCCTCGAGGGCGCGCGCGGGTTGCGGGGCTGCGTGGCGCTGCCCCTGCACGGGGAACTGTCCCCCGAGGCGCAGGACCGGGCGGTGGCGCGGCAGGCGGCGCGGAAGATCATCGTGGCCACGAACGTGGCCGAGACCTCCCTGACCATCGACGGGGTGACCGCGGTGGTCGACTCGGGCCTGGCCCGGATCGCGCGGTTCGATCCGCAGCGCTGGTCGAGCGCATTGCCGCGGCGAGCGCGGACCAGCGGGCGGGGCGGGCGGGCCGCACTGCGCCGGGAATCTGCGTGCGCCTCTGGACCGAGCGCGAGCACGCCCAGCGGGCGCCGCAGGAACTGCCGGAGGTGCGCCGGTTGGACCTCTCCGAGGTGGTGCTCACCCTCAAGGCCGCGGGCATCGACGACATCGTGAGTTTTCCGTGGCTGGAGCAGCCGGATCCGCGGGCCCTGGAACGCGCGGAACTCCTGCTCGCGGATCTCGGGGCCCTCGGGCCGCCGGGGGCGGCGGGCGGCCACCGGGCGATCACCGAGGTCGGGCGGCGGATGCTGCGCTTTCCCGTGCATCCGCGCTACGCCCGGATGTTCCTCGCGGCCGAGGCGGCCGGTTGCGTGCGGGACGCCGCGCTGGTGGCGGCGCTGGCGCAGGGGCGGGGGCTGCTGCTCCGGGGCGTCTCGCGGGAGATCGACCAGGCGCGGGAGGACACGTTGGGCGAGGAACGGACGAGTGATTTCCTGCTGCAACGGGCCGCGTGGGAGGAGGCGCGGCGGTGCGGGTTCGAGCTGGAGGCGTGCCGGCGGCTGGGCCTCCACGCGCAGGCGGCGCGCCAGGTGGGGCCGTTGCTGGCCCAGTTCCTCGAGATCGCGGCGGCGGAAGGCCTCCCCGTCGAGGAGCGCCCGGCGGACGCGGACGCGCTCCGGAAGTGCATTCTGGCCGGCTTCTCCGACCAGCTGGCGCGGCGGCTCGACGCGGGGACGCTGCGCTGCGAGCTGGTGCACCAGCGGCGGGGGATGCTGGCCCGGGAGAGCTGCGTGCAGGGTTCGCCCCTGTTCGTGGCGGCGGAGATCAGCGAGGTGGGCGGGCGGGGAGGGGAGGTCACGACCTTGCTTTCCCAGGCGACCGCGGTCGAGGAGGCGTGGCTCCGGGAGCTGTTCCCGGAGGATTACCAGGAAACCCAGGGGGTCGTTTACGACGAGCAGGCGCGACGGGTCGTGGCCCGGCGGGAGCGCCGCTTCCGCGATCTCGTGCTCGAGTCCCGCGCCGGGGGCGATGACGTGCCCGCATCGGCCGCGGCCGCGCTGCTGGCGCGCGAGGTCCTTGCGGGCCGCATCCGCCTGGAGGGCTGGGACGAGGCGGTCGAGCAGTGGATCATCCGGGTGAACCGGCTGGCCGAGTGGTTCCCGGAGCTGGAGGTCTCGCCCATCACCCCGGCGGACCGGGCGACCCTGATCGAGCAGGTCTGCTACGGGGAGCGCGGGTACCGCGACCTCAAGGACAAGCCGGTGCTGCCCGTGCTGCGTGAGTGGCTGACCGCGGAGCAGTTGGCGGTGCTCGACGACTACCTGCCGGAGCGCCTCGTGATGGCCAATGGCCGGCGGGCGCGGCTGACTTACGCCGCGGAGGGCCCGCCGGTGCTGAGCGCGCGGATCCAGGAGCTCTATGGCATCGAGGGCCGCTTCGCGGTGGGCCACGGGCGGGTGCCGGTGCGGATCGAGGTGCTGGCCCCGAACCAGCGGCCGATCCAGGTGACGGAGGACCTGGGGGCGTTCTGGCGGGAAATGTACCCGAAGGTGCGCGCGGAGCTCTCGCGCCGGTACCCGCGGCACGAGTGGCGCTGAGCGGGGCCGGGCTTGACCTGACCGGGTCGCCGGCGCTGGGATGGCGGGGTCGAGGCCGGTCCCCGCCGGCGCTTTCACCCCGTCCGTTTCACCCCCGCATCCCGCTATGAACTTGCTGCCCCGCCGCACCTTCCTCCGCCAGTCCGCGTTCGCCGCGGGTTCGCTCGCACTGTTGGGCGGCACCCGTTCGGCCGCACGGGTCGTTGGCGCCAACAACCGCCTGCGCATCGCCGTCGCCGGCCTCAACGGCCGCGGCAAGAGCCACATCTCTGGCTGGTTGGAGCAGCCGAACGTCGAGATCGCTTACCTGATCGACCCGGACCAGCGGGTGCTCGAGCGGACCCTGAAGAACGTGCAGGAGCGGGTGCAGGGCCGTTACACCCCGCAGGGCGTCGCGGACGTGCGGAAGGCGCTCGCGGACCCGAACTTGGACGCCATCTCCATCGCGGCGCCGAACCACTGGCACTCCCTGATGACCATCTGGGCGGCGCAGGCGGGGAAGCACGTGTACGTTGAGAAGCCGATGAGCCACGACGTGGTCGAGGGCCGGGTGGTGGTGGCCGCGCAGCGCAAGTACGGGGTCGTCATCCAGCACGGCACCCAGCGCCGCAGCGACGCGAAGCTGGCGGGCCTGCACGCGGCGATCCAGGCGGGCAAGTTTGGGCGTTTGAAGGTGTCCTACGGCTATTGCTGCAAGCCGCGTGACACGATCGGGATGAAGCCTGCAGGCGCTTCGCCGGCGGGTCTCGACTGGAACCTCTGGCGTGGCCCCGCGCAGACCGCGTACCATCCGAATCTGGTCCATTACAATTGGCACTGGTTCTGGGCCACCGGCAACGGCGATATGAACAACCAGGGCACGCACCAGTTGGACGTCGCCCGGTGGGCCCTCGACCCGAAGCTGACCAACCCGGTGCGCGTGATGGCGCTGGGCGGCCGCTTCAAGTGGAGCGACCAAGGCGAGACCCCGAACACGATGTTCGCCATCGCGGAGTACCCGAACGACCAGCAGGTGTTCTTCAACGTCCGCAACGTGAATCATCCGGGCTACATCCACCAAGTGAAGAACGAGTACTACTTCGAGGATGGGGGCCGCATTGTGGACGGGACCTACTTCGCCAAGGGCAGTGCCAAGGGCGAGAAGCTCGACCTGCCGCCGGGGCAGGTCACGGCGGGCGGCAACTGGGGCTCGTTCATCGCGGCCTGCCGCGCGGGCAAGCCGGAGATGGCGAACGGCAACGCCGAGGAGTCCCACTACGCCAGCGTGCTGGGGCACCTGATGAACAACTCCTACCGGCTGGGCCGGAAGGTTCCGTTCAACGCCAAGGCCGGGCGCTTCGGCGACAATGTGGCCGCCGCGGAGCATTTTCTGAAGCTCCACGAGATGATGCGCGACGGTGCGGGGGTTCCCGAGAACGGGGCGGAGTATGTCGTGGGCCCCTGGCTGACCTTCGACCCGGCCGCCGAGCGGCACACCGGGGAATTCGCGGCCGAGGCCAACGCGCTGTTGCAGGACCCGAACCACAAGGGCTTCGAGATTCCCTCCGCGGCGAAGGTCTGAGCGGCGTCGGACGCCCCGCCGCGTGCAAAAGGGGTTGCCTCGGCGCGTCGGCGGCGGTGCCGTGGGCGCTTCCCGGCGTCCATGACCGAGCTCCTCATCATCAAGCCCTCCTCCCTCGGGGACATCGTCCACGGGTTGCAGGTGGCCGCGTCCCTCAAGGCGCAGGTCGAGGGGCTCCGCATCTCGTGGGTGGTGCGGGAGATCTTCGCCCCGATCGTGCGGGCCTGCACCGCCGTCGACGAGGTCCATATCTTCGAGCGCGGCGGCGGAGCGAAGGGCTTCCTCCGCCTCACCCGCGAGCTGCGGCGGAAGCACTACGACTTCGTCTTCGACCTACAGGGCCTGCTGCGGACCGGCCTGCTGACCTCGCGGGTGCACGCCGACCGTAAGGTGGGGCGTTCGGACGCGCGCGAGTGCTCGGGTTTGTTCTTAGGGGAGCGTGTGCCGCTGCCCCGCGACGGCCGGCTCAGCCACGCCCTCGAGATCCTGCTTCAGTTCTGCCCGGTGCTGGGCGCCAAGGCCGAGCTGCGCGGCATCCTCGGATTCCGGCCCGTCGAGGGGCTGAGCCTGCGCTTTGCGGACGGCCGGGGCGGTGGCCGGCCGATTCTGATGTTCGTGGACAGCCGGCGGGCCGAGAAGTGCTGGAACGGCTTCAAGCAGCTCACGGAGCTCATCCTGCGCGAGGACCGCTTCCGCAAGGTCGTCTGGGCGGGCAGCAGCTACGTCCACGACCGCGGGGCCTTCCCGGAGGCCCAGTTCTTCAATCTGACCGGAAACACCAGCCTCGTCTCCCTGCCCGCGCTGATCCGCCGGGCGGAGTGGGTGATCGCCAACGACAGCGGGCCGATGCACCTGGCGGCGGCGCTAGGCGTCCCCGTGATGGGCATCTTCGGGCCGACGAATCCCCGGCTCTTCGGTCCCTATCCTCTGAACGCGCCCGACCACGTCGTGGTGCAGGCCCCGGTGGGCGACCTGCGCCTGCTGACGGCGAAGGACGTCTATGCCCGCTTCCAGCGCGCCCGGGCGCGGCGCACATAGACCTGTTTTCCCATGATTGACCCGAAGCTCCTCCGCGAGTCGCCGGACCTAGTCCGCGCGGCGATCGCCAAGAAACACCTCGACGTGGACCTCGACGCGGTCCTCGCGGCCGATGCCGCATGGCGGGGCAAGCTGCAGGAGGTCGAGTCCCTGCGCGCTGCCCAGAAGGCGGCCAACACGGCGATGGCGGCGCTGCCGAAGGGTTCGCCGGAGTTCGTGGCCAAGGTCGCCGAGATGCGGGCGGTGTCCGCTTCGGTGAAGGAGCGCGAGGGCCAGCTGAAGGAGCTCGAGGAGCGTTTCCACCGGGCGATGCTGACCGTGCCGAACCTACCGCACGCCAGCGTGCCCGAGGGGCGCACGCCGGAGGACAACGTCGTGTTCTCGACCCAAGGGGACTGCGCCGCGGTCTCGCCGCAGGCGGTGCCGCATTGGGAGATTCCCGGCTTCGAGCGGCTGTTTGATTTCAACCGCGGGGCCAAGGTCACGGGCGCGGGCTTCCCGTTCTACGTGGGCGATGGCGCGCGCATCGTCCGGGCCCTGCTGCGCTACTTCCTTGAGGAGAATGGTCGCGCGGGGTACGTGGAGGTCAACCCGCCGGTCTTGGTCAACGCAGCCAGCGCCACCGCCACCGGGCAGCTGCCGGACAAGGAGGGCCAGATGTACGAGACGACCCCGGACCTCCTGTACGCGGTGCCCACGGCGGAGGTGCCGCTGACGAACTTTTTCCGCGACGAGATTCTCGAGGAGTCCGCGCTGCCCGTCTACCGGTGCGCGTACACCCCCTGTTTCCGCCGCGAGGCAGGCAGCTACGGCAAGGACGTGCGCGGGCTCAACCGGCTCCATCAGTTCGACAAGGTGGAGATGCTTAAGTGGGTCCACCCGTCGCAGAGCTACGTTGAGCTGGACAAGCTGCGGGATGACGCCGAGCGGCTGCTGCGCGGGCTGGGCCTGCCGTACCGGGTGCTGCTGATGTGCGGGGGCGACCTTGGCTTCGTGCAGTCTAAGAAGTATGACCTCGAGGTGTGGTCGGCCGGCCAGAAGCGGTGGCTGGAGGTCTCGAGTTGCTCCAATTTCGAGACCTTTCAATCGCGGCGGGCGCAGATCCGGTTCCGTGCCCGGGAGTCGGGGCGGCCCGAGTTGGTACATACCCTCAACGGGTCCGGCCTCGCGGTGCCGCGGGTACTCGCGGCGCTGCTGGAAAACAATCTCCAGGCTGACGGCCGGGTTAAGCTCCCGGACGTCCTGGTGCCTCATTTTGGCCGGGAATACCTCAGCTTTGCGTGAGGCGGCGGCTCGCATCGGCGCGCTGCTGCCCCGGGAAAGGCTGGAGCCGGCGGTCCTCGCGTGGACCCGCGGGCGCCGGGGGGACGAGACGTGGGGTGTGGGCTTTTCCGGGGGCGCCGACTCCCTTGCCCTGCTGCTGGCCTTGCGGGCGCATTGGCCTGGCCGGCGTCGGCAGCTGCTGGCGCTCCATTTCAACCACGGCCTGCGGGGAGCGGCGGCGCGGGCGGACGCGGACGCTTGCCGCCGGTGGTGCCGGGCGCTGGGTATCCGGTTTCGGGGTGGGCGTTGGCGGGCGCCGGCGGGCGGCGCCAGCGAGGCGGAGGCGCGGGAGGCGCGGCTGGCGTTCTTCGCGCGGCACGCCCGGATCGTCTGGCTGGGCCAGCAGGCGGACGATGTAGCGGAGGGAATGCTAATGCGGTTGGCCCGCGGCAGCGGCACGGCGGGTTTGGCGGCACCGCGACCGGTGCAGCCGTTCCACGGCGGCCGCTTGTTCCTGCGGCCCTTGCTGGGAATCCGCGCGGCTGAATTGCGCCGGCTGCTCACCGACGCCGGGCTGCAGTGGCGGGAGGATGCCTCGAACGCCACGGATCAGTATTCCCGCAATCGAATGCGACATCATGTCCTCCCGGCGTGGGAACAGGCGGCCGGGCGAGATGCGGTCGCCGGCACCACCTTGGCCCGCGAGTTGCTCGACGAGGATGATGTGGCCCTGACGCGGTGGCTAAACGAACTGCGGCCGCTCCGGCGCGATGGCCGCCTCGATCTGGCGCGTCTCGCAGGCCGGCCGACAGCCCTTTGGCGCCGGGCGCTGCATCGTTGGCTGGCGCGGCACCCCGCTGCCGGGGAGCCTTCGCGGCAGGCGTTCGCGGTCCTGTTGGCCGCGCTCCAGCGGGGTGGACCGTGCCGCCAGAGCTTGGGGCGGGCGGGCTTCGCGCTCTCCGACGGGAAGTATCTGCGCTACGCAATCCCTGAGCCGGAGAGGGTTAAAAAACGAAGGCGGGCCCGTTGACTTAGCCCGGGGGAACACTCACCGTCCTGTAAAGTCCATTCCGTGATGTCTGACTCCGATACCAAAAAGCCGCGTCGCCCCTTGAAGAATCTTCCGCCGGAACGCTTCCAGCCGAAGATGCTGTTCTTCTGGCTCGCGCTCGCTGCGGCCGTGGCCGCGCTGCTGCTGTTGCCGAATCAGACAGGTTCGACCCCGGAAAGCCTTACGATTCAGGAGGTTGTTGAACGGGCCGAAAACAACCTGATCAACCGCGAGGCCGGCAAGTCCGCGGTGATCCGCTCGGACCCGAGTGGAGGTCGCGATTGGATGGTCATCGTCGGGCAGAGCCGCAAAGATGCAAATGCGGCGTGGCGCGA
This sequence comes from Verrucomicrobiota bacterium, assembly GCA_016871775.1. Classification (GTDB taxonomy): domain Bacteria; phylum Verrucomicrobiota; class Verrucomicrobiia; order Opitutales; family Opitutaceae; genus ER46. The sequence continues at coordinate 13,336 of VHCI01000058.1, read as the reverse complement.
CTTCCGGGCGGCGGGCCGGGTGACGGAAGCCACTCACGAGCGGCTGAGCAAGAGTAAGGTGTTCGCCGAGCAGCCGACGCAGACGCTGCTCTCATCGATCGCGGCGCAGGTCATCCCGTTCGTCATTATCATCGGTCTGCTCTACTTCCTGTTTGTGCGGCAGCTGCGGCAGGCTGGTCGTGGGGCGCTGAGCTTCGGCAAGAGCCGCGCCAAGCTGCTGACGCGGGACCGCGACCGCATCACCTTCGCGGACGTTGCCGGTTGCGATGAGGCGAAGGAGGAGGTTTCCGAGGTGGTCGAGTTCCTGCGGGATCCGAAGAAGTTTACCAAGATGGGCGGCCGGATTCCGAAGGGTATTCTGATGGTCGGGCCTCCGGGCACCGGCAAGACGCTCCTCGCCAAGGCCGTGGCCGGCGAGGCGGAGGTCCCGTTTTTCAGCATTTCCGGCTCGGACTTTGTGGAGATGTTCGTCGGCGTCGGCGCGAGCCGCGTCCGCGATATGTTCGAGCAGGGCCGCAAGAGCGCCCCTTGCCTGATCTTTATCGATGAAATTGACGCTGTCGGCCGCCAGCGTGGTGCGGGTTTGGGCGGCGGTAACGACGAGCGCGAGCAGACCTTGAACTCGCTCCTGGTGGAGATGGACGGCTTTGACACGACCGAAGGGGTCATCATCATCGCCGCGACTAACCGTCCGGACGTGCTCGACAGCGCGCTGCTGCGGCCGGGCCGCTTCGACCGTCAGATTTACGTCGACCTGCCTGATCTGGTGGGTCGCGAGCAGATTCTTCGGGTCCACGCGAAGAAGGTCAGTCTGGCCGAAAACGTGGACCTGCAGGTCATCGCGCGCGGGACCCCGGGTCTTTCCGGCGCGGAACTGGCCAATCTCCTCAACGAGGCCGCCCTCCTCGCGGCCCGGCGCGGCAAGAAGAAGATCGAGATGATCGACGTCGATGACGCCCGCGAGAAGGTGCAGTTTGGCCGGGAGCGTCGCCGCCTAATGGATGACGAGGAGAAGAAGCTGACTGCTTATCACGAGGCGGGTCACGCCTTGGTGCAGGCAGTGCTGGATGACGGCCATATGCCGGTCCATAAGGTGACCATCATCCCGCGCGGCCGCAGTTTGGGGAGCACGATGTTCATCCCGAAGAAGGACATCTTGACCCACGCCAAGAAGCGGATGCTGAGCCAGATCGCGATGGGTTTGGGGGGCCGGATCGCCGAGGAGTTGGTCTTGGGCGACGTCTCCAGCGGAGCGGCGGGCGACATCAAGCAGGTGACCAAGGTTGCCCGCCATATGGTCTGCGATTGGGGAATGAGCCCCCTCGGTCCCGTGGCCTACGGGGATTCCCACGATACCGTGTTCCTGGGGCGCGAGATCACCCGCAATGAGAACGTGTCGGAGGACACCGCGCGCAAGATCGATACCGAGATCCACCGCATCATCGAGGAGCAGTACCAGCGGGCGACGCAGATCCTATCGCAGCACCGCCAAGCCTTGGACAAGATTGCCGAGGCGCTGCTTGAGTACGAGACCGTCGACGGCAAGCACGTGTTGGAGATTCTCCAGTTCGGGGAACTGCGCTCGCCGGTGATGTTGAGCCAGCCACCCAAGGCGGAGCCGCTTGTCGCAAAGAAGCTGCCCGAGAGGCCGGCGTCCGCGGAGCCGCTCGCCCCGGCCGCCGCGCCGCATCCGGCGTGACTTCAGCCAGACTCATTCAGCGGGACTAGTCGCCTCGAGGCGGTTGGCCGGGCCCCCTCGGTCTGTGGCAGCCGCTCCACCGGCCTTCCGGGTGGGCGCCAGGCTCCCGCGATCGAAATCTGCTCGCCCTGTCGCCCCGCTGCTCAGCCGCCCACGAAAGGGGCCCGGCCAGGGAGTTTCCCCCGCCTGCGGGCGTAGTCGCCTCATACTTTCGGGATGGCCCCCGCACGGGGGCCTGTTTTGGTACCGGTCATGGCATTGAAAATCTGTTGCATTGGTGCCGGCTATGTCGGCGGTCCCACGATGGCGATGATCGCCCTCAAAGCGCCGGGCATCCAGGTCACCGTGGTGGACCTGAACGCGACGCGGATCGCGGCGTGGAATTCCGACACGCTGCCGATCTACGAGCCCGGCCTGGACGAAGTCGTGCGCCAGGTGCGGGGCCGCAACCTGCATTTCTCGACCGCGGTGGCCGCGGGGATTCGCGAGGCGGAAATCATTTTTGTCTCGGTCAACACTCCCACCAAGACCTACGGCGTGGGCGCGGGGCGGGCGGCGGACCTGCGGTACATCGAGTCGGTGGCTCGTTCGATCGCTGAGCACGCGAATGGCCCGAAGATCATCGTCGAGAAGTCGACCATCCCGGTGAAGACCGCGGAGACGATCAGAGACATCCTTACCGCCAATTCCCGCGGGCATGCCTTTGAAGTGCTCTCCAATCCGGAGTTCCTCGCGGAAGGCACCGCTGTCGCCGACCTGACGGCGCCGGATCGCGTCCTGATCGGCGGCGAGCGGACCCCGGGCGGCGAGGAGGCGATCAAGACCTTGGTGGATGTCTACGCTCACTGGGTACCCCGCGAGCGGATCATCACCACGAACCTGTGGTCCTCTGAGATGGCCAAGCTGGTGGCCAACGCGTTCCTCGCGCAGCGCATCTCGTCGATTAACTCCATCGCCGCGCTGTGTGAGGCCACTGGAGCGGATGTGGACGAGGTGGCGCACGCCATCGGCCGCGATTCGCGCATCGGACCGAAGTTCCTCAAGGCTTCCGTCGGTTTCGGCGGGTCCTGCTTCCAGAAGGACATTCTGAACCTGAGCTACCTTTGCGAGCACTTCGGCCTGCCCGAGGTGGCGGCGTATTGGGAGAGCGTGGTGCGGATGAACGACTGGCAGAAGCACCGGTTTTCTCAGCGCATCGTGAGTTCACTGTACAACACGGTTGCCGAAAAGCGCATCGCGGTGTTCGGGTTCGCCTTCAAGAAGGACACCAACGACACTCGGGAATCGCCGGCGATCGCGGTGTGCCGCGCCTTGCTGGCGGAGCAGGCCCGCGTGGTCGTCTATGACCCCAAGGTGCCGGCGCCCGAGATCCTCGAGGAGGTCGTGGGCAAGGGTAACCACGAGCCGCGGCTCAGCGTAGCTCAGAGTGCGTACGAGGCGGCGGCCGGCGCTCACGCGATCGCGGTGGTCACCGAATGGGACGAGTTCAAGACGCTCGATTTCGCCCGCATCCAGGCCGAGATGAAACACCCGTCCTTCCTCTTCGACGGCCGCAACATCCTCGACCTGCCCCGCCTGCGCGCCCTGGGCTTCCGCGCCCATGGCATCGGCAAGTGACAGCCGCGCTCAGGCGCTCGCCGCGGGAGCCTGATGAATCCGCGGCGTCCACGCGACGTAGCTGGGATCTTCGGGCAGGAATGCGTCCGGCGCCGCTGCTGGCCGCAGCAGGTCCGCGTCCCAGACGCGGGGTAGCATTTGGGTCCAGTCGTAGGGCGTGACCTGCACGCCGGCGGGGAGCTTGGACCAAGTCCGGAAAGTCGCGGGCAGGTACAGCGGAGGCTGCAGGTCGCGGGTGGGCAGCCGGCGCAGGGGCTCTCCCGCGCGCTGGTGGTGCCACGTTTCCCGGCGAGCATCCGCGATGATGCCCGCGGCGGGCTTGCCCAACGCGTGCGCCAGCACCGCGAGACTGAGGTAGCGATGCACGGGCGCAGGGTGGAGGAGGGTCCAACTGCGGAGGGCCATCGCCACCGTGCGGATCCCGAGGATTGACCCTGGACCCTCGCAGAAAATCCAGCCGCGGACTTTCGAGAGGTTCGCGCCCAGTTCCTCAAGGGCTTGGAAGACCGCGACCCCGGGTTCGCCCGGTGGGGTGGACCAGCCAGCTTCGCCGGAGGGATGGATCAGGCCGGCCTGCACCTGGGACGCCGCCGCGTCGAGCAGCAGGACCGGCCCGCCCTGGCAGACTTCCCGGAATGTCGCCATCCCTCGGGTTCAGAGCCCGGCTACCTCCCAGCCCCGACGGTAGGCCCGGCGCAGGTGGGTGTTCGCGGCGGCAACATTGGTGAAGGCGAGCTTCGGGCCGTCCCAGGCCAGTTCCTGACTCGGGAAGCGCACGGCCACGCTGCCGAGCAGGACCGCCTCCGTGAGAGGGCCGGAATAATCGAAGTTAGCCCCGGGGCGACCACCGTTGATGCACGCTTCCGCCCATTCAGTCCAGTGATGGCCCTGGACCCGTTCGGGTAGGACGTAGTCGCGAAAATCCGCGAGTGGAAACAAGCGCGGGGCGGCAATGTGCGGGACGTGCAGGACGCCCTTGGTACCGACGATGATCGAGCCTTGGCTGTCCGAATCCGCCTTGCGCCCGCCCTTCGCCTTGGTGGCGTCGCGGGGATCGGCGACCAGCGCCCGGATCTCCGCCGGCGGCCGCTCGTCGCCGTCGTACCAAGTGACAGGCACCGTCTTGCCCTCGGTGTAGGCCGTGCCCGGGAAGACGTAGCGGATACGAGCGTTGACCGACCAGTTCGAGGCGTCCGGCGCGGGGCCTTCTGAACGCAACGAAAGTGGCGAGGTCAGGGCGAGGGCCTCGAAGACTGGGTCGAAGATGTGGCAGCCCATATCCCCGAAGGTGCCGGTGCCGAAATCTAGCCGCTTGCGCCATTGGCCGGGGTGATAGTGCCCCGCGACGAAGGGCCGCTCGGCCGCCACCCCCTGCCACAGGTTCCAGTCGAGCGTGGCGGGCACAGGATCGCGGCGTTCTGGCGGTCGGCCGGTGTCGCCCCATTTCTTGCTGCTCCAGCTGTGGACCTCGCGCACCTTGCCGATCACGCCTGCCTGCACGACCGCGACGGCTTGGCGGTACACTCGGTACGAATGGATCTGGATGCCCATCTGGGTGACGAGGTTCTTCTCCCGGGCAAGGCGGGTGAGAACGCGGGTCTCGTGGATCCCGTGGGCGAGCGGCTTTTGGCAGAAGCAGTGCTTGCCGAGCTGCATCGCCGCGTGGGCGATGGGCGCGTGCATATGGTCCGGAGTGGAAACGTTGACCGAGTCGAGGTTGCCCTGCTCCTTCTCCAGCAACTGCCGCCAGTCCTGGTAAACCCGGACCTCGGGGAACGTCTCCTTGACCTGCTTCACCCGCGCAAGGTCGACGTCGGCTACCGCCACCAGCTTCACAAAGGGATTGCTGGTGATGGCCTGTATGTCGGCCCAGGCCATCCCGGCCGCGCCGAAGCTGGCGTGGCGCAGGATGCGGCTGGGCGCGGCAGCATAGGCGTTCCGGGCGAACCAGGGCGCGGCGAGGGACGCGGCGCCAACGGAGCGCAGGAAGGAGCGACGGGGCAGGGAGGGGTAGCGGGAGGGCATCGAGTGGGGGCCTCGGAGGAGACCGGTTGCGGACGGATGAGGCAAGGCCGGTCTCCCTGGGCGTTCGGGCTTGCTACGTGGGCGCGCGACCGCAACGGTCCCCCCCGCTCTTGATCACCGCTTTCCCCCTCCCGCAGCGGGCCGCGCTGGCCGCCGCGTTGCTCCCCTCGGTCGTTGCCCTGCGCGCGGCGCCGACCCCCGGCCTCCAGACCTAGACCTGCCGCAATATGGACTTCGACCACGTCGTGGCTCTCGCGACCAAGCACGGCATCTCCCAGCTGCGGATGATCGGGAAGCACATCGGTCCGAAGGGGCCGGCCGCCGAGCCGCTGCTCAAGAAGGCGATCCTCGAGGCCAAAGGCCTGCAGTAACCTTGGCGCCTATGATCCGGCACAACCGCGGTCTTATGATCCTCGCCCTCGGGTTCGCCGCGTCCGCCTTGGCCGCTGCCCCGCGCGCCCCGAACATCCTGTTCATCTTCTCCGACGACCACGCCTACCAGGCCATCAGCGCCTACGGCGAGGGGCGGCGCCTGCTTGAGACCCCGCACCTCGACCGGTTGGCCAAGTCCGGGATGCGGTTTGACCGCGCCCTCGTCCCGAACTCGATCTGCGGCCCCTCGCGGGCGGTCGTCCTCACCGGGAAGTACAACCACCTGAATGGGTTCGTGAACAACTCGAACTCCCGCTTCGACGGCTCGCAGATAACCTTCCCCAAGATCCTACGCCAAGCGGGATACCAGGCCGCCGTGATCGGCAAATGGCACCTCGTGTCCGATCCCACAGGCTTCGATTTCTGGCAGATCCTGCCCGGGCAGGGCATTTACTATAATCCGCCGATGATCCGGATGGGTGAGCAGGTGAAGACTCAGGGCTACACCACTGACATCATCACCGACCTCTCCCTCGAATGGCTGCGGCAGCGGGACAAGAGCCGGCCGTTCCTGCTGATGGCGCAGCACAAGGCGCCGCACCGTGAGTGGGCGCCCGCCCTCCGCCACCTAGGCGCGGACGGGGATCGGGTCTATCCGGAGCCCGACACGCTGTTCGATGATTACGCGAACCGCGGTATCGCCGTCCGGGATCAGGATATGTCCTTGGAGAAGACCTTCACCGACCGGGACGCCAAGTTTGACCCGCCGCCGAATATGACCCCCGAGCAGCGGAAGGTCTGGGAGGCCTATTACGAGCCCCGCAACGCTCGTTTCCGAGCGGCCAACCTGCAGGGCAAGGACCTCGTCCGCTGGCGCTACCAGCGTTATATGCACGACTACACTGGGACGGTGCGCGCGGTGGACGAGGGCGTCGGCCGGTTGCTCGATTACCTGGACAAGGAGGGCCTGGCCGAGAACACGATCGTGGTCTACTCGAGCGACCAGGGATTCTTCCTCGGGGAGCACGGTTGGTTCGACAAGCGCTGGATCTTCGAGCAATCGCTGCGCACGCCGCTTCTGGTCCGCTGGCCTGGGGTGAGCCGCGCGGGCGGGGTGAGCAAGGACCTAGTCTCGACCCTAGATTTTGCGCAGACGTTTCTGGATGCGGCGGGCTTGCCGGCGCCGGTGGAGATGCAGGGCCGGAGCCTGCGGCCGATCCTCGCGGGCAACCGCCCGGCGGACTGGCGGACCGCCTTTTATTACCAATACTTCGAATGGCCGACGCCTCATCGGGTGAGGCCGCATTACGGGATCGTCACCGACCGCTACAAGCTCGTGCACTTCTTCGGCACGGCGGAAGACTATTGGGAGCTGTACGACTCCGAGAAGGATCCTCGCGAGCTGCGCAACGTGCTCGGCGATCCGGCCTACGCCGCGGCGCGGAAGCACCTGGAGGAGCAATTGGTGCAGCTGCGCCGGGAGCTGAAGGTCCCGGCCGTGATCCCGCCGGAGTGGCTCGGCCGCGCGGGCGGCGGGGCCAATAAGGCGCCCAAGAAAAAGCAGGCCAAGCAGCCTTGAGCCGACCGAACCGGCGGGGCGCGCGGCCGGGCCGGGTCAGCGGACGATGATCGGATTGGCCACCTGCCCGCTACGGGCGAGCTCCTCTAAGGCCTTGGGCATTGCGTCCATCAGTTTGAGGATACGCTCGGGGTGGGAGGGATGGGTCGAAAGCAGCGCGGGGGGCATCGGGTCCTTGCCAGTCTCGGCCTCGAGTGCCTCCATCACCTTTACCGCCGCCTGCGGGTCGTAGCCGGCTCGGGCCATGTACATCAGCCCGACGTAGTCTGCCTCGCGCTCCTTTTCCCGGTCGAAGGCGAAGCCCCCGATCCCCGTGGTGAGGCCGTAGACTTGGGCCAGGGCGTCCACCGCGAGTCCGGAGGCGCCGCCGGCGAGGCCACCGATCACGCCCACCGTGCCCACGGTGGAAACCGCCAATTCCCGAGAAAGCTTCTCGTGGACGTGCTTGGCAGTGACGTGGGCGATCTCGTGGGCGATCACCGAGGCCAGCTGGTCGTCGGTCTTGGCGATCCGGAAAATCCCCGTGAACACGCCTACCTTCCCGCCCGCCATTGCGAAGGCGTTGATCTGCGGATTATCAAACACGACGAATTCCCAGTCCGCGTCCGGCATGTCCCAGAAGACCACCTTCGCTAGCCGCGAACCGACCCGCTGGAGCTGCGCCTGATGGGCCTGGTTGCGGGATGGCCGGTAGCGTTTCTTAAGTTCCTCGAACATCCCTACGCTCATTTTGGTGACCTCCTTGTCGTCGACCAGGTTCATCGCGCGCCGGCCCGTGACCGGCACTTGGTAGCACCCGGCGAGCAGGAGGAGGGGGGCAAGCAGGACGAGGGCGAGCCGGGCTTTCATGGCACGAACAGGGGAAGGAATGGTCGAGTGCGGTGGACGCAAGTTTCCAGCGGGGGGACGGTGCCCGCTAAGCACTTTGCATTTTGAAGGATTCCTTTCACTGTCGGGGTATCTAAGCTAGCGAGGCCTCGGAATCGTTTGAGCTAATCTCCACGCGTCTCCCACGTCTTATCTCATCGTCACCCATGGCCGAGGAATTTCCCGGCGGCCCCAAGCGGCGTCGCATCATCCACTGGAATCCGGAAGCGGGCAAGGAGTCTGCCCGACGTGGCCCTGCCTGGCCGCGTCTAATTGCGTGGACCTTGGGAGGCGCGGTCGCGCTGCTGTTGGCGGCGGGGCTGGTCATCCGCGGGCTCAAGCTGTTTTTGGGTCCGGAGGTCTTCGCCCCGACGTCGGCACCCGCGGCGGGCGCGCCCTCGATCGCCGAGGCCAGCTCCGCATTCATCAGTCAGGCTAAGGCGGAGCAGGCGTTCGAACTGGCGGGCAAGGCGCTGAAGGAGCTGCGCCGGGTGCCGGCTGATCATCCTTCCCAGATCGAGCAGCTCATCACCATGGAACGGCTCTTCACGCAGGGCGAGGCGCTGCTGCGCAACCGGGACTTCGGCCGGGCTTTTTCCGTGTTCGAGGCATTGAACCCTGAGATCGAAACCTTCACCCGCAACGTGAAGGCCAAGGGGGAGGCGCGGCAGGGATACGACGCGATTCTGCTTCGCATCAAGGAACTGGAACTGGCCCGCAGTCTCGCGCCGGGCGCGTTGGAAGCCGCCTTCGAGGCGGCCGGGGCCGGTAGCAAGGTACTTGCTGATGGCAATTTTGCCGGGGCGAAGAAGCAGTTCGACGCGGGGTTCGCGCAGTTGAAGATTGCGGAGGATGCCCTAGCTACTTTCGTCAAGGCCCGCCTGTTCGATGGTCAGCGCGCGCTCGCGGCGGGGGAGAAGTCCGGTGCGCGCCAGGCATTTGAGCAGGCCCTAGCCAAGTCCCCCGGATTGGAGGCCGCCGTACAAGGTTTGAAGCGGGCCGAGAATATCGACCGCGTCCACGCCCTGCTCCAGCAGGGCGCGAAGCTTGAGCAGCAGAAGAACTTCAAGGAGGCGTCCGAGGCCTATAAGCAGGCCTTCGCACTGGACGGGTTTTCCGCTGCGGCGCAGGAGGGGCAATCGCGGGCGGCGCAGCTGGAGAAGGAGACCCGCTTCGCCGCCGCCAAGTCGGCGGCGGAGGAGGCGATTCAGGCGCGCGATTGGAACCGGGCGATCACCGAGCTGCAGAACGCCCTGAAAGTTACCCCTCAGAACACCGAGGTTCAGGCGCAGCTGAAAACGGCCCGCGCTAACGCTCACCAGGAGTCGGTGCAGAAGGCCCTCGCGAAGGCCTTCGACTACGAGAAGGCTTACCAGTGGTCCGAGGCGCGCGAGGCCTACAGCGAGACCCTGAAGCTGGACGCAGATCATGCCGAGGCAAAGGAGGGCTACACGCGGGTCGGCACGGTCATCCGCGCGCTGCTGCAGTATCAGAAGTATGTCGAGGCTGCGGAGCAGTTAGCCAACCGGTCCGATTTCCAAGGGGCCATCCGCCGCTTTAACGAGGCGATGGCCGTGAAGCCGTCCTATCTTGTGAACAGCGACCGAGTCCAGCAACTGCATGCTCTGCTGATGGAGCAGAACAAGCCGGTGGACGTGACCTTCAAGTCGGACGGCAGCACGTGGGTCCAGATCACCAATTTCCGTGCGCCCCAGAAGTTTGACTCTGAGGCGATGCGCATTTTGCCCGGCGACTACGAGGTGATTGGCCGGCGCAAGGGCTACCGTGACATTAACTTGCTCCTGCAAGTAAGGGCGGGCACGCCGCCCCCGATCGTGACCGTGATCTGCAACGTTCCCTCCGATCAGAAATGACCTCCGTGCGTCCACTCCTTTTTTGCGGGGTGGTGCTTACGGGCTTCGCTTTCCCCCCCCTCCTGGCGGCCGATGCGGGCGGCACAGCCCGTCCCGGCTCGCCCCGGGGCGCAGCGGGGGGCCGGGGCGTGTTGCCCGACCCGGCGCTCCTCGACGGTTCCGCGCACGCTCCCGAGAAGCGGCCCGTGCTCGGGATGATCGGGGACTTTGAGCTGCCGGGCGATGACCAGGCGCGGGCGGACAAAGTGGGCGGCCCCAGCCAACCGCCGGGACCGAACGGCAAAGAGGCGGCCGGCGAGGGTAACGGGGGCACGCCGGGAAGGCCGGGCGGCCAAGGCAAGCCCGAGGCGAATCTGGCGGGCGGCGCGGGAGGCAAAGAGGCGGAGAAGCCCACGGCGGGGGTCGGGAATGAGGCCCAAGGCATTCAGGTCGCGGAATTGAAGGGTGAGGCCGCCGCGCCGGCTTCCGACGGTAAGGGCCCATCCCGGCCGACCGCGATGGCCATCGGCGATCAGGCGATGCGCATTCCCCAGCAGCCGCGCAGCCCTGCTGTCGTCGGCACCCAGCAGGTCGCGAACGTGAATACGCAAGACTATGAGAAGGGTACCGGCACGGGCGGCAAGGGCCCGGTGAATAAGGGCGGCCCCAACCGCACGGAAAAAGGCCGGGTCATCCCGTCGGGTCTCTAACGGATTCGGCGATGTCGCATCTACGCCTCCTCCTGCTGTTGGCTTGCGCCGTGCTCCCCGGCGTCGGGCGGGGCACCACGCTGATTTACCCAGTCTCCGCGATCGAGGACCTTTGGAATCTGCCCGCGGACGAGTTCCGCCAGCGTCACGGTGGCATCAACATCACGGGGCTCGGGCCCAGCGATGAGGGCTGGTATGTGCGCTACCGGCACGAGAATCTGACCTGCCTGTTCGGCCCGATGGCGGACGCTGATCAGGCCCGGCGGCGCCGGATCGAGATGGAGGTCGTGCGCGACGCGGCGATCAAGCACCGTGCCTCGCTCGGCTCCAGCCAGGTCGATCACGTGCGCTTCACCTTCTCCGGTGTTTTCGGCCGCGGCGGGGATGGTCAGGGCGGCGGCCGGGGCTCCGAGGCGCTGGCGCGGGTTTCCGCGGACGGCCGCAGCGGTCCCGACGGGGACCTCGACGGGGATGGCATTCCCAATCGGGAGGATCCCGATATGGACGGGGACGGCATCCCCAACGAGCGGGACGAGGATAGCGACGGAGATGGGGTGCCGGACGCCCAGGATGAGTACCGTTACGGGACTAATCCCGATCCGTCCGGACCCGGGGGCGCGGGCAATGGCCGCGATGGTCCGGGTGGTGATCTGGATGGAGATGGCACGGCAAACGCGGCGGACGGGGATATGGACGGGGATGGGATCCCCAATGCTCAGGACCCGGACATCGACGGGGACGGCATCCCTAACGCGCAGGACAAGTACCCGTATGGCCGAGACGACGGCCCGGACGGCAATTCCGGCAGCGGACGGCCCGCGGGTTCCACGCCCGGGGCGGACCAGCAGGGTACGCCCAGCCGGGGCGGGCAGGAGGGCCAGGGGCGGGATTTGGGCGCGCCGACGCCGCTTGCCGGCTTGGGGCAGCCAGGGCAGCCGGGCCAACCGGGACGGCCGCCAACCGGTCAACCGGGGCGTCCGGGACAGCCGGGTAGCCAGAGCGCTTCCAGCCAGTCGAGTTCCTCCGCCTCCAGTTCCAGCCAAGGCGGCCAACCGGGACAGCCGGGGCAACCGGGCCAGCCTGGTCAGCCGAGTCAGCCTTCGTCCGGCAGCCCGATCGATCTGCTGGCGGCGGTGCTGCGGGCGATCCTCGGGCTTTGAGCAGGTGCTAGTTCCGGCCCGGTTTGGCGCGGGCTCTTAGGGTCGCAGATCGACGGCGGCCCAGGGGAACGCGTCCTCGAGGGTGGTGCGGTAGCCGAGCACCTTGGGACTGACGAGCCGCGGCAGGGTGTGGAAGTAGACCGGGATGAAGGGCATCTCCTCGGCGAGGATCGCCTCCATCTCGCGGTAACGCGCGTACCGCTCCGCGGTGGTGGGCGCCGCGAGGGCCGCGGCCAGCAGGCGATCATAGCCCGCGTGGCTCCAGCCCGCCTGGTTGGTCGCGTGCCCGGTCTGCCAGCGTTCCAAGTGGATGTGCGGCTCGGCCACCACCCAGCCACCGCGGGCCAGTTGGAAGGAGTGGGAACGGTTGATCGCGTCGAGATAGACCGTCCATTCCTGGTTCAGCAGGGTGATCTCGATGCCCAGTTCACGGCGCCAGCGCTGCTGCACCGCTTCCGCCAAGGCGCGGTGCTGCTCTGCGGTGTTGTAGAGCAACTCCACCCGCGGGAAGCCGCGCCCCCTGGGAAATCCGGCAGCAGCAAGCAGGCGCCGGGCCTCGGCGGGATCGGCCCGGAAGGCGGGTGCGCCGGGGTAGCCCGCGAGGCCGGGTCGCACCGCGCTGTAGGCCGGTTCCTCGCCGCCTTGGCTGACGTGGCGGGTGAGCGCCTCGCGGTCGAGCGCTAGGGCCAGCGCCCGCCGGACCCGGGCGTCGTCAAAGGGCGGGCGACGCGTGTTGCAGACATAATAGTAGAGCCCACCGAAAGGATCGATCCGCAGGCTCTCCGGCTGCTCGCGGCGGTAGGGGGCGATCTTCGCGGCGGGAATGGTCTGCGTGAGGTGGAGCCGTCCCTGTCGGAACAATCTCTCCTCCACCCCGGCGTCCTCGATCGGGTGGAAATGGATCTCGTCGAGCCGGACCGTCGCGTGGCCCCAGTAGGTGGGGGAGCGGGCCACCACGAGGGGCTGGCCGGGGCGCCACGTGCGCAGCGCGAAGGCGCCGTTGCCCACGAAGTGTTCCGAGCGCGTCCAGCGGTTGCCCGGTTGGTCGGGCTTTCCCACCCGGTTGATGACGTGCAGCGGCACCGGCAGCCACTCGGGCATCGTGAGGAGCTGCAGGAGGAAGGTCGCGGGTTGCTTCAGGGTGAAGCGCAGTAGGTGATCCTCCGGCGCGGCGAAACCGGTGCGGCTGAAGTCGGTCAGATGCCCGCGATGGAATTCCTCGGCGCCAACCACCGGGTAGAGGCGTTCCGCGTTCCGGGCGCCCAGTCCCGCGGTCAGGATCCGCTGGTATGAGGCGACGAAGTCGCGGGCGGTCAGAGGCCGTCCGTCCGACCACCGGGCTTCCCGGCGCAGCCAGAAGGTCAGTTGCAGGCCATCGGCCGATACTTCCCAGGAATGGGCGACGCCGGGGGCGAGGTTCCCGTCTGGACCGATGATCACGAGTCCCTCGCACA
>VHCI01000057.1 GCA_016871775.1 Verrucomicrobiota bacterium | reverse complement strand
GATGCGGGGCCACCGGAATCGAGAGTCCGGCAGCATCCAGCGTAGACGGCTGACCGGCCGACTAGCGCGACGCCTGCTCGCGCAGCGCGCGACGCCGGTTCACTTCCGCCGCCACCGCCTCCAGCCGACGCTGCTCATCGGCAGGCGAAGGGTTGACCATCACGGTCTGCGTGACCGCCGGGGTCACGGTAATTGCCGGGCCCGCCGGGGCGACGCTCGGCGGCGGCGCGGCGGGCGCAGCCGCATCCGCCACGATCTTTGCCTTGCGCATCATTAGGCTGACGGTGCGACCCTGGTGCTCCACCACAACCCTCTCCTCGCCCTCGTGGTGGTTGCGAATCACCGCCTCGAGCTCGGGACTGCGCTCGTTCAAGCGCATCCAGTCGCCGCGCTTCTTCGCCGGATCAAACAGCCGGAACTGCTTGCCCCCACCCACGTCCATAAACCCGCGGAACTCGAGCGCCGCCGCTCCGGCCTCGGCCTTCTCCACCGAAGCGTTCTCGGGCGGTAGAAACGGAGACCGGGAGGCGATCGCGGGCGCCGCCCGCAGGATCCCGGTCAGGCTAAGCGCGAGCCACAGACCCGGGAGAACAAGGAACGTCATTTATACAGTGATCGAAGCCTCCAGCCCAAAAAGGTCAAGGCCACGGGCCGGGGCCCTACCATCCCATCCGCAGTTCAAGCCCCCAGCGGGCTGGGGTACTCACCCTCCGCCACCAGCGCCACCAGAGCCGCCTGCACCCGGGGCTTGTCCTCCCGATAGGTGATGCCGAACCATGTCGCGCTGGTCGGCAGCACCTGCACCACCGACTCGCCGCCAGCGATCATCCCGGCGACCGCCGCGGGTAAATAAAACTCCGCCTTTGGTTCCGCCCCCCGCTCCGCCAAAAACGCGGCGAGGCGGGCGCCCAGCCCCGCGAAGAGCGCCGGGGTGAAGCCCCAGCAGTTGAGCGACACCGGCGCGGCTCCGTCGAAATCGCGGCCCGGTCCCACCTGATCGGCCGTGATCCCGTGCTGCTCGACGATCGTCCGCAGCACGCCACCCGGCCCGACCTGCGTGAGGCCCCGCGACACCGCCCCGTGCTCCGAGAGCGTGTTGGCCAGCGGGTAGCCAACCATCGCGAATTGCCCGCCGCGGGCCTCGCGTAGGAACGCGGCCAGCCGGCGATAGGCGTCCGCCCCGTAGAAGTCGTCGGCATTAATCACTGCGAAGTTGCCCGCCACCGCTTCCCGCGCGCACCAGACCGCGTGGCCGGTGCCCCACGGCTGCTCGCGACCCGGGGGCACGGTCCGCCCCGGGGGCAGCACGTCGAGGGCCTGGAACACATAGTCCACGGGCACGCGACCCGCGTAGCGGGCGCCGACCCGCGCCACGAACTCGGCCTCGAAGTCGCGCCGGATCACGAACACCACGCGCCCGAACCCGGCGCCCAGGGCGTCGTGGACGGCGTAGTCGAGCATCGTTTCCCCGGAGGGGCCCACCGGATCGAGCTGCTTTAGGCCCCGGTAGCGGGAGCCCATCCCGGCCGCGAGGACAACGAGGGTGAGGGTCATCGCGGCAGGACAAAACGCGGCGCGGCCGGGGTCAACGCCCCTCAGCCCGCCTGCAGCCGCGCCTGGGTCTCGATGAACCGCCCGAGGATCGCCCCTTGGCGCAGGTGGCGGCCACCGGCAAGGCGCTGGCGGGCACCCACCCAGACGTCGCGGACCGCGCGGAGTTGCCCGCCCTGGACCAGCGCGGTGGCGAGGCTGGCGGGATCGGCCCCGGCCAGGGAAGGCTCAGCCAGGCTCACCGTAAAGAAATCCGCCGGACGCCCCACCTCAAGCCCGCCCCCGGTGGCCCCAAGGCTGCGCGCGCCCATCGTGGTGGCGGCCTGCAGCGCGAGGGCGGCCGGAGAGGTCGCTGGCGGCGCCTCCAGCCGGAAGCGGCGCTCGGCCCAGCGGGCCTCCTCCAGCAGGTCCAGCCGCACCCCGGCCCCACTGCCCAGCGCGAGGCCCGCCCCGGCGGCGCGCACTGCCGCCGGGGCAGGCAAGTTCCAGCCGTGGGCGGCGGCCGTGCCGGGCAAGGCGCACACCGCCCCGCGGGCGGTGCCGATCAACCGCAATTCCGACTCGTCCAGCTGCCCCCCTCCAACCGCGGTGAACCGTTTGTCCACCAGCCCCAGTTCCGCGAGGGCGGCGACCTCCGGCCGGCCGTGCTCGGTGCGCAGCGCGGCCGCGGCGGCGGGCGTGGCAGCGGTGACGGCCTGCAGGCGGAGGCGCTGGGCCCGCGCGTATTCGCCGATCACCCGGCACGCGGCGGCGGGCACCGCGGCAAGCGAGAGCGGGCCCACCACCAGCCAAGCCTCATCGGCGGGGTACTCCCGCTCCAGCCGCGCCCGGAGCACCTCGCACTCCCGCGTATAGGCATCGACGCCGACGACGAGCAGCCGCGGGGGCAGTTGCTCGCCCGGCGCCGACCGCACGCAGGCCAGCCGCACCAAAGCGAGGCGGATCCCGACCTCGTGCGCAGCGCGCGCGACCGCCAAGGCCGTGGCCAGCGTCTCCTCCGGCGGGCCGCCGGGCGCGCCGTCCCGCAACAGGCAGCAATCGGCGACGCAGGTGACACCGCCGCGCAGCAGTTCGAGGAAGGCCACGTTCGCCGCGTCGTAGGCATCCTCAGGCGTTAACCGCGCCAGCAAACGAATCCCCGCCGCGCCGCCCGCGGGGTCCGTACCCGGCAGCGCCCGCCCGCGCAGAAAACGTTGCCAGGAATAGGCGTGGGCGTCGACCAGCCCGGGCAAGGCGGCCACGCCGGGCAACCGCCGCGCCTGCGCCAAGTCGGCGGGTTCGCGGGAAAAGCGGGTGAGCCGGCCGGTCGCATCCGCGAAGAAAGCCATCCCCGCCTCAAAGCGATCCCCCACCAGCACCGCGTCCGGCAGCCAGCCGCCTCCGCGGGCACCCTGCGGCACCCCGGCGGCGGCAACCGCGGCCGCGATCGGAGCGGGCTGCGGCGGCGCCTCCGCGGGCGCGGGCTTGGCCGGGACGACGGTCGCGGGCGGACGGCCCGGAGGGGCATCGCGGCGAGCCGGCGCGGAACGATCGGTTGGGCGGCGACTCATCAGCGGGGGCCGGGCGGCGGAAGCATCGCGCCACGAAAGCAGCCGCCGCGGGAAAGGCTAGCCGGATGCGGGTGTCGTTGACGCACGGACCGAAGCAGGTTGGCTCGACGGATGCCGCGTTTCCCCGCCCTCCCGCTGCTTTTGACCCTGGTCGTCGCCGGCGCCCCGCTCTTCGCGGCGGGTGGAACGGGCGGGACCGCCGCAGGCGTACTGCCCACGCCCTTGAGCGCGTACCCGAATGCCGAGGGCACGGGGCTGTCGGAGGTCCTGCGCGCGCGGGCGGCATTCGATCCCTTCAACCTCGTGGCGCTGGCAATCTTCGCGACCGCAATTCTGCACACCTTCCTCGCGGCGAGGATCCGTCACTGGGCGCACATCGTCGAGGAGCGCTACGCGACCCGGCGGGGAAGCAAGGAACCGGCGACCGACAAGGATGGCGACGGCCAGCCGGACGAGGTCAGCTTCGGCGGGCAAGTGCTGCACTTCCTCGGGGAGGTGGAGGTCGTCTTTGGCTTCTGGGTCCTAGCCCTGGCAGGCGCGATCACCGCGTTCAAGGGCTGGCCCGAGGTCGTGGCCTACATTGGCGGGAAGGTCAGCTACATCGAACCGCTCTTCGTGGTCGTGATTATGGCGCTGGCGGCGACGCGACCGGTGCTCGACCTGTCGGAGCGCGCGCTGCGGGCGGTGGCCGGGCTGGGCGGCGGGACGCCTGGCGCCTGGTGGCTTTCGATCCTGATCCTCGCACCGCTGCTCGGCTCGTTCATCACCGAACCGGCGGCGATGACTATCGCAGCGCTCCTCCTGGCGCGTCAGTTCTACGCGCTCCAGCCGAGCCCGCGCCTGGCCTACGCGACCCTCGGCCTTCTCTTCGTGAACATCAGTGTCGGCGGGACCCTCACGCACTTCGCCGCCCCGCCGGTGATTATGGTGGCGGGCCCGTGGAACTGGGACCTGTGGTTTATGTTCAAGACCTTCGGCGACCGGGCGACCGTGGGGGTCGTGGTCTCGACCTTGATCTATTACTTCATCTTCCGGAAGGAGCTGGCGGCGCTGCGGCCGGTGACCGACGCCAAGCCGGAGGCGCCGCGGCCGCCGGTTCCGGTGTGGATCACCCTCGTGCACCTGGCCTTCCTCGGCTTCGTGGTGTGGCAGGCGCACCAGCCGGTGCTGTGCATCGGGGCATTCCTCTTCTTTTTGGCCTTCACCCAGGCCACGGCGCACCACCAGACCCCGATCGACCTGAAGCCGCCGGTGCTCGTGGGCTTTTTCCTCGCTGGGCTGGTCATCCACGGCGGCCTGCAATCGTGGTGGATCGAGCCGGTGCTGACGCGGCTCGGCGAAGTGCCGCTGTTCGCGGGCGCGACCATCCTGACCGCCTTCAACGACAATGCGGCCATCACCTACCTCGCCTCGCTGGTGCCGGGCTTCACCGACGAGCTGAAGTACGCGGTCGTGGCGGGCGCAGTCACCGGCGGCGGCCTCACGGTGATCGCGAACGCCCCGAATCCGGCGGGGCAGGCGATCTTGTCCCGCTTCTTCCCGGGCGGGGTGTCGCCGGGTGCCCTGTTCCTCGCGGCCCTGCCCCCGACGCTCGTGATGAGCTCCGCGTTCATGCTCACCCGATGAGCGCGCTTGCCTGCCGGAGCCTCGGCCAAGGTGGAGCAAAAGTTGCGGCTGCCCGCCGTAGGCTCGGCAAAGGTGGGGCCTGTGGGCATCCGCACGCGGGCGCGCGCCGTATCCTCGGAATGAAGCTGCGCTTCCTGCTCGCCCTGCTGCCCGCCTTGCTGCCTCCTGCCGCGGTGGCCGCCGAGGAAGCCTTCCCCCCTACCCCCAGCGGGGCAAACGAGGTGAAGGTCCTCCCTCCGGGCATCCTGCTGCGCTCCGCGGGACCTGGAGAGTACTTCGACCGGGCGAACGATCTGTTTATGCCGCTTTTCCGCTACATCTCGCGCCACGACATCGCGATGACCGTGCCGGTGGAAGCCCGCGTGCGCGATGCGGCGATGTACTTCTGGGTGGCCGAAAGCCAGCACGCGAAGGTCGCGGGCGACGAGGGCGCGGTGGTCGTGGAGCGGAAGCCGGCCCGCCGCGTGGCCAGCCGCGGCGCCCGTGGCTCCTACTCGCGCAAGAATTACGAGCGCACCCGGGACGAACTGCTCGCCTGGGTCGCAACGCAGCCAGGGCTCGCGGCGGAGGGCGAGCCCTACGCGGTCTTCTGGAGCGGCCCGTTCACCCCGGGCTTCCTGAAGCGGTACGAAGTCCACGTGACCCTGAAGCCCACGGGCGGAGGCTGAAGCCCACCGCGAGCCCGAACGGCCAGCCGGAGCTCGGCTCAGTTCCCGGCGGTTACCCAATCCAGGCTGAACCGGGCGAGCCGGATGTCATTGCCGGCCTCGTAGAGGCAGATGATCCGGCCATCGGGCAGGACGGCTAGGTCCGAGTACGCGGAGGGACCGGCATCGAGGGTGCGGTGGACCGGCCAGGTCACGCCGTCGTCGCGACTGAGCTTGATGGAGAGGTTCTCCCGCTTGCCACGGCCCGCGGGCACCTCGCGGCCGGCGACGTCGCGAGCGACGGAGTGCGGGGCCGAGTAGAGTTGAAGGCCCGGTTGCGCCGGGTGCGCCACGATACTGGCCATGCAGATCGGCTCCAACAGCTGCTCGTGGAACCGCGGCGTGCTCCAGCCGGCGGCCCCATCCGGGCTGATGCTGACGAGCTTGCGGTTCGGTTTGGAGACGTTCCGCGCCACGAGCAGGACCTGGCCGTCGGCCCGGGTCGTGATCATCGTCTCGTTGGGATCGCCAAACTCACCCTCGTCCGGGAAGGCGATGTCGCCAGCGCGCCAGGTTTTCCCGTGGTCGTCGCTGTAGATGGTGCCAGAGGCTGAGGGCTTGTGGTCACCGACGCCGCCGTACGCCAGCCAGATGGGCACGACCAGCCGCCCGCTCCGCAGCTGGAGCCCGTGGCCCGGACCGGTGGCGATCACCTTCCAGTCATACCTTCTCCGGAAGGGCTCGAAGGTGGCGGTGATCTCGACCGGCGCGCTCCAAGTGAGCCCGTCATCGGTGCTCCGCATCGCGAAAGCGCGGGCATAGTTCACGCAATAGACGAATTCGATGTTCCCGGTGACTCGGTCGACGATGGCCACGGGATTGTTCACCGTCTGCTCGCGCGCGCCGTCCTGCTTCTTCCGCGGGTTGCCCTCGAGGCGGGGTCCGCGGTGCGCGATCTGGCGGGGGGCGTCCCAGGTGCGCCCGCCGTCGGTGGAGCGCCGGAGGTGGACCTCGATCTCGCCCCAGTCGGCACTGTTGTTCCGCCGAGCCTCGCAGTACGCGAGGACCGTGCCCTTGGGCGTGACCACCACGCCCGGGATGCGATGGCGGGTGACGCCGTTGGACTTCGCGGGGAAGACGTCGAAGAGCTCAGGCGTGGCGGCAGTGGCCGGGAGCACGAGGGCGAGGAGGAGCAGGAGGGCGTGCATCGGGGTATGGGGGAAGGGGTGCGGGGCGGACCTAAACGGCGGCGGGGCCGCCCCCTGGGCAACACTCCCCGCGGCGGCGCAGAGCGCTCAAGGAGATTCGGGCCCCAATGCAACACGGTATCCCGCTCCGACATCGACACACCCACGCGGAGGTCGCACGTTGCCTGCGAAGCTAGGCCCCGGTGAACGCCCCTTGCCCCACCCCTCCCGCCCGCCGCCGCACTTGGCGGCCCGGGGCGGCGCCCCAATGAGGCGCGCCGCCCGAATCACGGCCGGGGCGGCCGCCGCGCTCGCCCTGCTCGCCTACCTCGGCGTCATCTACCCGTTCTGGGGGATGCCGTTCAACGCGGTCCGGCACGGCCGCGTCCCGCTCACCCCGCCTTGGGCCCTCGAGTGCTGGCTCTGGGAGGATGACGTCAACACGGCTGCCGCCGTGACGGAGCTGGTGGAGGGCTACGCACGCCACGACCTGCCGGTCCGGACCGTGATGATCGACAGCCCGTGGAGCCGGCGCTACAACGATTTCCAGGTCGACCCCGCGCGCTACCCGGACCCTGCGGCTTTCTTCACCGGCCTGCAGGACCGCGGCTACCGGGTCGTGCTGTGGATGACCTCGATGGTGGACCGTTCCAGCAAGGACACCCCGGCGGGGAAGGACCCGGGGTTCCACGAGGAGGCGCGGCGGGCCGGCTACCTCGCGGGCGGCCCGGAACCATTTCGGTGGTGGAAGGGCGTCGGCGGATTCATCGACTACACGAACCCGGAGGCGATGCGCTGGTGGCGCGGCCTGCAGGAACAGGTGCTCGAATGGGGAATCGACGGCTGGAAGCTCGACGGCACCGACACGTTTTTCTCGGGGAACTTCGGGCCATTGCGGTTGCCCTACGGGCGGGCGCACGCGGGCTGGCTCACCACCCGCGAGTACATGGACCTCTACGCGCGCGAGGAGCTGCGCCACGGGCTGAGCCGCAACCCGGAATTCACCACCCTGATCCGGTCCATCGACCGCCCCTGGGCCCATCCGGAGGGCTTCGCCCCGCTCGACGCCGCGCCGGTGACCTGGGTCGGCGACAACCGCCACACCTGGCGCGCCGCCGACCGCGGGCTCGAGGCGGCCATCGCGGATATCCTGCGCGCCGCCCGCCTCGGCTACTGCGTGATCGGGAGCGATGTCGCCGGCTACCACGGGCGCAGCAATCCGGACGACACGGGCCCGGCCACCGCCGCGCTGCTGGCCGGCTGGGGCCGCACCCCCGACGCCCCACCCGCCCCCGCCCCCGCGCGTCCGGACGCCATCGCGCCCGTGATCTACATCCGCTGGGCCCAGTTCTCGGCCTTCTGCGGGCTCTTCCTCAACGGCGGGCACGGCGAACGCCGCCTGTGGCTCCGCTCCCCCGCGGAACTGGAGATCGTGCGCCAGTTCTCCTGGCTCCACACGGAGCTGGTCCCGTACCTCTATTCCCACGTGGTCAACTGCCACCGCGGCGGCCCCCCGCTGATGCGCCCCGCGGCGGCAGGCAACTTCCATTACTTCCTCGGCGACGACTTCCTCGTGGCCCCGATCCACGCGGACTCGCTGCGGCGCGAAGTGACGCTTCCGCCGGGCGATTGGCGCTACCTCTTCCGGCCCGCGGAGCTGGACACCCGGGGCCCGGCGCGGATCACACGCAACTTCCCGCTCGACGAATACCCCGTCTACCTGCGCGCCGGGGCGCTCGTACCACTGAACGTGACCCGCGACTACACCGGGCTAGGGGACCGGGCGTCGGCCGGCTTCCGGACCTGGCTCATTCATCCGGGCGCGGACGGCCGCTTCACCCTGTGGCACCCTGAGAGCCACCCCGAGCCAGAGGCGACCACCGTCAAGCTGACCGCGGGGGATCCGGTGCGGGTGGACTTCTCCGGCCACAGCGAGCCGCACCTGCTGCGCGTGCTCGTGCCACAGGCGCCGCGGGAAGTGACCCGGAACGGCATCGCGCTCGCGCCGGGCGCCGATTGGACGTACGACGCGGCCCGCGGGACGCTCGTGGTGGTCGGCCGAGAGGCCAGCCCCGCGCGCTACGCGATCGCCTGGCGCTAGGACCGGAAGCGGAGGGAGGGAACTGGTACTAGGCGGTTCACGCTAGCGACAGGCGTTGACGATTCCACGCTGGATCAAGCCGACGGATCAACGCCTGCTCAATCGACTCGATGAGATTCAGCTCGAGTCCCTCGTGCTTCGCGAGGAGCCCCTCCGTCTTGGCGTGGACCGTGACGCGACGCCCGTTCCGCAGCTCGCTGCGGATGCCATCGCGAACGGCCGTCATCACGTCGTTCTTGTGGTAACCGAGCGGGCGGCCATAGCCTTGGACCGTCTTGCCCACGTAGCGGCACTGATCGTCCGCGAAGATGGCGTAGACAAGCGGCCGGCGGCGGGTGACCGGCACGGTGGCGGTCCGGCTGACGGAGCCGTCGCGCTGCAGGTGGAAGGAACCGATCGGACTGAATCCGTGGTCATTGGCGAGGGTCTGGGGCGTGGGCATCGTCGGATGGGATGTTGGTTGGAGGAGGGCGACGCCGCTTCCGCGTTTGTGCGGGCGAGGCATCGCTCCCCAACCTACCAGGCGACCTCGGACAACTTCGGTCACAGGTCGCCGGTGACACGGCCCTAAGCCCCGCGGAAGCGGCTACCGTCCAGCATCGCGCAGGCCTCCGCCGCGACCGCGTCGCGGAGTTCCGTCGGCTCAACGACGAGGCAGTCGGCCCCGAACCCCAGCACCCAGCGGGTCACGTCGTGCAGGTCACTGAGCTTGAAGCCCACCTCCACCTCGCCGGCCGGGCGCTCGGTGACCTGCTGCGTCACGTGCCAGTGCCGTTCCCGCACGTGGTGGGCCGCGTCCGCGCTGAGTCGCAGGCGCACCACGATCTCGCCGCGGCCGGTCCACACCCCGAATGACGCCCCGAGGTAGGCCGCCACGTCGAACTTCACCGGCCGCTGGATGGTCTCGGCCGCGACCACCGGCTCGCTCAGGCGGGCCTGGACCGAGCTCGCGGAGCTGCGGGACCTCGCCGGCCCCGCGGCGGCGAGGCTCTACCCCGGATACGTGCGGCTCCTGCACGCGATCGCCGAGGCCGGCAGCTACCGCGCGGAACAACTGGAGTTCTTCCTCGCGGAACTCGGCGACGCGTTCTGAACGCCCGGCGGGCCCATGCGCACGGTAAGACGCCAAGCACGCCGATGTGGCCGCGATGGCCCTTCCCTCCCTACCCACCCCCGCCCACGCGCGGCTAAACGGGTGCGTCAGCGGACCCGTGATGCTCGCGGAGCTGGGCCTCGCCCTCGCCCTCGCGGCCGGCTGGCGGCGTGACGCCGTCAGCGCGCCTTACCCTTCCTCGCGCGCCGCTCGGTCGAATCGGCGGCCGGCGCCTCCTGACCAAAGAAGTAGTACGGGTAACCCCACGTGAGCTCGCGCGATTTCTCGCCCGCGCGACCCACCTCCGCGGTCAGCCGGGCAAGGTTCGCCGGATCCAGCAGCGGGTCGGCGGTCTGCGCGCGCCAGTCCGCCAACACCCGCTGGAGCCGCGCCAGCTCGGGGGCGTGCGCCGGATCCCCGCTGAGATCGCGGAACTCAAAGGGGTCGGCGGCGAGGTCGTACAGTTCCCACCGGGGCGGCCGCTCCATCCGCGCGTAGGCGGCCCGCACGTCCGGCGGAGCTGCCGCGATCGCCGCCCGCAGGTCCGGCCGATGGTGGTCGAGGGTGAAGTCGTACCCGGGGTTCACCTCGCCGGGCAGCAGATTCTCGATCAGCTTGAAACGGTCGTCCCGCACCGTCCGCTGCGGCCAGTAGTTGGTCCGCGCCGCGTGGGTGTGGAATTCCGTAAACAGGTGCTCGCGCCACGGCGGGGCGGCACCGCGCAGCAACGGGACGAGCGACCTCCCCGGCAGGCCCGGGACCGGCGGGGCCCCAGCCAGCTCGAGGACCGTCGGCAGCAGGTCGATCGTCGAGACCAGTTCCCGGCGGACCTGCCCTCCCCGCGCGCCGGCCGGCCAGCGCGCGAGCAGCGGGATACGCACGCCGCCCTCGTAGCTGGTCCGCTTCCCGCGCAGGAGGTCGGCGCCGTGGTCGCCCAGGTACACGACCAGCGTGTCGGCCGCCTTGCCCGAGCGCTCCAGCGCGCCCAGGACCTCGCCCACGAGCAAGTCGAGGCGGCTAAGGCAGCTATAGTAATTGGCGACATGGGCACGGACATCGGGCGCATCCACCCCCATATAGGCCATCGGCCGCACGTCGTCCGGACCGTGCGGACGGGCCGGCAGGCCGTCGACCTGCGAGAGCCAAGGGCCGTGGGCGTCCGGGAAGTTGACGCTGAGGAAGAACGGCTGGTTCGAGGCGGTGATGAAGGCCTCGGCGTGACGCGCGTAGTCGCGCAGGCCCTGCCGCGTGAAGTTAGCGGCCGGGATCTCCGCGAAATCGAAGGGGAACGCCGACTCGGGGCTGACGTGCAGCTTGCCGATGATTCCGGTGCGATAGCCCTCGGCCCGGACGCTGCGCGGGAGATTGGGGATATCCGGCCGGTACAGGCGGAAGCCCCACGTCGCGAGGCCCAGCTGGCCGTTCTGGTGCGGGTACAGCCCCGTGAGGAGGCTCGAGCGCGACTGACTGCACCCGGCCTGCGTGACGTAGGCCCGGTTGAAGCGCACCCCCTCGGCCGCGAGCCGGTCGAGCACCGGGGTGCGCGCGTGGGGATCGCCGTAGCTACCCAGCTCGGGGCCGTTGTCCTCGGACACGAGGAACAGGATGTTCGGCCGGGCGGGATCGGCGCGAAGGGCCGTCCAGGCGAGGCCGAGGACGAGGAGGAGGGCGGGGGCGGGGCGCATCGGGATCAGTTTCTGGGCCGGTCGGGCTGGGCGGGCGGGACGAAGGGCAGCCGGGCCTGGCCCTTCACGAAGGTCGTGTTGGCCCCGCCGCGGACGTACTGCGCGCGGGCGTCGGCCACCGGCTGGTGGACCCACGCGTCCGGCGTGGTGCGGGCGAGCACGCGCTGGATGAACCACTGGCGCCGCTGCGAGGCGAGCGCCCGCGCGCGGTAGGCGGGGGGATCCCACACGCGGAGCAGCTCGCGGTGGAGGTCCGCCTGCACCGCGGCGTGCGCCGGATCACCGGCGAGATCGCGCCGCTCGTCGGGATCCTCCTCCAGGTCAAAGAGCAGCGCGGGGTCGGTCTCGCAGTGGATGTACTTGTACCGTCCCTTCCGCACCATCAGGCACGGCGCGTACGTGCCCTCGGCGGAGTACTCCGCGAACACCGGCCGGTCCGGCAGCGCGCCGCCCGGGGACAACAGCGGCAGCAGGCTGCGGCCCGCGACCGGCTCGACGTAGTCCGCCGGCGCGCCGCCGGCACCCGCCTCCACCAGCGTGGGCAGGAGGTCGAGCAGCGAGACCGGCTGCGCGACGCGGCCCCGGGCCGCCGGGGCGGCTCCCGGCGGCCGCACGACGAGGGGCACGCGCACGGAGCCCTCGCGCAACGACTGCTTGTACCAGAGGCCACGCTCCCCGAGCATCTCCCCGTGGTCCGAGGTGAACACGACCAGCGTGTTCTCCAGCAGCCCGGTCTCCCGGAGCGTCGCCATCAGCCGGCCGAGCTGGTCATCGATGTAGCTGAGCATCCCGTAGTAGGCGCGGCGGGCGTTGCGCACGTGCCCCGGCGTGACGGTGTACTCGTCGATGCGGAACATATGGTGCAGGCGCCGCGAATGGGCGTCCATCCGGTCAAGCGGCTGCGGCGGCACCCGGGGCGGGTCGATCTCGTCGTCCCGGTAGCGCTCCCAGTGCTCGCGGCTGGCGACGAAGGGGCTGTGCGGCTGCGAGAAGGAGACGGTGAGGAAGAAGGGGGAGGGACGGGGCCGGCGGGCGAGATCGTACAGTTTCTGCACCGCGCGGTGGGCGACCTCGTCGTCGTAGTCGAGCTGCAGGCTGCGGGCGCAGGGTCCGGCCTCGATCACGGTGCGCGGGCTGATGCCGGTGGGCGCCCACGGGATCTCCGGGGTGCCGGCGCGCCAGTCCGGGCCCCAGCCGAAGTCGGAAGGATAGATGTCGGTCGTCAGGCGCTCCTCGAACCCGTGCAGCTGGTCCGGCCCCAGGAAGTGCATCTTGCCGGCGAGCGCGGTGTGGTAACCCAGCTGGCGGAGGTAGTGGGTGACGGCCGGCGCGGAGGCGGGCATCTCGCAGCCGTGGTCGTAGACCCCGGCGGCCGAGGCGAGGCGCCCGGTCAGCAGGGCGAAGCGGGAGGGCGCGCAGATGGGGCAAGCGCAGTAGGCGGTCTCGAAGACGGTGCCCTCCGCGGCGAGGCGGGCGAGATGGGGCATCCGGACGACGGGGTGGCCGTACACCGGGAGGAAGGCCGGATTAACCTGGTCGGCCATCACCAGCAGGAGGTTGGGCGGGGGATTCAAGGGGGGAGGACGGTCACACACAGCCGAGGATGCCCCAGAGGCTGGGTCGCCGCAGCTTCACCAGGGCCTCCATCAGGTAGTGGTCGCCGTAGATGAGGGACTCGTCGACGCCCGAGCGGCGGGGGTAATCGACGGTGCCGTGGCGCAGCAGTCCGGGACGCCCCGGGGCGTCGAAGTCGACGCAGGTCGCGACCAGGCCGCGCACGATCCGCTCGGCCGCGGTGGCGTAGCGGGCCTCGCCGGAGCGGCGGGCCAGCTCGAGCAGGCCGCTGGCCGCGATCGCGCCCGCCGCGGAGTCCACCGGCCCGGTGGCGGCCGCCGCGGGATCGAAGTCCCAAGGCGGGATCACGCGTTCACCCAGTTGCCCGAGGAAGTAGTCCGCCGTGCGGCGCGCGGCCTCCCGCACCTCGTCCGCGGGGTCGACCGCGATCCAGCGCGCAAGGCCGTAGAGGGTCCAGGCCTGGCCGCGGGTCCAGCAGGAGCCATCGTGCGCGCCCTGGTGGGTGCCGCGTCGCACCACTTCCCCGCCGCGGGGGTCGTGGCCGACCACGTGGAACGTGGAGCCATCCGGGCGCAGGTGTTGCGCGCGGATGGTGGCAGCGGTCGCGCGGGCGACCTCGTGCAGCCGCGCCTCGCCCGTCTCCGCGGCGGCCCAGGAGAGGAGCGGGAGGTTCATCACGGTGTCGACGATCGCGACCCCCGCGTACTCGGCGCCCTCGGAGGGCTCCCACGCCGGGATGTAGCGGCCCGCCGGGACGAAGCGCGAGGCGAGGGCCCGGGCGGCGGTCACGGCGAGGGCGCGAAGTTCCGGATCGGGAGCGATGCGGTGGCCGCGGACGCAGCTCGGCTCGAACAGGAAACCCATATCGTGGGTGGTGCGGTCCGGGGCGCGCGGGGCCAGGCGCCGCGCCCAGCCGCGGGCCGTGGCGCGGAGCCCGGGCTCGCCGCGGAGCTCGGCGGCGAGCCACAGCATCCCGACGAAGAAGCCGCCCGTCCAGCGGGCGTGCTCGCTGGTCAGCCAGTCCCCGCCGCGGGTGACGTGGGGGAAGGCGGGCAAACGCGCCGCGTCCCGGAGGCATTTGGTGACCGCGAGGTCGAGGGCCCGGTCGAGCGGGTCCGGTTGCGGGCGGGGCGGGGGGGGCATAACTCAGGGGTTGGGCGGGGAGGCGGCGGGGCCGGTCTGCTCGCAGACGACGCGTTGCGCGAAGTGGGCCTCGATCTCGGCCGCGGAGTACCCGAGCTCGCCCAGGATGGCGCGCCCGTCCTGCCCGCAACGGGTGGCGAGGTGGCGCAGCGGGGGGACCTGGCCGTCGTACCGGAGCGGGTGGTTCACGAGGGTGGCGCGGCCGGCGCCGACGGGCACGTCCCGGAAGACCTGGTTGGCGAGGATCTGCGGGTCGGCGCGGAGGTCGCCGTAGTCCTGGACGCGGGCGAACCAGATGCCGGCGGCGGCGAACCGCGGCGCGAGGTCGTCGAGGCGGCGGGGGCGCAGGGCGGAGGCGAGCTCGGCGGCGTAGGCATCCCGTTCCCGCAGCAGGTCGCGGTCGGCCAGCTCGCGCAGCCGCGCGTTGCCGAGGATCTCGGCCAGGGGGGCGGCGGTGTTGTTCATCGAGATCACGACGAACGCGTCCTCCAGCTGGTACACGCCATAGGGGGCGGGGTGGTACCAGGTGGCGAGATGGGGGTCCCGCTTGAACACCGCGGGGGTGAGGCCCGCCCCGCTGAGGTAGGAGGTGAGCGGCTCGGTCTGGAGGTCGAGGGCGGCGTTGAGGAGGTTGGCCTCGATGCGGGTGCCCTCGCCGGTGCGCTGCTGCTTCGCGTAGGCGGCGGCGACCCCGAGCGCGATCAGGGTGGCGCCGTGCTGGTCGATGATGGCGTTGCCGGCCGGAACCGGGCGCACCCCGAAGTCGCCGGCGGCGGCGATCATCCCGCTGCGCGCCTGCGCGAGCATATCCTGGCCGGGGGCGTCCTTGAGGGGGCCCGAGGAGCCGTAGCCGGTGGCGGAGACGTAGATCAGGTCGGGCCGGAGGGCGCGCGCGGCCTCGACGCCGAAACCGAGCCGGTCGAGCACGCCCGGTCGGAAGTTCTCCACCAGCACGTGGGAACGGCGGATGAGGCGCTGGATGACCTCGCGCGCCTCCGGCCGCTTGAGGTCGATGGAGAGGCTGCGCTTGTTGCGGTTGGCGCTGAGGAAGAAACTGCTGACGCCGTCCACGAACGAGTTGCCGCCGGACCAGCGGCGCTCAAGGGGGCCGCCCGGCGGCTCGACCTTGACCACGTCGGCGCCCAGGTCCGCGAGGTACTGGGTGGCCGCCGGGCCGTGCAGGTAGTGGCAGAAGCTGATGACCTTCATTCCCTCGAGCAGCATAAGGATGTCCTCCCCCTCAACCGTGCCGGAAGCGCGGCGCCCGCTTCCCGAAGAAGGCGGCCACGCCCTCCCGGGCGTCCGCGGTGGCGAAGACCGTCTCGCTCAGGCCGAAACTCGCCTCGACCGCCTCGTCGCGCGGCCGGCCCGCAAGCTCGCGCAGGCCGCGCTTCATGATGCGCACCGCGGCGGCGGGCCGGCGGGCGAGCTCCCCGGCGAGGGCGAGCGCGGCCGGGACCACCTCCGCGGCGGGGACCTTGCGGTGGAGCAGACCCCAGTGCAGGGCGGTGTCGGCGCCGATGAAGTCGCCGAGGTAGAGCAGCTCCTTCGCCCGCGCCTCCCCGACGAGGCGGGGAAGGCGGAGGAGTCCGCCGCTCCCCGGGTAGACGCCGAGCTTCACCTCGGGGCTGCCGAGGCGCAGGTCGTCCGCGCCGACCCGGAAATCGCAGCAGAGGGCGATCTCCAGCCCGCCCCCGAGGGCGACCCCGCGGAGGGCGGCGATCGTCGGCTGGGGCAGGTCCTCCAGCCGGTTGAAGACCTCGTTCTCGAAGCGCAGCTTCCCGCTGATCACCGTGCCCGCGCGCAGATAATCCGGGAACTCGCGGATGTCGGAGCCGGCCCCGAAGGCCCGCTCGCCGGCGCCCGTGAGCACGAGCGCGCGGATCGAGGGGTCGGCCGCGACCTCGCGCAGGCGCGCGTCGAACGCGCGCGTCATCGTGAGGGTGAAGAGATTGAGCGGCGGGCGGTTGAGGGTGAGGAGGGCGACGCCGTCGGCGCCGCGCTCGAGGGTGATCGGCGGCGCGGGGTCCGGCGGGGATGGGGCGTTTTCCGGCATCGGGGCGGTCAGAACTGGTTCTTGAACACGATGGTCTTGAGCTGGCTCATCTCCTCGAGGGTGAACCGGCCGCCCTCCCGGCCGAGGCCGCTCATCTTGGGGCCCCCGAACGGCTGGCCGGGCGCCCGGTAGAGCCCGCTGCCGTTGATCACGCAGCAGCCGGCGCGCAGCGTCCGCGCGACCCGCAGCGCCTTGGCGCCATCGCGGGTGATCACCCCCCCGGAGAGGCCGTAGCAGCTCGCGTTGGCGATCGCCACCGCCTCCTCGAGGGTGTCGAAGGCGAGCACCGGCCAGACCGGCCCGAAGATCTCGTCGTCGCGCGCGACGTCCATCGCGGGGGTGACCCCAGTGAGCAGGGTCGGCTCGAAGAACGTCCGGTTGAAGCGGCGGCCGCCGCAGCGCAGCGTCGCGCCCTGTTCCACCGCGCGCCGGACCTGGCGCTCCACCTCCACGGCGGCCGCCTCGGAGATGAGCGGGCCGAAGGTGGTGGCGGGGTCGGCCGGGTCGCCCACCCGGATCGCGCGCAGCCGCTCGTGGAGCGCGGCGGTGAACGCCTCGAGCAGCGGCCGCTGCACCAGGAAACGCTTGCTCGCGCAGCAGATCTGCCCGGCGTTCACCTGCCGGCCCGTCACCGCCTCCTGCACGGCCAGCGCGAGGTCGGCGTCCTCCAGAATGATCAGCGCGTCGTTGCCGCCCAGCTCGAGGGCGACCCGGTGGAGGTGCGCCGCGCACAGCCGCGCGATCTCGAGGCCGACCGCGGTGCTGCCGGTGAGGCTGACGAGGTCCACGTCCGGGCTGCCCACCAGATGCCGCCCGACCACGGCGCCGCCCCCGGTGACGATCTGGACCGCCTCCGGCTCCACGCCCGCGGCGAGCAGCAGCTCGGTCATCACGATGTTGCCCAAAGGGGTGGCGGAGGCCGGCTTGACGATCACCGCGTTGCCCATCAGCAGCGCGGGGATCACCTTCTGCACGTAGAGCGAGAGCGGGCTGTTGAAGGGCAGGAGGCAGACGACGACGCCCCAGGGCTCGCGGACGGTGAGGACCAGGTCGTGCTCCGCGAGGGGGTGGTTGCCGGGCGGGAAGGTCTCCCCCCCGAGCGCACGCGCGGCCTCGCAGAAGTTGCGGAGCAGCACGCCCGCGACCCGGAGCTCGCCCGCCGCGAGGGCGCGCGTCTTGCCGGCCTCCTGGAGGCTGAGGCGGACCAGGTCCTCGCGCCGCTCCTCCAGCCGGCGCTCGAACGCCTGGACCACCTCGATGCGGCGGTGGAGCGGGACGCGGGACCAGGCCGCGAAGCCGCGCCGCGCGTGCGCGAGGGCGCGGGCGAGGTCCTCCGGGGTCGCGCGCGGCACCGTGTCCACGACCTCGTGGGTCGCGGGACTCACCACTTCCTGCACGGCGCCGTCCGCGGCGCCGCAGCTCCTGCCGCCGATGATCATCCTCATAGGTGAAGTTCAGCCGGGTTCATCGTACCTGCGGATGTCCTCCGCCAGCCCGCGGGCCCAGCTGCGGAACTCGCTGCAGGCGACGAGCAGCTGGGCACCCTGGGCCCGGCGGCGGCGGAACTCGTCGGGCGCGAGGGCGGGGCCCCCGAAGGGCACCCCGTGCCGCCGGCAGGCCGCGGCGACGCGCTCCCACGCCTCCTCGAGCGTCATCCCGCCGGCCTGGCGCAGCCGGAACCCGAGGTCGGCGGGCCCGACGAAGATCATATCGATGCCCTTCACGGCCGCGATGGCGTCGATGTTGCGCACCGCCAGCGGCGTCTCGATCTGGACGCAGAGGAAGGTCTCCCGCAGGGCCCAGGCCGTGTAGGCGTCGACGTCCCGCGCCTGGAAGCCGTTGTCGAGCCCGCCGGGATCGATGCCCCGGTCGCCGAGGGGCGGGAACTTCACGGACTCGACCAGCATCCGCGCCTTCTCGGGCGTGCAGACGAAGGGGATCATCAGGCCGGTGGCGCCCTCCTCGAGGTACCGGCAGAGCCCGGTCTTCTCGAGGGTCGGCGGCCGCAGCAGGATGTCGATGTCGTGGAGGTGGGAATGCGCCAGCAGGGCCTGGACCTCGCGCGGGGAGAGCATCCGGTGCTCAAGGTCGAGCCAGATGCAGTCGTAGCCGGCGCGCGCGGCCTGGGCGACGAAGGCGGGGATGTAATGGCCGAGGACGCAGGTGCGGATGACCTCCCCCCGGCGGGCACGGGCGAGCGCCTTGCTGTTCCTCATCGCGGGGGCGGCGCGGAGGCCGGGCGGTTGACGCGGGAGAGGAGCCAGCAGGCGGGCAGGCCGACGCCGAGGCCCGTGACGAGCGCGACGGGCGCGATCCACTGGAAGCTGACCGGGTCCAGGCCCGTCGCGGGATTCATCCCGAAGAACAGGCCCGAGAACGCGACCAGCACGGCGGCGGTGACGCTGGCGAGGGTCGCGAGCCAGACGCCGGCCGGATTGGCGAAGGGGACGAAGAGCGCGAAGACGAAGAGGAGCGCGATCGGGACCGCGAGCAGGCTCGAGGTCTTGTTCGTCACGGCGAGGAAGTTGCCCGGCACGTGACCCATCACCGTGCTGAGCAGAAGCGTCGCGACGCCGATGCCGAGGGCGAGGAACCGGGCCGCACGCACGTGCGCGACGTCGGTCGCCGGCCGGCGGCCGAAGCGCTCCAGCAGGTCGGTCATCACGACCGCGGTGATCGAGTTGACCCCGGAGCTGATGCTGGACATCGCGGCGGCGAGGAGGCCCGAGACCACGCAGCCCGTGACCACCGGCGGCAGGTGGTGCGCGATGAAGTGCGGGAAGATCAGGTCGGCCTGCGACTTGAGGGTGCCGCCCCGCGGGAGCAGCGCGGGGTTGGCCTGGAAGTAACCCAGCAGCGCCAGGCCCACCAGGCCGAGGGTGGTCCCGCAGATGAAGGCCACGATCAGCTGCGTGGCGATGGCGCGCCGCGCGGCGCGCACGTCCTGCGTGGACATAAACCGCTGGACGGAGACCTGGTCGCCCATCGAGGTGGCGATCATCCAGAGGAAGACCCAGAGCATCGAACCGGCGACCGTGAGCCGCGTCGCCGGGTCGGGGCTGAAGATCGGCTGCGGGTCCCAGACGCCGGCCTGCCACTCCGCGGGAAACCACCCGAGGCCGCCCATCTTCCAGGTCACCACCGCGATCACCATCAGGGTGCCCCCGTAGAGGACGAGGGACTGCATCACGTCGGTGAGCACGACCGCGCGCATCCCGCCGGCCGACGTGTAGACGACGGTCGAGAGGGTCAGGACGGCGGCGATCCACGGCACCGCGCCGGGCCCGAACCCGACGATGATCGCGGTGGCCTTCGAGGTGAGATAGATCATCAGGGCCATCCAGATCAGCCGGAGCGACAGGAACAGGGCGACGCCCAGCAGCCGGATCCCGAGCCCGAGGCGGCGCTCCAGCAACTCGTACGCGCTGGTGACGCGGTGCCGCATGTAGACCGGCAAAATCACGAACGCGATCACGAGGAAGATGAACGGGTAGGAGAAGTAGATCGCGAGGTAGGCGGGCCCCATCCCGAGGACCTCGCCGGGGATGCCGAGGTATGTGATGCTGCTCAGCAGGGTGGCGAAGAGGGAGAGTCCGACCGCGACGGGGTTGAGCCGGCCGGAACCGATGAAGTACTCGCGGGTGTCGTCCTGCTTCCGGCCCAGATGCCAGCCGAGCCCGACCTGCGAGGCCAGGTAGAGGACCACCACGATCCAGTCCAAAATGGTCATCGGTGGGCGGGGTGGTTCAACGGCGCCGCTTCGCGCGCGCGGGGGACGCGCCCGCGCCCAGGGCCTGGAGTTCCGCCAGCGGGACGCGGGCGATCTCCATATCCTCCTTGTTGATCGAATAGATGACCCAGAGGTGCGCGCCCACAATGACGCTGTGCGGGTACTGGAACCCGTTCGAGCCCTTCGCCACGCCGTCGTGGCGTTGCGGCGGGGTGAGGAAGCGCAGGACCGCCATCCGGTCGAAGACGAGCCCGTCGCGGGAGAGCGAGATCGCGAGCATCGCGCGGCCGCCCTGGCGGGCCGGGATCGGCAGCGGGTTGTTGATCACGTAGTACTGGCCGTCGGGCAGGCGCCCGGCGTTGGCGCGCGCGCCCGAATCCGGAAAGTTCGTCCGCGTCGGCGCGGTCCAGGTGCGCCCGTCGTCGAGGGAGAAGGACGCGTAGTGCCGCCGCGGCCGGGAGTCCTCGATCTCCGCCCGCGACTTCCCGTGGATCGTTCCCTGGTCGCGGTACAGCCGGACCCAGGTGCCGTTGTCGAGCCGCCAGGGCTGGGTCGGCTCGGTCATCCGGTGCTCGTCCGCCGAATCCGGGTGCTCGCGGGGGCCGAAGAGCAGTTGCGGCAGGTGGGCCGGCTGGGCGAAGTGGCCCCGGATCGCCGCCACGAGCGCCGGATCCCCGGCAGGATGCGCGGGGTAGCCGGGTTCGGGCGCGGGCGGCGGGTTCTCGAGCCAGAAGACCGGGCCAAGCGAGCCGTCCGCCCGCACCTCGCGGGCCAGGAAACCGAGGCGCGCGCGGGAGACCTCGTTGAAGCGGATCACCGGGGCCTTGAGCGCGCGGTCGACGCAGGTCACGGCGT
>VHCI01000056.1 GCA_016871775.1 Verrucomicrobiota bacterium | reverse complement strand
GATGGGGAGCTCCGGCGGGAAATCGAGGCGGAACGGGAGGGCGGGCGGTGCGGGCGGGCGCGTCACGAAGGGGCTTGAGCTTCGGGGGCGGGGGCGGGATGACAAACCTTCGATGCAAGCCCCGCCGCTGCTCCCGGAGGAAACCCTGGCCCGCGTGCTGCGCCTGGCGCGGTTCGACGGGCTGGGCGTGGTGGTGCTGGCCGGGGCGTTCGCGTTGCTGGCGGCAGCCGCGGGGGAAAAGGCCTACGCAGGGGCGGGCCTCGCGGCGGCGGGGGCGGGCGCGGTGGAGTTGCACGGCGTGGCCCGGCTGCGGCACGGGGACCCCGGTGGCCTGCGCTGGATCCTCGCCAGCCAGCCGCTGCTGCTGGCGGCGGTCTGGGCCTACTGTGCCCTGCGCCTCGCGGGATCCGAAATGCCCCCGGTGCCGGAGGGACTCCGGGCGGCAGTGGAAGCGACCGCGGCGGAGCTAGGCGTGAGCCCCGCGGATTACGTGCGGCTAGTGCACCGCGTGACCCACGGCCTGGTGGCCGGGCTGGCCGCGGCCTACCAGGGCGGCCTCTTCTGGTATTACTGGCGCCGGCGGGAGCCGGTGCGTCAGGCGCTCACGGACGACGGCGTGGCGGTTTAAAAGCTGTTCGCGGCAAGCGGCGCGCTTGCGCGCGGCCGGGGAAGACCTAGAATCCTCCGGATGTCCCAAGAACGACTCGTCCGTGCGAAGCAAAGGTGGGCGGAGAAGCAGCGGGCCCGCGGGGTGACCGCGCGGGCGGAACGCTCCGGCGAGCGCCTGCCGCCCGGGCAGAAACTGACCACCGGATTCCCCGTGCTCGACCTCGGCGTGCAGCCGCGGATCGACCCGGCGGACTGGCGTCTGCGGATCGACGGCCTGGTGGCGGGGCCGGTGGAGCTCACTTGGGACCAGTTCAACGCCCTGCCGCAGGTGGAGGACGTGAGCGACTTCCACTGCGTGACCACGTGGAGCAAGTTCGACTGCCGCTGGGGCGGCGTGGCCTTCACGACCCTGCACGAGCTGGTGGCGCCAGCGCCCGAGGCGCGGTTCGTCTACTTCACCGGCTACGACGGGTACTCGACCAATGTGGCGCTCGACCAGTGCCTCGACGACGATGTGCTGGTGGCGACGAGCTTCGGCGGCGCGCCGGTGTCGCGGGAGCACGGGGGCCCGGCGCGGGTGATCATCCCCAAGCTCTACGCGTGGAAGGGCGCGAAGTTCGTCAACGCCATCACCTTCCTCGCCGAGGACAAACTGGGCTTCTGGGAGGTGCGGGGCTATTCCAATACGGCGGATCCTTGGACCGAGGACCGCTACGCCTGAGCGGGCGGGCCGTTTCCCGTTGGACACCGGGCGGCGGGCGGGGCACGGTCCGCGCACCCCCCTCCCCCATGGCCAGCCCTTCCGACCCGCACCTCGCCAACCGCATCCTGCGCGGCCTTGTCTTCGGCCTGATTGCCGGCGCGGCCACCATCGGATTGGGCAAGTTCGCGCCCGGCATCCTCACGGGCGCGCAGAGCGTCGCCACACACTTCCTTGAGCCAATCGGCCAAGTCTTCCTGCGGCTGCTGTTCTTCGTGATCATCCCGCTCGTCTTCGCGTCGCTCGCCTCGGGCGTGCTGCAGCTGGGGCGGCCGGAGAAGCTGGGGCCGCTGGCGGGGCGCACCTTCTTGTTTTTCTTCCTTAACATGGCGATCGCGGTCGGCCTCGGGCTGATCGTGATGAACTTGGTCCAGCCGGGCGACTTCATCAGCAAGGAGACCAAGGAGGCCGTGATGACCACCTACGGTGGCGCGGCGCAGAAGCACGTCGCCAACCAGCAACAGGCGCAAGCCAATCTGACGCTGATGACGGTGGTCGAGATGTTCATGCCGCGGAACCTGTTCGGGGCCTTCGTGGGCCACAGCCGCACCTCCCTCGGGGACGTCCTGCCGCTGATCGTCTTCGCGATCCTCGTCGGCGCGACCGGGACGCGGCTGGCACCAGACCGGCAGGCGCGGCTCCTCGCAGCCCTCGACACCGTGAACGATCTGATGACGGGCATCGTGCACTTCGCGCTGCGCCTGGCCCCGTATGCGGTCCCGGCGATGATCTACAGCGTGGTGGTCCGTACCGGCCTCGACATCATCATCGCGCTCGGGGTGTTTGTCCTCGTGTGCGTCGCGGTGATGGCGGTGCACGTCTTTGGCACGATGTCGCTGTGGCTGCGGGTTTGGACCTCTTGGCGGCCGCGGGCGTACTTCGCAGCGATCAAGGACGTGGTGGTGACGGCCTTCTCGACCAGCTCCAGCGCGGCGGCGCTGCCGGCGGCCCTCCAGAACGCGACGGAGCGGCTGAAGGTGACCCCAAGCACGGCGGGTTTCGTGCTGCCGCTGGGCACGACGATGAATATGAGCGGCACGGCCCTGTACGAGGGCTGCGTCGTGCTGTTCGTGGCGCAGGTGTTCGGCGTGGACCTCGGAGTGGGCCAGCAGGTCTCGCTGCTGCTGCTGTCGGTGCTGAGCGCGGTGGCGGTGGCGGCGATCCCGGGCGGCTCGCTGCCGCTGATCGCGGGCCTGCTGGCGACCTTCGGCATCGATCCGGCGGGCATCGGCATCATCCTCGGCGTGGACCGCATCCTGGATATGTGCCGCACCGCGACGAACGTCGCCTGCGACGTGACCACCACCGTGGTGGTGGACGAGCTGGTGAAGCGCTCCGAGGGCAGGACCGCCGCAGCCGCGGGCTGACCGCCCGCGGCGCGGCTCAGGCAAGGATTTCCTTCACCACCCGGGCCTCCTCGACGCCAGTGAGGCGGACGTTGAGGCCGCGGAACTTGTGGGTGAATCGCGCGTGGTCGATGCCGAGGCAGTGGAGCATCGTCGCGTGGAGGTCCCGCAGGTGGACCGGGTTCTCCGTGATGTTGTAGCAGAAGTCGTCGGTGGCGCCGTAATCGATGCCCGCCTTGATGCCGCCGCCGGCAAGCCAGACGGTGAAGGCGCGGCCGTGGTGGTCGCGGCCCATCCCGGGGTCGCCGAGCGTGCCTTGGCTGAAGACGGTGCGGCCGAACTCGGTGGCGAAGAGCACCAACGTGTCCGCGAGCAGCCCGCGGCGCTTGAGGTCCTCGACCAGGGCGGCCGTGGGCTGGTCGACGTCGCGGCACTGGTTGGGCAGCTGGCGGGCGATGGCGATGTGCTGGTCCCAGCCGCGGTGGAAGAGCTGGACGAAGCGGACGTCGCGCTCGAGGAGGCGGCGGGCGAGGAGGCAGTTGGCGGCGTAGGTGCCGGGCTTGCGGACCTCGGGCCCGTAGGCCTCGAGCGTCGCGGCGGATTCGCCCGAGAGTTCGGTCAGCTCGGGCACGGAGGCCTGCATCCGGAAGGCCATCTCGTAGGCCTCGAGGCGGGCGAGCGTCTCGGGGTCGCCGAGCTCGGCGGCGTGGGCCTGGTTGAGGCGGGCGAGATCATCGAGCAGGGCGCGCCGCTGGGCGCGGTCGACGCCGGGCGGGTTGTTGAGGTGCAGCACCGGGTGGGCGCCAGGGCGGAGGCCGACCCCCTGGTGCGAGGCGGGGAGGAAGCCGCTGCCCCAGAGGCGGGAGAAGATGGGCTGGCCGGGGTTCTTGCCGGTGCCCTGCGAAACCAGCGCGATGAAGGCGGGAAGGTTGGCGTTGACCGAGCCGAGGCCGTAGCTGACCCAAGCGCCGATGCTGGCGTAACCGGGCAGCTGGTTACCCGTGTTCATGAAGGTGATGGCGGGGTCGTGGTTGATGGCCTCGGTGTGGAGGCTCTTCACGATGCAGAGCTCGTCGGCGATGCGCTGGTGGTGCGGCAAGAGGTCGCTGATCCAGGTGCCACGCGCGCCGCAGCGGCGGCCGGGGCGGAGCGGGGGCACGACCGGGTATGCGGACTGGTTGCTGGTCATCCCAGTGAGCCGCTGGGCGCCCTTGACGGAAGCCGGGATCTCCTGCCCCGCGTGGCGGTGCAGGGCGGCCTTGTCGTCAAACAGGTCGACGTGCGAGAGCCCGCCGCTCTGGAAGAGGCAGAGCACGCGCTTGGCGCGGGGCTTGAAGTGGGGCAGGCCGGTCCGGCCGCGGGTGGCGGCGGAGAGGGACTCGGCGAGCAGGGTGCCGAGGGCAAGGCCACCGATCCCGCGGGCCGAGCGGCCAAGGAACGTGCGGCGGGTGAGTTGATGGAGCAGTTCGGCTGCGGCGGCGTGCATCGGCGGACGGGGCTCGGGGGAGGCGGCGAGGGACGGGAAGGGAGAGACGGAGGATCTGGCTAAGGGGGAGACTCAGGGGGTCCAGTCCTCAGGGCGGGTCAAGGTCGCGCTCAGTTCCGCGTGATGGCCTCGCTAAGGTTCAGCACGAGCGTCGCGACTTGGGCCCAGGCAGCGTGCTCCGGAGCGGGCAGGCGGGCGTCGCGGGGGGATTCCCCGGCGGCGAGGAAGGCGGTCGCCGCCGCGGGATCGCGGACGTAACGCGCCCGCTCCCGCGCGAGGGTCCCGCGCAGGACGGCGAGCTCGGCCGCGGCCGGCGGACGCGAAACGCCCTCCGCGAACAGCCAGCGCAGCCGCGCGTCGTCCCCGGTCTCCGCCCGGCCCAGCGCGCGCTCGGCGAAGGCGCGGGACGCCTCGACGAACTGCACGTCATTCAGCAGTACGAGCGCCTGCAGCGGCGTGGTGGTGGCGCCGCGCTCGATCGTGCAGACCTCGCGATTCGGCGCGTCGAAGGCGGCGAGCGACGGCGGGGGCGCGGTGCGTTTCCAGTAGGTGTAGAGCGAGCGGCGGTAAAGCTTCTCCCCGTGGTCCTGCACGAACACCTGCGCCGTCGCGGGCGTGCTCCCGTAATGGCTGACCTCGCGCCAGAGGTCGTAGGGAAGGTACGGGTTGACACTCGGCCCGCCGATGCGGGGCACAAGGAGGCCGCTGACGCGCAGCGCGTGGTCGCGGATAAATTCCGCCCCGAGCCGGAAGCGGGGCCCGCGGGCCAGCAGCCGGTTGCGCGGATCCCGATCCAACTGCTCCGCGGAGGCGGCGGCGGACTGCTGGTAGGTCTCGCTCGTGACCAGCAGCGTGAGAAGACGCTTCACGTTCCAGCCGGACGCGACGAACTCCAGCGCCAGCCAGTCGAGCAGCTCGGGATGGCTGGGGTACTCGCCCTGCGTGCCGAAGTCAGCGGGCGTGGCGACGAGCCCCGTGCCGAAGAGGAGGCGCCAGAATCGGTTCACCGCGACGCGCGCGGTCAGCGGGTGCCCCGGCATTACGACCCATTGCGCGAGCCCGAGGCGGTCCTCCGCGGCGCCGGCCGGCGGCGGCGGGAGGAACGCGGGCGTGCCAGGCGTGACCGTCTCCTTGGGCTGCGCGTAGTCGCCGCGGTGCAGGATACGCGTCTCGCGGGGCTTTTCCGCGACGGCCATCACCATCGTGGAGATCGGCTCGGTGAGACTGGCGAGGCGCTCCTCAAGGTTCGCCAGTTCCACCCGGCGCGGGGCCAGCTCGGCGGCATGGCGAGACGCGTGGGTCCAGAGGACGGCCGCGACCGCCGGATCGTCCTCGCCACCCGGCCGCCCAAGGGCGGCGACCACCGCGGCCGGCAGATCGGTGCCGTCGTCCGTGCCGGTCGTCACGAACAGCTCGACCCGCTCGGGCAGCAGCGAGCGCCCGGCGCCGAAGTTAAGCTGCACGTTGAGGTGGGGCGTCTCCTCCGGCCGCAGCGGGCGGGCGAGCGTCGCGGTGAGGTGGACCGGGCCGGTGGCCGCGAGGTCGGGCGACCAGCCCGCGTCGTTGCGCGGGTCGAGGCAGCCCGCGGGCGGGTGCGCGGGATCCGAGGAACTCGCCGTGACCCCCGCGAGCCCGCGCAGCTGGTGCAGGTCGACCTGGTCGCCGGCCACCGCGCCGGCCGACACCGCCAGCGCGGTGAGACGGAACGTGCCCTTGAAGTCCTGCGCGGGCGCGGCGACCTTGCCCTTCGCCTTGGCGGCCATCGCGGCGCGCGTCACGGGTCCGCGGCCCCAGCCGCCACCCGGCAGGTCCGGCGACGGCGGGATGACGATGCGCACGCCGGTCACGGGACCGGGGATACCAGTGAGGTCGACCGCGATGTCGATGGCGGCGAGGTCGCCGGCCTGCCGGATCACGACAACGCGGCCATCCTCGACCCCGAGGTCGGAGCGGTTGGGGGTCGACGCCTGCCGGACCTTGACCGGATGCAAGGCGAAGCCCTCGCCGCGGCGGGCGAGGCGGGCGCGTTCGCGATCCGCCCAGGTCCGCAGCACGGCGCCGTCAGGACGCGCGAGCGACTCCCGCAGAGCGGCCACGCGCGCGCGCAACTCGGCTTCCTCCGCGGTGCGGAGGACGGTGCGGAGAGAGCGGGCGGGGCCGGCGTTGACCCCGGCGTTGCCGTCGAGGCCGCGGTCGCCGAGGCGGTTGTAATAGGCGAAGAGCCGATAGTAATCGCGCGCCGAGACCGGGTCATACTTGTGATCGTGGCACTGCGCGCAGGCGAGCGTGAGCCCGAGCACGGCCTCCCCGAGGGTCTTCACGCGGTCGGCGTTGTAATTGACGAGGTTCTCCTCCGGAATCGTGCCGCCCTCGTGGGTCGTCATATTGTTCCGCTGGAACCCGGAGGCGATGAGCTGGCCGTCCGTGGCATCCGGCAGCTGGTCGCCGGCGAGCTGCTCGACGAGGAAACGGTCGTACGGGAGGTTGTCGTTGAAGGCCTGGATGACCCAGTCGCGCCAGAGCCACTGGTGGCGGCCGCCGTCGATGGAGAAACCGTTGGTGTCGGCGTAGCGGGCGGCGTCGAGCCAGTCGACCGCGAGGCGCTCGCCGAAGTGGGGGCTGGCGAGGAGGCGGGCGACGAGGCGCTCGTAAGCGCGCGGGTCGCGGTCGGCGGCGAAGGCCTCGGCCTCGGCGGCCAGGGGGGGCAGGCCGGTGAGGTCAAGCGTGACGCGGCGGACGAGCGCGCGCGGGTCGGCGAGACGCGCGGGGGCGAGGCCCTCCTGGCGGAGGCGGGTGCGGACGAAGGCGTCGACCGGGTGCGCCGCGCCGGCCGGCACGGGCGTGGCACGCGGGGGCACGAAGGCCCAGTGTTCCGCGTAGGGCGCACCCGCTTCAATCCACGCGCGGAGCGTCTCCCGCTGGGCGGCGGTGAGGGACTTGTGAGCCTCCGGGGGCGGCATCACCTCATCGGCGTGGGGGCTAATGACGCGCTGCCAGACCTCACTGCCGGCGACGTCGCCGGGCTTGATCGCGGGGCCGTTGGAGCGGGGCGCGAGGGCCTCGGCGGCGACATCGAGGCGGAGTTTGGCCTTGCGACCGGCCTCATCGAAGCCGTGGCAGGCGAAGCAGTTCTCGGCCAAGATCGGCTTCACGTCGCGGTTGTAGTCCGGCGTGGCGCCGAGGGCGGCGTGCGGGAGGGCCAGCAGCAGCAGGCCGGCCCGGAGGCGGGCGAGGCGGGGAGACAAGAGAGACGATTTCACCGGCAAGACACGAAGTGAGCAAGTCCCATTCCTCAGGGAATTCGAGTTAGAATCCGCGTCGCCAGCGCCTGTCCGCGGCAGGGGCTGCGACCGCGCGGATCACGGCTGTTTGCGCTTACCCTGCTTCGCGCCCGGCGCGGCAGCCGGCGGCGGGTCGGTGCGGGCGAGCCGGCCGTTCTCCTCTGCCTGCCGTTCCCAGAGGGCCGCCAGCGCCTTCACCCGCGCCGGCTCAGCGGCGGCGAGGTCACGCTGCTCCCCGCGGTCGCGCGCCAGATCGTAGAGCTCCCACGGCGCGTCCTTCAACGCGACGAGCTTCCAGTCGCCCGCGCGCAGGGCCCGGTTGCCCTCGTGCTCCCACCACAGGAACTCGCGGTCGAGCGGCCCGTCGGCGGCGAACGCCGGCACGAGGCTACGGCCCGGCCACGGCGGCACCGGATGGCCGCGCACCGAGGCGGGACGGGACGCGCCCGCCAGCTCAAGGAGCGTCGGAGCCACGTCGATCAGGTGGACCGGCGTGTGGCGAAGCTCGCCGCGCGCGCGGACGCCGGCGGGCCAATGGGCGATCAGCGGCGTGGCGATGCCGCCCTCGTGCACCCAGGTCTTGTGGCGGCGAAACGGCGTGTTGGCCGCGCTCGACCAGCCCGGGCCAAGCGACAGGTAGGTCGCGGCCGAGCCCGGGGCCGCCCGCGGATCGTGTCCGCCGCCGCGGATCATGATCTCCGCGCTGGCCCCATTATCCGAGCCGAAGAGGATAAGCGTGTTCTCGAAGGCGCCCATCGCCCGGATTTGCGCGAGCACCCGGCCCAGCTCGCGGTCCATCTGGTCCACCATCGCGGCATGCACCGCCATCTTCGCCGCTTGGAAGGAGCGCTGCTTCGGCGTGAGCTCGTTCCACGGCAGCGGACGGTTCACCTCGCCGGGCCCGAGCGCGCGGAGCGCGTCGGGGAAGGCGTAGGGCGGGCCCACGTCGCGCTCCATCGGGGGCAGGTCGTGGCGGACAAGCCCGAGCTGTCGCTGGCGCGCGTGGCGCTCGGCCGCGATCTCGTTCCAGCCGCGGTGGTAGGCGTCGCGGTGGCGGGCGATGTCGGCCGCCGGGGCGTGCAGCGGGAAGTGCGGCGCGGTGAACGCCAGGTAGAGGAAGAAAGGCTGGCCGGCGAAGCGCGCGGCGTGGTCGCGCAGGTACTTCACCGCGTGCTCCGCGGTGGCGACGGTGACGTGGTAGTCGGGCGTCTGGACGCCCGGCACGCCGTCGTCGGTGTTGCCGGGCGCAAGGAAGAAATTGTTCTGGCCCTGGCCGATCTCAAAGCTGTGCGCGAAGCCGTGCGCGCGGGGCGTGCCGTCGACGTGCCACTTGCCAGCGTGGAGGCTCCGGTAACCAGCGGGCGCGAGC
This sequence comes from Verrucomicrobiota bacterium, assembly GCA_016871775.1. Classification (GTDB taxonomy): domain Bacteria; phylum Verrucomicrobiota; class Verrucomicrobiia; order Opitutales; family Opitutaceae; genus ER46. The sequence continues at coordinate 12,554 of VHCI01000056.1, read as the reverse complement.
AACTCGCTCGCGAGGGGCGCCCACGCGGGGCGCAGTCCGCGGCCCCCGCTCGGGACGCCGGGCACGACGTCGCGCCGCACCTGCTGCGCGTAGAAGCCCGTCAGGACCGCCGCCCGCGATGGCCAGCAGCGGGCGGTGCTGTATGCCTGGGTGAAGCGCAGGCCGCCCGCGGCGAGCCCGTCGAGGTTCGGCGTCGGGATCTCGCCGCCGTAGCAGCCGAGGTCGGAGTAGCCGAGGTCGTCGGCCAGGATGACGAGAAAACTCGGGGCGCCGGGCCTCGCGGCCGCGAGGATGGCGGGGATGAGGGCGAGCCAGAGGAGGAGCGGCAGGAGAGGGCGCACCGGCGGGGTCCGCCAAGCCAAGCGCGGCAAGGTGCCACCCGCAAGCCGTCCTAGTCAGCGCGCCGGGCGCGGCACCCCGAAATGGGCGAGGACGTTACGGAGCAGCTCCGCCATCTGCGGGTCATCCGCGAGGACCCAGCCGGCGCCGATTGCCCCCGCGTTGAACACCGGGCCGCCGCCCGGGCGTCTCCAGTAGGCATCCGCAGGCCTATCTGGTAGGTACCCTAGCCGCGCGCGTGGTCGCGGTAGAGGTTGAAGGCGGAAAGGCCGCGGGAGTCCCGTTCGAGGCCACCTGTGCCCCAGAACTAATGCAACCCGGCGCGGGGCAGGGCGAACGGAGTCGCGTTGTAGGCGCGCCGCGTGTTAGCGCAAAGAGCCGCAGCAGCGGCGCGCGCGGCCCCGTGGGATTCCGCCGGCGGGGCCGGGCGCGAGGGCGGGCGGGGCATCCCCACCCCACCTTGGCCGAGGGGAGGAAGCAAGCGCGCCGCCGGGGCAGCCAGAGGCCGCGGGCAGGCACAAAAAAGGGGCGCCCGCGGGCGCCCCGGAAAAGTTCAGGATCCAGCCGGGATCAGCTCTTCACCTCGGCCACCTTGGAGGCCGTGATGACCTTCTTGCCATCCTTCTCACTGACGGAGCCGGTCACGGTAACCTGCTTCACGCCCTTGCAGATCGTGCCGTGGAACTTCTGGGCGACGTCGTTTTTCGCCATCAGGTAGGTGCTCTCCTTGCCGCCCTCCTTGACGACGACGGCGTTCTGGCACGCGTCGGTCTGCTTGAGCGAGCACTTGGCGCACTGACCGGCGCCGGTGAGGGTGACTTCCTTGTCGGCGGCGAAGGCGGAAGCGGCGATGAAGGCCGCGGCGATGGGGGCGAGAAGCAGGTTTTTCATAAACAGACGATCTTGAGCACCTCCCCGCCCAGTGTGCAAGCAAGAAACCCACGCGGCCGGGTCGCCGGGGAACCTGTCCAAACCCCAACGCCACCAGCTTCAGGGTGATCGCCCTCCGACAACGCCTCAACGCGGACCGGCGCGGCGTGGAGCCGCGACCCTGAAGCCGATTCGCCAAAGAAAAGGAGCTCTGGGCAGGGCCCAGGGCGCCCATCACGGAGAGCCTGCCGCCCCGTCAGAACTTCGTGGTGAGCGACAGCAGGAAGTTGCGCGGATCGCCGAACGCGGCAAACCCGCTCTCCCGGTACTCCTTGTCCGTCAAGTTCCGCGCGTTCAGCTGGGCGACCATGTTCCTGCCCCCGAGCTTGAATCGGTGTTGGAGCATCAAGTCGAGTGTCGTGTAGGCGGGCATCCTCGCCGAGACGTTGGGGTCCGCGGCGAAACGGGCCGAGGAACTGTCGCGCAGCCCGCCTCCGAGCGACCACCCGTTGAGCGGGCCGGTGCGGAAATCGTACTTGGTCCAGAGCTGGAGTAGATCGCGCGGCACTGCCGCCAGCGGCAGGCCAACGCGCGCGGGAACGGTCGAGGCGACGGTCCTCGCCTTGGTCATATGGGAGTAGCCGACTAGGACCTGCCAATTGCTAGCTGGGTTGTACGAGAAATCGACCTCGATGCCTTGGGACTCCTCTGCGTCGCCGTAGATGAACCAAGGCTGGCGGGCGGTGGAGACTTCCCGAGCGCTGTCTCGCGAGGAAATATTCTCCCGCTTGACCCCGTAAAAGGAGATGGAACCGGCCAGTTGCCCGTTCAGGACGGCGGACTTGAGACCGATATCGTATCCCTTGCCGACCACCGGCTGCAGTCCCTTGCCGTCCGCATCGGCCCCGAGCTGCGGTTCCAACGACTCGGAGTAGGTGGCGAACGCGGAAAGATCGTTGGTGAGCTTCACGAGCGCCCCGTACAGCGGGGTGTTGGCCTTGGCCTTGGGCGTCGCCACCTCGCCGTTGGTCACTGACCGTTCATAATAGGTTTTACGCTCATATTCGTTGCGGCGGGTTCCGATGATCGTCCGCAGGCGGCCCCCCAGCAACTCGGACTGGAGTCCCACGTAGTAACCGAGCAACTTTTCCGCGCGACGGCGCATGATGTTCCAGGTCTCGGCGCTGGCGGCCCGCTCGGCCGGGGCGTTGCGGAGGGGCTGGGTGCGGGGATTCCATACCGCGAAGGCACCGTAGCGGCCGTCCTGGAATCGGCTCAGGGTGTCGAACCAACCCGGCGTGTCCTGATTGACTCGCTGGGACTCCTGCCCGAGCGCCAACGTGTGACTGGTGTCGGCAAGCGCGAAGCGGTAGGTGAACTTGTTATCGAAGTTGTAGGAATCGCGGTAGTTGGCGAAGTTGCCGAAGCGGAAACGGACCGTGCCGTCCGCAAACGGCTCCTGGTCACCGCCGATGGAGCGCAGGATCTCGAAGTCATCGATCGCGAAGTTACCCTGCAGCTGGTAGACGAGGCTAGAGCCGATCCGCTGAGTGTACTCAAGGTCGGCGGTGTAGGATTGGTAAAACGAGTAGGTCCCCTGCCCCATCGTCACCTTCCGGCCGTACGGATCATTGCCGCCAAACACCGGAGCGAAGATGTCGAACGTTGCTGCGCTGGCTTGGCCGTTCGCGTTGAGCCAAGCTCGAGGGGCGAGCCCGCCGGGAATCGCGGCCGCGTTCCCGAGGTAGCGCGAGTTGCTGCGGAGCACGGCCGCCGACTCGCGGTCCTGATTTGTGCGGCGGACAGTTTCCAGGTCCACGGTGAGCAGGCCGTCCTTGAGCACCTTGACCGCCAGGGAGCCACCTAGGTAGTGCTCCTTCTTGAAGTCATCGTTCCGCCACCCACCGGCATCGATGCCGCCGGCGCCAAAGCGTACCGCCACGGATTCCCCGCCGTAGTTGTAGTTCAGCTCGGCCTTGCGGAAATCCCAGCTGCCAAAGGAGACCCGGGCATCGCCGCCCGTTGTCTTGAACTCGGGTTTCTTCGTGATGTAATTCACCACGCCTCCCGGGCGAACCAGCCCAAAGAAGATCGACGAGGATCCCTTGATCACCTCGATGCGATCCATTCCCCAAGTGGAGTAGAGCTGCCGGCGATACTGGCCGTTGCGGTAAGCCTGAAGCCCGTTGAATCCGCGGATGATCATCTGGGACTCGTAATTCGGGCTCGTGATGATGCCGGGCACGTAGCGCAGGACCTCGCTCTGCAGGTTGGCGCCGAGGTCGGCCACGAACTCGCCGGTCAGCACATTGATCGTCACGGGCACATTGAGGATGTTGGCACCGAATCCGGTGGCAGTAATGGCGCTCTGCGCCCGGTAGCCGGAGGCACGGCCTGCGGAAACACTGAACTCCTCAAGCTTGATCGTGTCGCCCGCGGCCGGCGCCGGGGCGCCAGCCCATCCGCGAGCGAACGGGAGCACGGCCAGCAGCGCGAGGGCGCAGCGGGATAACATAGGGCCGACAGAGTTTGGGGTCATTTCGGGCGGTTAGGTTTAGGGTTGGGGTCGGAGGCAAGGAGAACCTCCCTAAGATTACATTTGGCTTTGTGGCAGGCGGCGAAATCTTTCCAATAAAACAGTTAGCTTTCTTCTGTGCCACTACCCACTCTCCGCAGCTTAGCCAAGCTGCTCGGCCTTTCCGCCGCGACCGTCTCGCTCGCCCTTCGCGACAGCCCCCGCGTGATACCCACGACGCGAAAACGGGTCTGGCAGGTGGCCCGCCGCGCCGGCTACCGCCCCAACCCGCTGGTAAATTCCATCCTAGCGGCGGTCCGACGCTCTTCCCACGGCACTTACCGCGGCGCCCTGCTGGCGCTGAACTATACGGAGGGCGCGAAGCCCTCTTTGCTCCCCTACCACCGCGAGGTGCTGAACGGGGCGCGGCGCCGAGCCGCCGAATTCGGCTACAGTCTGGACCTGTGTTGGCTGGGGCCCCTCCAGCTTCCGCTCCCGCGTCTCGGGTCGATCATCGCGGCCCGCAACGTGCAGGGAGTGGTCGTGCTGCCCCTCGAGGAGACGAGTGACTTCAGCGCCATCGACTGGTCAAAGCTGGCCGCAGTGACGATGGACTTCGCCCTGAGCGCGCCGCTGTTCCACACCGTACTGCCCGATCACCTCCGCGCGATGATGGGCGCCCTCGAGCGGGTCGAGCGGCTGGGCTACCTCCGGCCGGGGCTGGTTCTCTCCGCGTGGAGGGACCGCCGGTTGCTGCAGCGGTGGTCCGCTGGATTCAGCAGCCATTTCCGCCGGGCCGGCCGCAGGGAGCCGGTACCGCTCCTCGACACCGATGAACTGACCCGGGAACAATTTCTGGCCTGGTACCAGCGCCACCGCCCAGACGTCGTGCTCGGGCACTGGCAGGCCCGGATCGTGGGTTGGTTGCAGGACCTGGGGCGGAGCGTGCCGCATGAGGTCGGATTCGTGCAATTAAACTGGACCGAGCGCGTCGCACCTTGCGCCGGCATCGACCTGCAGCCGATGCTGCTGGGAGCGGCGGCGGTCGAATCCGTCGTGGCCCAGCTGCAACGCAACGAGCGGGGAGTACCGGAACACCCGAAGACCATCACGCTCGAAGGACGCTGGGTGAACGGACCAACGCTGCGGTCTACGACAGCAACCCGGGCACCAGCGACCCGACTTAGCCCGACTCTCCAACCAACCGCCCCGGCTTCAACCCGGCCGCGCCCGGCGCCGCCAAACCGGGAGGTGAAATCCGGAGCCAGACCGGCTTGATCTCGTTCGAGAAGTTTACCGGAAGCGGGCCGGGGAATCCCCTGACGGCGAGGACGACTTACGCCCGTCGCGCGTCACTCCGGCCCCTCAGGCTTGGCCGACGCCGCATCCAGTTCCCGGCCAGCCGGCACCGCCCACTGTGCCAGCAAGAAACCCACGCGGCCGAGTCGCCGGCTCAGGCCCCCTTGACCTTGGCGAAAGTGTCGTTGAGCGCCTTGGCGGAGGCCTGCAGGGACTGGAGTTCCTTGGGCCAGAGCTCGACCTCGACGTGGGCCAGCGCACCGGCCCGGCCGACCACGGTGGGAACGCTGAGAGCGGTGCCCCGGATACCGTAGGCGCCCTGCTGGACCGTGGCGACGGGCAGCACCTGGCGGCGGTCGTGGGCGATCGCGTGGACGACTTCGGCAATCGTTGCGCCGACAGCCCAGCCGGCCCCGCCCTTGCGGCGGATGACTTCGGCGCCGCTGCCCTTAGTGCGCTCGAACACCTGGGTCTGGAACGCGGGCGTGCAGCCGGGCAGGCGCACGAGCGGCAGGCCGGCGTGCGTGGCGGAGGACCATACGGGGAACATCGAGTCGCCGTGCTCGCCGAGGATCAGGGCCTTCACCTGCGTCGGAGCGAGTTTCAGCTCCTGCGCGATCAGCGAGCGGAATCGGGCGGTGTCGAGCATCGTGCCGAGGCCAAGCACCTGCGACCACGGCAGGCCGAGGCGGGCGGCGGCGAGCTGGGTGAGGATGTCGACCGGGTTGGAGACCACGAACACCAGCGCGTCCCGGCGCATCCCGGCGCCCTTCAGGCTGTCGAGGATGCCGTTGAAGAGGGCGACGTTGCGGTTGATGAGGTCGAGGCGGGACTCGTCGGGCTTGCGGCGGAGGCCAGCGGTGATGACGAAGATGTCGCTGTCCTTCGCGCGGGCGTAGTCGCCGGCGTAAATGCGCTGGTCGGCGAGGGAGGATGCGCCGTGCAGGAGATCGAGGGCCTCGCCCTCGGCGAGGTCCGCGTTGGCGTCGAGGATCTGGATCTCGGAGACGATGCCGGCGCACTGGAGGGCGAAGGCAGCGTTGGAGCCGACGCGGCCGCCGCCGCCGATGATGGAGACTTTCATTGGAACGCGGGGAGAGTCATTTGCCGCCGAGCTGGCGGAGGATCTGGGCGGCGACCGCCGAGACGACGGCCTCGATCTGGGGGTCGGGCGCGGCAGCCTCCGCGGGGGCGGCGGGCGCGGCGCAGACGGTGGCCGGGCGGAAGTCGGCGTTGTCGCAGAGCTCGCATTCCTTGAGGCCGGCGCGGGGGTCGGGCATCCCGAGCTTCTGGCGGATGTCGATGAGCTCGCGGGCGTGCCGGCCGGAGAAGCGGTGCAGGCCGCCGCCGAGCCCGGCCGCAATCCAGACCGTGCGGCAGTAGGAGTCGATGTTCTCCATCTTCCAATAGGCGTCCTCGACGTCCTTGCCCCAGCAGATCACGCCGTGGTTCTCCATCAGCACGGCCTGGTGTTCCTTGCCGACCTCGCCCACCTCGTCGGCGTTGGCGGGCGTGCCCGGCGTCTGGTACTTGGCGACGCCGATCTTGCCGAGGAACACCTCGGCCTCGGGGATGAGGCAGGAGGGAATGTCGACGTTAGCGATGGCGAAGGCAGTGGCGTGCGGCGGGTGCGCGTGGACGCAAGACTTGGCCGCCGGCTGGCGCTTCATGATGCCGAAGTGGGTCATCGCCTCGCTGGTGCGCTTGCGGGTGCCGGCCAGTTGGTTGCCGTCGAGGTCCACCAAGCACATGTCGGCCGGCTGCATGAAGCCTTTGCAGATGAGCGTGGGCGTGCAGAGGGCGAGGTTGTCGCCGACGCGAATGGTAATGTTGCCGCCGTTGCCGTCGGTGTACTCGCGCTGCCAGAGGCGGCGGCCGATGTCGCAGATGCGCTCCTTTAGCACCTGGAGGGCGGGCGAGCGGAAGAAGGCGGCGATCTCGGCCGGGGTGCGCGGGTCCGAACCCGGGGTCCAGCGGTATTCCAAGTCGGGCGTGGCGGGCGCCGCGGCGGGCGTGGCGGCGGGCTTGGCCGCGGCGCGCGCGCCGGTTCCCCGGAAGGCGGACTGCAGGCTGCCGCCCCCGAGGACATCGCGGGCGGCGGGCGTGAGGATAGCGCCGGCCGGGGGAGCTTCGCCCTTGCGCAGGAGCTCCTCGGCTTCGCGGGCGGTGATGACTTTCGGCATTGGAAGAAGACGCCTCAGGCGGGCGGCTGGTAGAAAATCTCGTCGACGATCGCCGCGCAGTACGCGTCGACCGGGGTGGGCTCCGGGAACGGCGCGGTCGCCTCAGCGCCCTCGGTGAACCCAACCACGTGGCCGACGCCGGCCCCGAGTTGGTCGTACACCACCAGGCTGTTGCCGAGCGCGAGCGGCGTCATCCCGGCGCCGCGGTACTGGTCGCGGCCGAAGGGCTGGACCAGCAGGAAACGCCCGCCTTGGTAGGCGGGATCCTGCCGGGAGAGCGTGACGCGGCCGATGACATGTCCGAGGCGCATAGTCAGCGGCCCGCGCGGGCGTCCTCCTCGTCGATCACCCCGAGGATGAGGTTGCGCAGCGGCGAACGCGGGTCGCCCACGTGGGCGCGGGTGTGAGAGCCGTCGGTGGAAACCAGCACCCGCTGGTGGCGGCCCGCGGCGTGCGGGTCGACGGCGAGGAACGGGGCCCCCTCCTCGCGGCCGTGCTCGTCGAGCGGCTGGCAGATGATCGTCCGGTGGCCGGCCATGCTGGGATGGCAGACCGTCGAGACGATCACCCCGTCGACGCGCGCCACCATCATACTCAGTAGATCCGAAGGTTATCGACCATCACGCACCGTCGCGTGCGCGTGAATGTGGCGGGCGTTGTAATGCCCTCGCCCGTGGTGGTGGCGATGGAGTAGCTGAGGTAACCCTCGCCGCCCAGGCCGAGGCCGGCGACGCAGGGGCCATTCTTGACGAATAGCGTGGTGTCGAGCGCGCGCGCCATCTGCGTCATATGGTCCACATTAAGCGAGTGGATGATCGCGGAGTGCTTGTAGCCGTGCTCCGAGCGGCGGGCGAGCTCGATACCCTCCTCGACCGAGCGGACGCGCACGACGGGCAGCATCGGCATCATCTGCTCCTCGACGACGAAAGCGTGGTCGGCGGGCGTCTCCGCGAACAGCAGCGGCGAGGAGGCGGGCACATTTGCGCCTGCGTGCTGGGCGAGCACCGCGGCGTCGGCGCCGACGAGTTTGCGGTTGACCGCGGCGTGGGCGCAGCCGCCGGCGTCCTTCGAGAAGGTGAAGGCCGCGGCGGTCAGGCGTTCCACCTGCGACGCGTTGAGCTCGGCGGCGCCGGCAGCGAGCAAGGCCTCGCGGAAAGCGGCGAAATGCGCATCGGGAACGAACACCTGCTTCTCCCCGATGCAGAGCAGGTTGTTGTCGAAAGCAGCGCCCTGGACGATGTCGCGGGCCGCTTTGCGCAGGCAGCCCGTGCCGTCGACGAGGACCGGCGGGTTGCCGGGGCCGGCGCAGATCGCGCGCTTGCCCGACTTCATCGCAGCGGCGACCACAGCCGGGCCGCCGGTGACGCAGAGCAGGCCGACGTGCGGGTCGCGGGTCAGCGCGGCGAAGGTGTCGAGCGTCGGCTGCGCGACGGTGCACACGAGGTTCTCGATCCCGAGGGCGGCCTCGATCGCCTCGTTGTAGGCGCGGACGGCGAGGGCGGCCGAGCGCGCGCCACCGGGATGCGGGTTGAAGACGACGGCGTTCCCCGCGGCCACGATGTTGATGATGTTGCCGCTGAGCGTGGGCACGGAATGGGTGACGGGCAGGATCGCGCCAATGACACCGAACGGCGTGTACTCCTCGAGGGTGATGCCGTGGTCGCCGCTGAGCGCGTAAGGTTTCAGCCACTCAACTCCCGGGACCAGCTTCACGATCTGGAGCTTCTCGATCTTGTGCTCGAGTCGGCCGATGCGCGTCTCCTCGAACTCGAAGCGGCCCCAGTCGGCCGCGTGGGCGGTGGCGAGGGACTTCACGATCTCGACCACCTTGGCGCGGCCGGCGACGCCCTTGGCCTGCAGCTGAGTGAAGGCGGTGTGCGCGGCGGCGCAGGCCTCGGGGACCGAGTCGAACACGCCGAGGCGCGGGCCGCCGCGGGCCACCGCGGGGGCGGCGGGCGCGGCGGAGGAACCGGGGGCGGGCGCGGGGGACAGCACCGGCGAGCGGCCGAGGCTGCGAAGCACGTCCTCGACGACGGCGCGGAGAGCCTTTTCGTCCAGCGGAAGGGGGGAACTCATCGGTCAGGCGGGGCGGCGCAGGAGCTTCAGGAACGCTCAGGATAGACCTTCTGGTTGAGCACGTCGACCGCGTCGACGATGCCGGTGATCACGGCGTCGACCGGTAAGGACTTCATCCCACTGGCTTGGCGCGCAGAGCTGCCCTGGCAGAACAGGACGACCTCGCCGAGGCCGGCGCCGAGGGTGTCGACGGCGACCACGGTGTTGGCGCCCGGCCGGAACTGGGCCGGGTTGGCCTCGTCCACCAGCAGCGGCCGCAGCACCACGAGTTTCCGGCCCTTCATGGCCTCGTCCTTCTTGGTTGAGACCACCGAGCCGATGACGCGCGCGAGGAACATCCGGGGGCGTCGGCCGGGTTACTTCTTCGCCACGGGGGCGGCCGCCTTCGGCAGCACGAGCGCGACGTCGTCGTGGGGGCGCGGGATGACCTGCACGCTGACGACCTCGCCGACCGTGCGAGCGGCCTGCGCGCCGGCGTCGGTCGCGGCCTTGACCGCGGCGACGTCGCCGATGACCACCGCCGAGACCAGGGCGTTGCCGACTTGCTTCATCGGGCCGTGGAGCGAGACGTTGGCGGACTTGAGCATCGCGTCGACGCCGGTGACGAGCGCGGTGAGGCCGCGCGTTTCGAGGAGACCAATTGCTTTGGAGGCCATAGGGATGACTGGGTTGAGGGGAGTTTGACGGAAAGGGTAAAGGCTCAGCGGGAGGCGGTCAGGCAGCGGTACGTCTCGCGGGCGACCACCAGCTCCTCGTTGGCGGGGATCACGAGCACGCGGGCGCGGGAGGACGCAGCGGATACCTCGCCCTCGGCGCCGCGGAGCGCCCCGTTGCGGGCGGGGTCGAGCGCGAGGCCGAGGCCCTCGAGCCCACCGCAGATAGCGGCCCGCAGGTCGGGGTTGTGCTCCCCGATGCCGGCAGTGAACACGAGGGCGTCGCAACCGCCGAGCTCCACCCAGAAGGCGCCAATCCAGTGCCGCGCGGAGTGGATGAAGACGTCGAGCGCGAGCCGGGCACGGGCGTCGCCGGCGGCCGCAGCCGCGCGGATGTCGCGCAGGTCGTTGCCCACGCCGGACAGGCCGAGCAGCCCGGACTCTTTCGTCAGCTGGCGCTCGACCTCGGCCAGTGGCAGGCCGAGCGTCTTCATCACAAAGGGGATAGCGGCGGAATCGAGGTCGCCAACGCGGTTGTTCTGCGGCAGGCCGGACTGCGGGCTCAGGCCCATGCTGGTCCCGATGGCGACGCCATCGCGGATGCCGGTGACGGAGCTGCTGCCCCCGAGGTGGCAGCTGATGACGCGAAGGGGCGCGGCGCCGGCGGCCAGGGGCGCAGGCCCAAGCTGGTAGAGGCGGCGGGCGCGGGCGGCGACGTCGGCGCGGCCGAGCAATTCGGCGGAGCGCTCCGCGACAAACTTGTGGCTGGCCCCGTGGAAACCGTGGCGCCGGACCCCGGCCGCGTGCCAAGCGGGGGGCACCGCGTAGCGCGTCGCGGCCTCGGGCACCCACTGGTAGAAGGCCGTCTCGAAGAGGGCGAACAGGGGCACGCTGGGCAGCTTCTCCCGGAAGCGGCGGATACCGGCGGCGTAGGGCGGGTTGTGCGCGGGAGCGATCTCGCGGAACCCCTCAAGCGCGGCGATCACGCGGTCATCCGCCGGCACGCAACCGGTGACGTCGCGGCCGAGCACGGTCTTAAATCCCACCGCGTGCAGATCCGCCGCGGAGGCGAGATGGCCGCCGGCGCGCAGCTCCGCTAGGCAGGCGTCAATCGCCACGCCGTAGTCGGTCACGCGCTCCGCCCCGCCTTTCGCGAGCAGCACTGCCTCCTCCGCCCCGGTGAAGCGGAAGAGCCGGTACTTGAACGAGGTCGAGCCGAGATTGGCGACGAGGAGATTCATCGGTGGCCGGGAGGCCGCGCCCGAGGGCGCGGCGGTGGAAGCGGGACCGCGAGCGACCCCGCGGCCATGTCAGGCGGAGGCCTGCTGAAGCCAGCGGCCGAGGCCGGCGAGGTCCTCGTGCGGGCGCGGGATAACTTGGACGGCGATGACCTCGCCGACCTTCGCGGCCGCCTCGGCGCCGGCGTCAATCGCGGCTTTCACCGCGGCGACGTCGCCCCGGAAGAATGCGCAGACGTAGCCGCTGCCGACGGCCTCGTAGCCCGTCATCGTGACGCTCGCGGCCTTGAGGGCGGAATCCGCCGCCTCGAGCATCGCGCAGAATCCCTTGGTTTCGATCAGACCGACTGCTTCCTGTGCCATGGTGGAATAAGGATAAGGGTTGAGGTGGGCCTCGGCTCAGAGGCCAAGGCTGCGGACGAGCTCGCCGTGGGGGCGAGGGATGATGTGCGAGCAGATGAGCTCACCGACGCGCTTCGCGGCCTCCGCGCCGGCCTCGACGGCTGCCTTGACGCTGCCGACGTCGCCTTTGACGACGACCGTGACGAGGCCGCCGCCGATCTGGATCTGACGGACAAGTGCGACGTTGGCCGCCTTGACCATCGCGTCGCTGGCTTCGACGCTGCCAACGTAGCCGCGGGTTTCTACCATGCCGATGGAATCATTCATTGTTTGGATGGGGGACTTATGAGGATCAGTTTGAGGAAGGCGGGGGGCGGTCAGCGGACCAGTTCCACGGGCGTGCCCGGCTCGAGGGCACAGGCGTTGCCCTCGTCAGTGTCGATGTGGACCTCGAGCTTGAAGTCGGCGTGCACGCGGGCGAGGACGCGGTCGAAGGTGGTGGCGCAGGGCCCACCGACGCGGAGGCGGAGGTGCTCGCCTGCCTTCACTCCGTAGAACGCGGCGTCATCCGAGTGCAAGTGGACGTGCGGCGCGGCGCGGATCACGCCCTCCTTCATCTCGAAGAAGCCCGCCGGCCCCATCAGCATGCAGCCCGGGGTCCCCGCGATGTTGCCGGAGGAGCGGACGGGGATGTCAAAACCGAGCGCGATCGCGTCCGTCAGCGCCAACTCGACCTGGTTCAGGTCGCGGCAGGGACCCAGAATCCGCAGGTTGGAGATCACCCGGCTCCGCGGGCCGATCAACGTGACGGTCTCCTGGGCGGCGAACTGGTCTTTCTGGTAAAGCCACTTCATCGGCGTCAGCCCCGCGCCCTCACCGAACAGCGCCTCGACCGCCTGGGGCGTCAGGTGACAGTGCCGCGCGCTGACGTTGACCAGCAGCGGATTCGGCGCTTGGGCCTGCCGCGGCAGCGCCCGCCCGAGCCGCTGGTACAGGGACCGCCGCACGAGATGCTCGATCTCGACTTGGTGGGGAAGCG
>VHCI01000055.1 GCA_016871775.1 Verrucomicrobiota bacterium | reverse complement strand
CTGTCGGCCTCCCGCAGGGTCCGGATCTTTTCCTCAGTCGTGTGTCGTTTGCCTTTCATGATCTGGGTTCCTTTCTACACGCCCCAGACTGTCACCGCCAGCGGATCAATTATCGGCGGTCACCTCAATGGGTTTACTGCGCCGAGCCGAAGACCATGAAAAGCGCCTGCCCCTGTTTCAGACGGTGTCGCGGGCCGTTGATCTGATGCGGCGTGATTTCGCCCGGCCGCTGGTGATCGCCAGCGTCGCGGAGGCGTGTGGCGAATCACTCCGCCAACTCCAGAGGCGCTTTCATTCCGCGTTCAGCACCTCCCCGCAGGAATTTCTCATCAAGACGCGGGTGGTTGCTGCCGCCTCAATGTTGGAGGAGACGGCCCTGAGCGCCGCGGAGATCGCCCAGCGTTGCGGCTTTGTGGATGCAAGCAGTTTCGCGGCGCAGTTCAAAAAAAGGACCGGCATGACGCCGCGCGCCTACCGCACCAGCCACGCCCGACCGCCGAAGTGAGGGCTGATCGCGGCCGGCCGTCGCATTCTACCATCGTGGTCGGGGCTCGGAGTTTCGTGCCAGCTTGGACTTTCGGGGTGAATCCGGCAGGGCCGATGTATCCGCCCTGGCCGAGGCGGTAGTCGGGCTGCATGGAGCGTTCCGGAGCCCCAAACTGCGCGAAATCCTACATTTTCCCGTTTCGAAGGGCCCAAAGGGTAACTTTGCCTTCGGAAATTGGTAAGGTTGGCGGGGTGAACCCCGAGTATGTCTTCGCAAATTGACGAGGAGGAGGGAGCTACGCAGGTGCGCCCTAGGAGTTGGTGGGAGTGCAGCTTTTGGTATCGGAGTTAACCTGCATCACATTCGGCTGTGAGTAAGTGAATAACTTCCCGTGGGTTCAGGTGGGAAAGGCTTGACCGCGGTGGGAGAAAGTGGGTTGAAATGGGTCAGTTTGGGGCACCCGCCCTCGTTTTTAATCCTCTTTCTCTCCCGTGGCGCTTGCGGACAACACCTTCTACACTGGGCTCTTCCGGCATTCCTTGGACGACAAGGGCCGGTTGACGCTGCCATCCGCGTGGCGCCACGCACACGCCGCGGAGGACCGGTTCCTCGCCACGCCCCATCCGGACGGCTACATTGCCGTGCTGCCGCCGCGCGAGGTCGAGGTGCTGCATGCCAAAATCTCTGGCATGAAGATGAGCGACGCGAAGGCGCAGGCGTTCGCCGCGCGGTTCTTCTCCCAGACGCAGGACTTCTCCTTCGACAAGGCCGGTCGCATTGGGCTCTCCGCCGAACTGATCCGGCACGCCGGCATCGAGCGCGAGGCGGTGCTCGTGGGGACGCTGACCAAGTTCAACATCTACAACCCGGCGCGCTGGCAGCAGGAGGAGGCGCGTTCCGCGGGCGAGCACTTCGGCGACCTGATGCGCCAGATGGACATCTGAGATGCGACGCCCGCTTCCAGCCCGTCCCGCCACCTCCCCCCGGACCCCGGTACCCGCGGGGCCGGCGCGCCCGCGCCGGCGCGCAATCCTGCGGCTGCGGATGCTGGGGCGGCTGGCACCGGCGGGGAGAGGAGGCTGTGATGCCCCCCGCGGCCGTTGAACCCGCGCCCGCGGTGACTACCCCCGGACACCAACCCGTCCTGCTGCGCGAGGTGCTAGCGCTGTTCGCGCCGCGCCCCGGGGACCGCTTCCTCGACTGCACCTTCGGTGGCGGTGGCCACACCCGCGCCTTGCTGGCCGCGGCGCCTGGGGTCCACGTCGTGGCGCTGGACCGCGACCCCGCCGCCCGGGAACGCGCCGAGCCCCTGCTCCGCGACTTCCCGGGCGCCCTCGAGCTGTTCGACCTGGACTTCGGCCGGCTGCGTGAACTCGCGCCCTCTGGCTTTCAGGGCATCCTTTTTGACCTCGGCGTCTCGTCGTTCCAGCTCGATGACGCCGCGCGCGGCTTCTCCTACCGGCAGGACGCCCCGGCCGATATGCGGATGGATCCGCGTGCTGGCGTCCCGGCCAGCCTCTGGCTGGAAACCGCCACCGAGGAGATGCTAGGGCGGGCGATCCGCGACCTCGGCGAAGAGCCGCAGTGGCGACGCGTTGTGCGTGCGTTGCGCGCCGCGCGGGGTTCCGGAGCGCTGGCCCGCACGGGCTCCCTGGCCGAGCTCATCGCGGATGCCATCCCGGCCCCGTTGCGGCACGCGTCGCGTATCCATCCAGCCACCCGCTCTTTTCAGGGCATCCGGATGGCAGTCAACGACGAGACGGGCGCCCTCGAGCGCGCGCTGCCCGAGGCCTTCGCCCGCCTCGCGCCCCGCGGCGTGCTAGCGGTCATTAGTTTCCATTCCCTCGAGGACCGCCCAGTAAAGCAGTTCTGCCGCCGGATGTGCGGGCAGCCCGAGAGCGCAGATGACGCCACGCCGCAGGACTTACGCACGATTCGGGCCGAGCCGCTGACGCGCCGGCCGTTCACGCCGGCGGACGATGAAATCGCCGCCAACCCGCGCAGCCGTTCCGCGAAGCTCCGCGCCGTTCGCCACCTCTGATTTTTACGCCGTGAGAAAGGACACCTCTGCCTTCGTCAACCAGCTGCTGGTCTGGCTGCTCGTCACCATCTGCCTCGGCGGCTCCGCCGGGCTGGTCACCGTTTGGATGCGACACCAGATCTCCGCCACCGCCAAGGCCAACCGCGACCTCGCCGCGCAGCTCGCGCGCTATGACCGGTTGTTCGGCGAGGCGCGCACCCAGGTCGAGACGGAGCAAGCCTCGGACAAGCTGCGGCACCTCAACACCACACTGGGCCTCGGGCTCGTGCCGATGAACCAGATCCCGGTCGTGCACGTGACGGATAACGTGGTCGAGCGCCTCGCGCGCCGCGCCAATGCGGGGGTGCTGGCCGACGGGCCTGCGCCGGTGGCCGGCTTGCGCGTCACCCTCCCGGGGCTCTGAGGATGTCCAAGGGCTTCGCCTCCAGTGCTCGGATGGCGTTTCTCGGGGGTCTGCTGCTGCTGTGCTACGCCGCCCTGGGCGCGCGGCTGGTCTGGCTGCACGTCGTAGACCGCGAGGCCCTGCTCAAGCCGCTCGCCAAGGTCCGGCCGATGCTGATTCCGGAGGCGGCTCGCCGCGGGGACATCCTCGACGCCCGCGGTGCCCGCCTCGCGACCAGTCGGTCCGAGATCCTGCTCGGAGTGGACCCGCATTCGTTGCTGCCGCGCGATGAGCGTAAATGGGTCGAGCTGGCGGCGCTGATCGAATTGCCGGAGGCCGAGCTGCGCGATCGCTTCCAGCCGCGTTTCCGCCGCGCCGGGGCCCGCGGAGAAGAGGGTGATGACGCCGGGGAGGCCCCGGTCCCGTTCGCCGTGCCCGCTGCCCGCGGCGGCGAGGACGAGCAGTGGCCTATCACATGGGTAAAGCTCCGGGAGGATGTCTCCGAGTCCGTCTACGAGCGGGTCCGTCGGCTCGACATCCGGGGCGTCTACGGCATCCGGCACTACCGGCGGGTATATCCGAGCAACGAGCTGGCGGCGCACGTAATCGGCTACGTTAACCGGGAGCACCAGGCGGCGGCCGGAATCGAAGCCTACGCAGACTTCTACTTGCGCGGCCAGCAGGGCTGGCGGGTGGGGGAGCGCGACGGGCGCAACCGGGAACTCCCCCAGTTTGCCTCCCGCGAGGTGCCGCGCCGCGACGGCTACAGCGTCGTGCTGTCCATCGATTCCACGGTGCAGGACATCGTCGAACAGGAGCTGGTGCAGCTCGCGGCCCGCTTCGAGCCGCGCAAGGCCTCGATCGTGGTCAGCGACCTCGATGGGTTCGTGCTGGCGCTCGCGAACTACCCCTCCTTCAACCTCAATGAATTCAACCGGGTGCCGAAGGCGGAGGAGGCGCGGATGAAGAACGCGGCCGTCGCGGACATCTATGACCCGGGCTCGGTCTTCAAAATCGTGCCGGCGGCGGGAGCCCTTGAGGAGCGGCTGGTGACCCCGCAGACCGTCCTCGACTGCACGGTCAGCCGGCTGGCGCACCGGGGCCGGCTGCTCTCGCTGCCGGCCGAGGACCACAAGATGGGCAACCTCAGGATCGGGGAAATCCTGAGCCACTCAAGCAACCGCGGGGCGGCGCAACTGGGAATGATGCTCGGCGAGGAGCGCCTCGAGCGCTACGCCCGCGCCTTCGGCTTTGGTGCCAAACTCGGCTTCCCGGTCGGTGGCGAAGTCGCGGGCATCCTGCACCCGCACCAGCGCTGGTACCCGATCGACATCACCCGCATCCCTATGGGGCATTCGGTCTCCTCCACGGTGCTGCAGATGCACCAGGCTATGGCCGTAATCGCCGCCGGCGGCGTCCTGCTGCGGCCGCAAGTGATCCGCGAGATTCGCGATGCCGCGAACGAGACGGTCTACCGCTATGGCCGCACGGAGATCGGGCGGGCGGTCTCGCCGCGCACCGCCGCGCAGATCGCCGCGATGTTGGTCGGCGTCACGCGCAAGGGGGGCACGGCGCTCGAGGCCTCGATCGAAGGATTCGACGTGGCGGGCAAGACCGGAACCTCCCAGAAATTTGTGGACGGCCAGTGGTCGAAGAAGCACCACATCGCGTCGTTCTCCGGTTTCTTCCCCGCGGCCCAGCCGAAGGTGGTGATAACCGTGATCGTGGACGATGCCGACCACAAGGCGCCGGGCGGAGTGGCCTACGGCCGCACCGTCGCCGCACCCTCATTCAAGCGTATCGGCGAGCGCCTGATTCCGATTCTTGACATCCGTGCAGGGGCCGCGGCCGTCCCGGCGTTGCTGGTGGCCCGGCAAGGGGGGGGGGCGCGATGAGCGGGCTCCTGCTTTCGCCCCCGTGCGGACTCGCTCGCCGGTTGCCGCCGCCCGCCACCCGCGCCGTGGCCCGGCGCGCGCGTCTTGGCGACCTCCTCACCCCCGAGCAGTGCGTCGCGGCGGTCGGACCGTTGGACCGCCCCATCGCGGGCCTGGCTGCGGACGCTCGGCAGGTGGTTGCGGGCAGCGTCTACTTTGATGTGGCGCCCGCCGGGGATTTGCGGTCCGGCCTGGACGAGGCCGTGTCCCGCGGGGCTATCGCGATCGTTGGCCCCGGCCGGCCCCGCGTCGCTCTCGGCCGCGGCCTGACCGTCATCCAGGTGCCTGATCCTCTCCGGGCCCTTGCGGGTGTCGCCCGCCGTTTCTTCCGGCATCCGGACGCTGCCCTGCAACTCCACGCGGTGGGGGGCGATCACGGCAAATCCACCACCGCCCACCTCCTGCGCGGCCTGCTCGGTGCACCGACCGAACTCGGCTTGCTCAGCTCCATCCACCACGACCTCGGGTCGCGCATTTTGCCTGCCACCATTCCCGGCCCGCTCGAGTTTTACGGATTGTTGGCCCAGATGCGCGATGCCGCCTGCACTGGCGCGGTGATCGAGCTCCCGCTCTTCACCGCGGAGGCTGGCTGGATGTCGGACGTCGGGTGGGCTTCGCGGCTTGAATTGCAGGCGGCGGCGGAGAGCGGGGCGTCGAATTCGGCGCCATCCCGAATCCTCCGGGTCCGTTGGGCGAGCGGAGATTTCTTGGCTCCGGTCCCGGATGATCTGCGCGCCGTGGGCGCCCAACTTGAGCTGGCGATCCGGGCGGCGCTGGAGCGGGGCGTGTCACCGGCCACGATCACTGCGCGCCTCGGTCAGGTGGCGCCCGTTCCCGGCCGGGGCGAACTGGTCGCGGGGCCCGGCGGTTTCGACATCTGGGTCGACGCGGCGGATCGGCCGGAACGGTTGGCGTATTTCCTCCGCGTGGTGCGCAGGCTCACGCCCGGCCGTGTGGCGCTGGTGATGGGTTGCCCCGGCGAATGCGACCCGGCGCCCCGCCCGCTCCTGACCCGGGCCGGGGAGCAGGGAGCGGAACTGGTGGTGCTCACGGCCGCCGATTCCCGGGGCGAACCACTGGAGGCGATCCTGCGCGATATGTTACAAGGAGCTGCGTCCCCTGGAGCCATCCGCTGCGTGTCGGACCGCCGGGCCGCCGTGGCCGCGGCGTTGGCTTGGGCCCGCCCGGGTGACGCGGTGGTGATCGCAGGTCGCGGGGCGGAGGCTTTCCAGCGGATCGAGCGGGTCGCGGTGCCGTGTGACGATCGCCAGCTGGTGCGTGACTGGGTGCGGGGGAGGTCCGGGCGATGAGCGGCGGCTTCAAACCTTCAGACTTGGCCGCGTGGACCGGCGGGCAGTGGACCCGGTCGCCCGCAGGGTCGCTGCGGGGATTTCACTTTGATTCCCGGCGCCTCGGGCCGGGCAGCGTCTTTGTGGCCTTGGCGGGCGCGCAGCGGGACGGGCACGACTTCCTCCCGGCGGCGGCCGCGGCGGGAGCGGCGGCGGCCCTGGTTTCCCGGCCGCGTCCCGAGGCTGGCCTCGCGCAGCTCGTGGTGGGGGATCCCCTGCGGGCCTGGCAGGTGATCGCGCGGGAGCACCGGCGGAGGTTTGCCGGCACCGTCGTGGGAATTTCCGGGAGCGCGGGCAAGACCTCCACCAAGGATCTGCTCGCGCTCCTCCTCGGTGCCGCGGCGCGCGGCGTCGCCGCCACCGAGGGTAATTTCAACAATGAGCTCGGCGTGCCCCTCACGCTCACCCGACTCGACCCGGCCCGCCACCTCGTGGCCGTGATCGAGGCAGGGATCAGCCTGCCGGGGGAGATGGACCGGCTCGCCGCGATGATCGAGCCGGACGTCGCCATTATCACATTGGTCGGGCCGGCTCACCTGCAGGAGCTCGGTGGTCTTGAGGGGGTGGCCCGGGAGAAATCGCGCCTTCCCGCCGCGATGCGGCCCGGAGGACTGATGGTTTTCCCGGAGGAAGTCTCGACTTGGCCCGCGTTCGCCGCACTGCCGGGTCGCCGGCTCGTGGTTGCCGCTGGTGGGGAGCCGGGACCAGAGCGGGTTGTCTGCAAGATTGGCTCCGGCCCCACGGGCACGCGGCTGCGACTGGCGGGGGGTGGCTCGCCCGTGGCTGAGTTTTGCTGCCGGGCGGTCACTCCGGGGCTCGCCAGCAACGCGGCCCTCGCGCTCACCGTCGCCCGTCAACTCGGGGTTTCCGAAGCGGACCTGGCTGCCCGGCTCGCAGCTTGGCTCCCGGCCAGCCTTCGGGCGGAGGTCCGCGAGATCGGCGGTCGCTTCGTCTACCTTGATTGTTACAACGCGAACCCGGCCTCGATGGCAGATGCGTTGGCCGGTTTCATGGCCCAAGCACCGGTGGCGCAGCCGCGGCTGTACCTGCTCGGCTGTATGGAGGAACTGGGCGTCGAGGCCCGCCGCCATCATCGCGAGCTGGGCGCGCGGCTGGCCCCGCTCCTGCGGCCGGGCGACCGGGTGCGCATGCTCGGCACCGAAGCCGCGGCGGTGATCGAGGGCTTGGGCGCCGCGGGGGCACCGCCGAGAAGCGGCGCCGTGCTGGATTGCCTTGCCGCCGCGACGGCAGAATTCGCCGCGTGGCCGGGGGCCGTGCTGCTGAAGGGCAGCCGCCGCTACGCCCTTGAGAGCGTGCTGCCAGAGGGGGAGAGGAGCGTCCATGCTTAGCTATTTAGCCCAGTACGAGGACTACTTCGGGCCGCTGCGCCTGTTCGGCTCGATCACCGTCCGCGCGATGCTCGCGGCGACCACCGCGTTGGTGCTCGGATTCCTTCTTGGACCGCGGCTGATCCGCTTGTTCCGGTCGTGGAAGTTTGGGCAGGGTTACATCGACGATCGCACCGGCGCCCTCGGTGCCACCTACTTCGACAAGAAGCACACCCCCGCGATGGGCGGTCTGATCATCTGCCTTCCTGTCCTCATCAGCGGGCTGCTCTGGGCTGCGCCCAACATCTGGGTGCTCGTGAGCCTGATGCTCTACACGGCGCTTACCATCCCGGGTTTCCGGGATGACCTTCTCAAAGTCCGGCGGCGCAGCCGCGACGGCATCGCCGGCTGGGAGAAGATCGCCTGGCAGAGCGGGGCGACGCTGCTGGCGCTGGGCCTGCTGCTCTGGCACCCGCTGAGCGCTGGGAAGATCCGCGAATTCTGGGTGCCGTTCGTCAAACACGCCGTAACCCCCTCGATGCCCTGGTGGATGCTGCTCCTCCTGCTTTATTTGTGGGTGGTGGGTTTTAGCAATGCGATCAACCTCACCGACGGCCTCGACGGCCTGGCGACTGGCTGCACGATCACGGTGGCCCTCGTGTTCGCGGTGATGGCCTACCTGGCCGACCACGTCTTCCTCTCAGAATACCTGCTCATCAGCCACGTGCCCGGTGCGGGTGAGCTCACGGTCATCTGCGGCGCCCTCATCGGCGGCTGCATGGCTTTCCTCTGGTTCAATTCACACCCGGCTGAGGTTTTTATGGGCGACACCGGTTCGCTCGCGCTCGGCGGCCTGCTCGGGATCATGGCCTTCATGATCCATCAGCCCGTGACGCTCGTCATCGCGGGGGGAGTCTTTGTGGCGGAGGCGCTCTCGGTGATCCTCCAAGTGGGGTGGTTTAAGGCCACCCGCTGGCGCTACGGCGAGGGCCGGCGCTTTTTCCTGATGGCCCCGATCCACCACCATTTCCAGAAGCGCGGCTGGCCCGAGACCAAGGTCGTGCTCCGCTTCTGGATTCTCTCGCTAGGCTGCGCTCTTGCCAGTCTCGCCACCCTCAAACTCCGCTGAAAAAAACCAATGCCCCCGCCCCCAACCCCGCTCCCGCTCCCCGCTCCCCTCGCGCCCCGGCCTTTCCCCCTGCGGGGGCGGCCGCGCCTGAGGGTCCCGCTTGCCCTCGCGCTGCGTTCTCCCTCACCTCGGGCGGTTCTTTGCCGCTCCTTCCTGCCCTGCTGCCGGCAACTCCGCTCCCTATGAAACTGCTCCGAATCTTCGGCCTCGTCGCGGGCGTCCATGCCCTTGCCCTTCTCGTCATTCTCGCCAATCCCGGCTGTAGCACAGCCGTGAAGGCGCCGCCTGTCCCGAGCGACACGGTGTTGCGTTCCGCGGACGCGCCCTTGTCGCCTGCGCCTGCGCCGGCCCCCGCCGCTGGCACCGAAGGTTACGTTTCACCGCCGGAGTCCGTGCGTCCGGTCAGCTCGCCGGTCACGCCTCCGCCCGCCGGCGCGATGAGCGCGGCGGCCCCGGCCCCCGACGACGTCTCCCCGGCCACGGTCCGGTTCGTGCCGACGCGCCCGGGCACGCCGGTTGCCGGCGCTCTGGCGGCCGAGAAGGCCGCCGAGGTCACGCCCGCCTCCACCTACGTGGTGCGCCCGGGAGACAGCCTCTGGACGATCGCCCGGCGGCATAAGCTGACGGTTGCCGACCTCACCGCCGCCAACGGGCTCGCGGCCAACGCCGCGCTACAGCCGGGCCGCAAGCTGGTCATCCCCTCCAAGTCTGCGCCGGTCGCCGCGGGCGCCCCCTCCACGGGTGGTGTCGCGGCTCCGAAGGCCGCCGAGCCCGCGCCGGCTCCCAAGGTCGCCGCGGATGGCGTCCGCCACGTCGTCCAGAGCGGCGAGACCCTGGGCGTGATCGCCCGCAACTACGGCGTACGCTCGGCCGACATCGCGGTCGCCAACCGCATCACGGATCCCGCCCGGATCCGGGCGGGATCTGAGCTGATCATCCCTGGCTGGCAGGCCGTCAACGGTCAGGTGACCAAGTCCCCCGCGGCCGCTGCGGCTGTTCCTGCACCGTCGCCGCCGCCGGCCCTGCCGGTCCTCACGACCGAGCCCGCGCCGTCGCCGGCCGTGCCCGTGATCCGCATCGATGACGGTCCGGTCAGCCCGGCCCCGAAGCCCTGAGTCCTCCGGCGTGGTCGCATCCGCTCAGACCAACGTCTCCCGCCGCGCGCGCGCGGCGTCGCTGGTCAACCCGGCGAACATTATGCTGCTCTGCGCCTTGGCGCTAGTCGCGCTCGGGCTCACGATCCTGTTCAGCGCGAGCGCGGGCTTCAAGAAGGGACCTTACTTCTACCTGAACAAGCAGCTTATCGGCCTGCTCGCCGCCGCCGTTCTCTGCCTTGTCGCCAGCCGGCTAAACCTCGACTACCTCCGCCGATATGCTTGGTGGATCGGAGGCGCCTGTGTCGTCCTGCTCGCGCTGGTGCTAGTTGTCGGCATCAGCGTCAATGGCAGCCGGCGCTGGCTGGGCTACGGTTCCTTCCGCTTCCAAGTGTCGGAATTCGCCAAGCTCGGTCTTGTCTTCTGCCTCGCGCACTACCTTGCCCTCAACCAGACGCGCATTGCCGAGTTCAAGCGAGGCTTTCTCTATCCCGGGGGAATCATCGGCACCTTTGCGCTGCTCACCTTGCTGGAACCAGACTTCGGGGTCTCCGCGCTAATGGTCGCCGTCGGGATGGTCCTGATGTTCCTCGCTGGCGCGCGCTGGCGGTACATCGTCCCCGCCTTAGCGGGGGTTACGACGGTCTTTACGATCGCCGTGATCCAGAATCCGAACCGGCTGCGCCGGATGACGGAGTTCCTAAGCGATGAGAAATCCTATCAGCTGCGCCAGGGCCTAGCTGCGTTCGCCGCCGGCGGGGTCGAGGGCGCCGGGCTGGGCCAGGGGCGCCAGCAACTCAGCTACCTGCCGGAGGCCCACACCGATTACATCTTTTCTGTCGTGGGCGAGGAACTGGGGCTCTTCTTCACCCTCGCCGTGGTGCTGTGCTTCACGATCATTTTGGTTGCGGGGCTTTTTCACCTGCGGCGCGCGCCAAGCCTATTTCACTTCCTCCTCGTCCTCGGCAGCCTCCTGCTGATCTGCGTCCAGGCGATCATCAATGTGGGCGTCGTGACGGGCGTCCTGCCGACGAAGGGGATGTCGCTGCCTTTCATGAGCGCTGGGCTCTCGAACCTGCTGCTGATGGGGCTGTTGCTGGGCATCATCCTCAACAGCCAGCGACGGTGGGGCCGCGCCGGCCTGCCGGCCGGTGCGAGCGCGATACGGGAGGTCCGCGCGTGAGCCGGTTCCTGATCGCGGCCGGCGGCACCGGCGGGCACCTCGCTCCGGGCATCGCCCTCGCTGACGCCCTCCGGGAACGCGGGCACGACTGCCTCATCCTCATCAGCCGCAAGCAGGTGGACGCCCGCCTCGTGGCCTGCTACCCCGCAATCCGGTTCGCAGCGATGCCCGGCGCCGGCCTCGGGGCCAGTCCGGTCGCGTTCGCTCGCTTCGTGGGCTCCCAAGTGCGGGCGCTGGCCTTCTGCCGCGGCATCTTCCGGCGGGAATCTCCGGACGCGGTCGTCGGCTTCGGCGGCTTCACTAGCGCGCCGGCCCTATTCGTTGCTCGGTTTAAGGGCGTCCCCGGTGCCCTGCACGAGTCCAACCGAGTCCCCGGGCGTGCCGTGCGCCTGCTCGGCCGCTTGGCCCGTCGGGTTTACCTTCCGCCCGGCGTTGACGTGCCCGCGCTGGATCCGACCGTAGTCCGCGCCGCCGCGATGCCCGTGCGCCGGGAAATCCAGCGCCTCCCCCGTCCCGCGGCCCGGGCCCACTGGGGCTTCGATGACGCCCGGCCGCTGCTCGTCGTGCTGGGTGGGAGCCAAGGGGCCTCCGCCCTGAACGCGTGGGCCTCCGGGCAGCGCGCCGCCCTCGCCGCGGCGGGAGTCCAACTGGCGGTCGTCACTGGCCCCGGGAAGGCGGTCGGCGGCGACTCCCTGCCGTCAGGGGACCCCAAGGCCGTTTTCCTGCCGTTCTGCGACCAGATGGCCGCGCTCCTCTCGGCGGCGGACCTCGTGGTTTCCCGCGCCGGCGCGGGCACCCTCGCGGAATTGGTCCGTTGCCAAACCCCTGCGCTCCTCGTGCCTTTTCCGCAGGCGGCCGATAACCACCAGACGGCCAACGCCGAGCACTTCGCCCGCCTCGGTGGCGGCGAGGTGGTCCCGCAGACTGGTCTTGGTGCGCTCCTCCCTCGGGTGCTGCAATTGCTCGCCGCCCCCGCCACCCTCGCTGAATACGCCCTGCGGCTCGCCGCCGCGGACTCCGCCCTCCGCTGGGAGAAGATCATTCCCGATCTCGAGGAGCTCGCTGCTCCGTCGCCCGTCGCCGCCGCCTGATGTCCGCCGCCCCTGAAGCCACCCCCGCCCGCGATTGGGACGCCCTCGCCGCCGCCATGGCCTCCGCGGTGGGCGTCGCGTCCCGCCTCCGGCGCGAGGAGCCCCTCGGGCCCCGCACCACGCTCCGGGTCGGGGGCGCGGCCCGTATCTTCCTGGAACCCGCTGGCCCTGCCGCGCTGGCCGCCGCCCTCCGCTTCGTCCGCATCGCCGGTGTGCCGTTTTTCCCCTTGGGCCGTGGTTCGAACCTGCTTGTGCCCGACGAGGGCGTCGACGGCGTCGTGATCGCGCTGGAGGGTCCGGCTTGGTCCGCCTTCACCCCGGTTGGGGACGGCTCTGTCTGGACCGGCGCCGGCCTGCGGCTGAAGCAGTTGTGCGGCCTCGCGACCAAGGCTGGGCTGTCGGGCTTCGAGTTCCTTGAGGGTATCCCTGGCACCGTCGGCGGCGCGCTCCGGATGAACGCGGGCGCGATGGGCGGCTGGATGTTTGACCGCGTCGAGGAAGTGGAGCTGATGTCGCCCGAAGGCCACATCGCCCGTCTGCCGCGTGCGGCCTTTCACGCCGACTACCGGCATTGCCGGGAATTGCGGGAAGCAATCGCCCTTGGCGCCCGCCTGCGCTCCGGAGCCTCGGCGACCGCGCTTGCGGAGGACATCGCCCGCCAGATCGACGTCTACCGTCGCAAGCGTCAGGAATCCCAGCCCCGCGAGGCCAGCGCGGGCTGCGTGTTCAAAAATCCTCCGGGCGACTCCGCGGGGCGCCTGATCGACCAGTGCGGCCTGAAGGGACTCCGCGAGGGCGCCGCCGAGGTCTCACCGATCCATGCCAATTTCATCGTGAACCACGGTGGCGCCTCCGCCGCCGACGTGCTGGCCCTCGTCCGGCGGGTGCGCGCTGCGGTGCGTGTGCAAAAGGGTTTTGAACTGCAGCCCGAGGTGCTGCTTTTCGGTCGGCGGTGGGAGGAGTACCTGTGAGCGCCCCGATCATCACCGTTCTGGCCGGCGGCATTTCCACCGAACGCGAGGTTTCGCTCGGTTCCGGCCGCGCCAGCGCCCTCGCGCTCGCGCGCGCCTTGCCCACGCGGCTTCTCGAGGTCACCACCGCCGCCCTGCCCTCGGGCCTCGATCCAGCCCGCGATGTGGTCTTCTCGACGCTCCACGGCACGTTCGGCGAGGACGGCGGGATGCAGCAGCTGCTTGACGCGGCGGGGATCGAGTATGCCGGCTGCGACGCGGTCTCCAGCGCGCTCACGATGGACAAGTCCGCCACCAAGGCCCGCGCCGCGGCGGCTGGAGTTCGGGTGGCGGAGGGCATGCCCTTTGCGTCGACCGCGCGTCCCTCAGCCACCGAGCTGGTCGCGCGCCTCGGTCCGCGTGTGGTGCTCAAGCCCAACGCCGAGGGCAGCAGCGTCGGCCTCAGCCTGCCCGAGGGCCCGGACGCGATTGCCGCGGCGCTGGCGGGCATCACCGCGGGGGACTGGCTGGCGGAACGGCGCCTTTCCGGGCGGGAACTTTCCATCGGCGTTCTCGCGGGCCGCGCGCTCGGCGTGGTCGAGATCCGGCCCCGTTCGGGGGTCTACGATTTCACCAGCAAGTACACGCGCGGGATGACCGAGTACTTCGCTCCCGCGCCCCTCACGGCCGAGGAGACCGCCGCGGCCCAGCGCGCCGCCGAGACCGCCTTCGCCGCCTGCGGCTGCCGCGATTACGCCCGCGTGGATTTTATCCTAGAGCCCGGCGGCCCCTGCCTGCTTGAGATCAACTCTCTGCCCGGGATGAAGGAGACGAGCCTCCTGCCGATGAGCGCCCGCTGCGCCGGCCTCGACTTCAGCGCCCTCGTCCGGGCTCTGGTCGCCCCCGCCTTGCGGCGATTTGCGGCCCGACGGGGCGCCGGCTGAAGATGGCGCGCGTGCTCCCAGTTCCCGGTGGCATTCGTAGCTGGCGGGACATCCCCCAGCCGGTGAGCCTGCGCGTGATGTCGCGGGGCGGCCGTTGGCGCCGGCTCGCGCAGACCCTGCGCGTCCTGCTGCTGGCCGGGGCCGTGGCCGGCCTCGGCGGTCTCGGCTGGTTCACCGCCGGCGCCCTCAGCCGCGATCCAGACCGGGTGCCCGATGTGGCCCGGTCCGTCCCGCTCCGCCGCCTTGAGCTCGCGACCACCGCCGGCGGGGTGCTCGACCTCGAATGGCTGCGCCGCACCCTCGCGCTGCCGCCCACGACCGCCCTGTTGGAATTGGACCTCGATGCCCTCCGCGGCCGCCTGCTCGCGGATCCCCAGGTCGTCTCCGCCATGCTTACCCGCCAGTTTCCCGACGTCCTCGCCGTCCGTCTCGCGGAACGCACTCCCGTGGCGCGGATACGCTTCGAGCGCAACGGCAAGGCCCGCGACCTGCTCGTCGCTTCCGATGGAGTCGTGTTCCCCGGGGTGAACCAGGACCCGGCCGCGCTCGCAGTGCTACCCTGGCTGTCCGGATTCGCGCTCCATCCGGCTGGGGACGCCTTCCGCCCGATCCCGGGTATGCCGGCCGTCGCTCAACTGCTGGCCGACGCCCAGTACGCGGCGATGCCTCTGTACCGGACCTGGACCTCCCTCTCCCTCGCGCGGCTCGCCTCCGACCGGGAAATTGAGGTCCAGACTCGGGACGGCACGACGGTGGTTTTCAGCGCCGCCCGCGACTTCTTTGTGCAGCTGGCGACGCTCGACTACCTCGCCACCCGCGTACGCCGCGAACCGGGTTCGCGCGCGCGCATCGACTTGACGCTCGGGCGCAACGTGCCGGTGATGGTTACGTCGTCGGGGCAGGCCGCAGCCCCTTCGCGCGCTGACTCACGCGCGCCCGGTCGCTTCTCCCTCGATTCCTTCCCTCAGCGCTGAACCTCCCTTGAGCTCACGCCCCTATCACATCGGTGCCGTCGAGATCGGCACCTCCAAGGTCACTGTCGTCATCGGCGAGTACTCTGGCAAAGAACTGGCCATCATCAGCCGCGCCGAGGTTCCCGCCCGCGGGATGATCAAGGGCGCCGTGGTCGACTACCGCGCGGCCAGCGACTGTACGCACGCCGCCCTCGAGCAGGCGGAGCGTGATGCCGGCGAGCGCATCAGCGGCGTCTTCCTCGCCCAGAGCGGGGGCCACCTCGAGGGCTTCTACAACGAGGCGGCCGTGAACGTGAAGGCGTCCGACAACCTCGTTGAGGTTGGAGATGTCGCCACGGTCTGCGAACTCGCCAAGGCCAAGCAGCTGCCCCTCGGCCGCTCCGTCGTCCACCACATCCGCCGCCCCTTCCGCGTCGACGGCCGCCTCGTCCCCGGCAGCCCCCTCGACCTTGTGGGCCATCGCCTGGAGGTCGGATACTGGACCGTCCACGGCCAGGAGCAGCGGCTCGCCGATCTGATTCACGTGATCCAGGGCTTCAACCTGAAGGTGGAGGAGCTGGTCCTCTCAAGCCTCGCCTCTGGCCATATGGTCACGTCGCCCGAGGAGCGCCAGCACGGGATCCTTGTGATCGACCTCGGCGCAGGCACCACCGATTTCGCCCTCTACCGCGATGGTTCGCCCCACACTACCGGGGTGGTGGCCGTGGGCGGCGAGCACGTCACGAACGACCTCGCCGTCGCCCTCCGCCTCACCGCGCCGCAGGCCGAGAAGCTCAAGCTCCGCCACGGCCGGGCCGAGGTCCAGGCCCGCGACCGCGCGGCCAAGGTCTGGCTCGACGGCAACTTCGCCATCGGGGACCGCCAGTTCCTCCAGTTCGCCATCGAGCAGGTCACCGCCGCCCGCACCGAGGAGATCCTCCAGGTCGTGCGGAAACGCCTCGGCTCGGCCTTCTCTCCGGAGACCTGCGCCGCCGGCGTCGTGCTGACCGGGGGCGCCGCGAACCTCCCCGGGCTCGCCGCCGCCGCCAGCCGGGTCTTCGGCGTCCCCGCCCACCTCGGAGAGGCCCCCGGCTGGATCAGCCCGAACCTCCGCGCCCCTGGCTACCACACCGCCCTCGGGCTGCTTTACTACGGCATCATCCACCACGCCGAGCGCCGGGCTCCCGCCCGCGCCCGGACCAGCCTCTTCGCAGGAGTGCGCCGCCTCTTCGCCGACTGATCCGCGCGCCCATGAATCTGAACGAACTTCCCCTCGAGCAGCCCCTGCTCTCGGACCGTGGCATCGCCATTAAGCTGGTCGGGGTCGGCGGCGCCGGCGCCAATGCCGTCGACCGTCTCAAGATGGAGAACCTCGAGCGCCTGCGCCTCGCGGTGCTCAACACCGATCACCAGGCCCTCGCCAGTTCCCCGGTTCAGGAAAAGGTTCTCCTCGGGATGACCGTTACCCGCGGCCTCGGTGCCGGCGGCGACCCGGAACGCGGTCGCGAGGCCGCGGAATCCGACCGAGAGAAAATCGCCGCCGTGGTCAAAGACTGCGACTTGGTGTTCCTTGTGACCGGCATGGGCGGGGGCACTGGAAGCGGCGCCTCCCCCATCGTTGCTGAAATCGCCGCCGAGACCGGCGCCCTCGTGATCGCCTTCGTCACGCTCCCTTTCAGCTTCGAGGGCGGCCGCCGCCTCAAGCAGGCCGAGGATGGGCTGCGCGCCCTCCGCGCCTCCTGCGACGCGGTGATCCCCCTGCCCAACGATGTCCTGCTCCAGGCCGCCGGGGAGAACGAGACGGTGCTCGACGCCTTTGCCCGCGCCGACGACTGGATCGCCCGCGGGGTTCGCTCGCTCTGGGCGATGCTGTTCCGTACCGGCCTCATCAACCTCGACTTTGCCACCCTCCGGCAGGCCTTCCAGCAGCGCGGGGGCAAGACACTCTTCGGGCTGGGGGAGGGGGTCGGCGAGAACGCCGTCGCCGACGCCCTCGCCAGCTTCCGGCAGTGCCCGCTCCTCCACACCCCGGACTTCTCCCGCCGCGCCGACCGACTCCTCGTGAACATCGTCGGCGGCCCCGACCTCACGCTGCCCCGCGTCAACGAGGTGATGACCGCGATCACGGACCAATTCGGCCGCGATTCCCACGTGATTATGGGCGCGGTGATCGACGAGAACCTCGCCGGCCGGGTGGAACTCTGCGTGGTGGGCACTAGCGACCTCGGCGGCCGCAACGTCACCGCCCGTCGCCCTGCCGCGCCCGCCCGCTCCAAGGTCGCCGCGGCCCCGGCCCACGGACCCGCGTTCGCCCCCGCCGCGACCGCGCTGGCCGGCCCGGCTCCCACCTCCGGAGCTCCCGTGGCCCAGGAGGAGTTCGGCTTCGGCGAGATCGAGACCCGCGGGCAGTTCGAGCGGACGGAGCGCAACCTCTTCGACGGCCAGGACCTCGACGTGCCCACCTACCTCCGGCGCGGGATTAAGGTCAGCCTCTGAGCCTGGCGCCGCGCCAAGATTCCCGGCAACCCGCTGCGCCGCGCGGCGTCTGGCCTCTCCGCGCTTGCCACCCCCGGCCCCCCGCCAATTCCCTCCGCCCGAGAATGAACCTGCCCAATCTCCTGACGCTCTCGCGCATCCCGCTGATGTTCGCGGTCGTCGGGCTGATGTACGCCCGCTTCCCCTGGTCCGCCACGATCGCGTTCTGGCTGTTCATCGTCGCTGCCCTCACCGACTGGCTCGACGGCAAGATCGCCCGCGCCCGCGGCATCGTCTCGGCCTTTGGTCGGTTTATGGACAGCGTGATCGATAAGGTGCTCGTCATCGGGTTGATGATCGCGCTCGTGAACGGGGACTACTTCGCGGGCTACAACCCCGCGGCGATGCTCCTGCTACTCTGCATCCTGTGCCGCGAGTTCGCGGTCTCCGGCCTACGGATGGTCGCCGCCACTAAGGGTCAAGTCGTCGAGGCGGACACCGGCGGCAAGGTGAAAACTTTCGTGCAACTTAACGCCATCGGCTGGCTGATGGGCGCCCGGATGCTCTCGCAAGACTTCGGGGAGGTCTACGGCGGGCAGGATCGCTACTGGCTCACGGGGGTCTGGCTGCTGGGGATCATCCTGTTCATCCTCTCGGCGGTCCTGACCGTGACTTCGGGAATCACCTACTTCCGCCGCCACGGCCACGTGCTGGCGGACTGACCCGCGATGGCGGCGAAATCCTTTCGCTGGCTCCGCTTCCTGCCGGACGTTCTGGTGCTCGGTTCCGCCACCCTCGGTCCGCTCGGCCGGCGCCTGCCCGCGGCCGGGACTTGGGGCTCGCTCGCTGGCCTCCTCGCCTATGCGGTGTTTTTCCGCGGCGCCGGCGCCGGCGCCCTGCTGGCCGGCACTGCCTTGGCCGCCGTGGTGGCTGCCCTGCTCTGCGGTGAGGCTGAAGCCAGACTGGGACGTTCGGACCCCGGCTGCGTGGTGCTGGACGAGGTGATCGCGTTGCCCCTCTGCTTTCTCGGCTGGAGCGAGTTGGTTGCAACGCACCCCGCGTGGCAGGTGCTGCTGGCCGGCTTCGCGCTGTTTCGTTTCTACGATGTCCTGAAGCCGCTGGGCCTCCGTCGACTCGAGGACCTGCCGGGAGGGTGGGGGGTGGTGGCCGACGACCTCGGCGCTGCCCTCGCGACCGCCGTCACCCTGCACGTGGCGAACTGGGCTTGGCTCGCCCTCCGGTAGGCGTGCCCCTTCAGGTCCGCCCGCCTAATCCAAGGGCTCCAGATGCTCCACCGGCACGATCACGAGCACGCCCTGCTGCAACACATCCACCGCCACGATGATGCCCCGCGGCGCGTCCGGATTCTCCACGATCCCGGTCAGGCCGTACAAGGGCCCCGCCTTGATCCGTGCCCGTCGCCCCTTGCGCAGCAGCGGCCGGACGCTCAGGTCCAAACCCGCGGCGAGCAATTTGCGCACCTCCTCCATTTGCCTCAGGAAGCACTCCTGCTCCGGCACCGTGATCGCCCGCGCTAGCAGCTCCTGCTGGAAAATCCGCTGCTTTAGCTCCGTCGGCACCGCCGCAAAAACGTACCCGGTGAACAGGGGCTTGGTGAAGGTCCGCGTCCGCGTCCCGTACCGTCGCGCGCTGCTCACCAGCGGCAGGTAGTGTTCGAACCCCTCCGCGCGCATGAGCGCGGCGAACTTCTTCTCGCACCGGGGGCGGGTGTGGCACACCAGCCAGGGAGCCGACCCGCTCATCCGCGCTGCAGCAGGAAACGCACAGCGGCGTGGTAGCCCTCGAGGCTCAGGCCCGTGATCACGCCCAGGCAAAGCGGTGCAGTCAGCGACCGGTGCCGGAACTCCTCGCGTTGGTACAGGTTCGAGAGGTGCACCTCCACCGCCGGCAGCTTCGCCCCCGCGAGGGCGTCCCGCAGCGCCACGCTGGTATGGGTCAATGCCCCGCCGTTGAGCACCAGGCCATCTACCTTCGCGTCCGCCCACGCCGCGATCCGCTCGATCAGGGCGCCCTCGTGGTTTGACTGGAAGAACTCCAGCCGCACCCGCGCCTCAAACTCCGCCCGCAGGGCCCGCTCGAGGTCGCCCAAGGTCGCGCGGCCGTAGATCTCCGGCTCCCGCTTGCCAAGCCGGTCGAGGTTGGGGCCGTTAAGGATGGCGAACGTCTTCATCCGGGCAGCAGAAGGGAGGACGGGGGCGGGGAAAAGTCCCAAATCTACTATAGGGGGTTGTCCGTGGCGATGAACTCCCACGGCAAGCGGAAGCGCCGCGCCAATTCCGCTGCCAGCGCGCGCACGCCGTGCACCTCCGTCGCATAGTGGCCGCAGCAGTAAAGGTTGAACCCCTCCTCCTGCGCCCGGCTGAACCACTCCTCGCGCAACTCGCCCGTCACGAGGGTGTCCGCCCCCGCCCCCCGCAGCTCGGGCACGGCGCTGTTGCCGGAACCGCTGCAGAAGGCCACCGCCCCGACGCGCGCCGGGCCGTACTCGATCGCCACCACCCGGGGGTACGCCGCCTCGAGGCGCCGGCGCAGCTCGGCCCGCTCCAGCCGCGCGCTCGCCACGCACCCGATCGCCTCGCCGTCCCGCACCAGAAAGGGCCGCTTGGGCCGCAGGCCGACCTGCCGCGCCAGCAGGGCGTTGTTGCCCAGCCGCGGGTGCGCGTCCAACGGCAGATGGCTGGAGTAGAGAGCGCAGCCCCCCTCGACCAGCGCCGCGACCCGCTCAAAGGCCGCGCCGGTCAGCGGCCGCGCCGGATCCCAGAACAGCCCGTGGTGCACGATCAGGAAGTCCACGCCCGTCGCCACCGCCTGCCGGAATGGCTCGCGCCCCGCGTCCACCGCCGCGCCGATTCGGGTGACGCGGCCGCGGTTCGCGACCTGGAGGCCGTTCCACGCCCCGGGGGCGTCGCTGAAGGCGCTCCGGCGCGTCCGCCGGTCGCAGAAGGCCACGAGTTCCTCGAGTTTCGCCATGAGGGGAGGGTGGGGGGGCGCCGCCCCACCGGTCAACCCCGCGCGCGGCGCCCCGCCACCGCGGGATTGCCCCCCGGGCCCGCCCCGCCCAAGGTGCCGCTTTCCCGCGATGCCCCCCGACTCCTCCCCCGCGACACCCGCCCCGGTCGACTTGATCGCCGAAGCCGCCGCGCGCTTCGCGCATCGGCCGAGCTGGGACGAGTACTTCATGGCCACGGCCGTGCTGATCGCGTCCCGCTCCAATTGCGAGCGGCTCCACGTGGGCTGCGTGATCGTCACCGGCGGCGAGCACCGGCACCGACTCGTCGCGGCCGGCTACAATGGATTCCTCCCCGGCACGCCCCACGTCTCTCGCCTGCGCGATGGCCACGAGCAGGCTACGGTCCACGCTGAGCAGAACGCGGTCGCCGACGCCGCCCGCCGCGGCAGCTCGGTGGTCGGCTGCGTGGCCTACGTCACTCACTACCCCTGCCTCAACTGCGCCAAGATTCTCGTTTCCGCCGGGATCACCGAGATCAAGTATCGGCAGGATTACCAGAACGACCCGATCGTCGCCCCCCTCCTCGCGGAGGCCGGGGTCCGCATCCTGCGCCTCTGAGCACGATGGCCGGCCGCCGCCAGACCACCCCCACCTCTTTCGCTGGCTCCCTCCTGCTAGCTCACCCGCGCCTGCGCGACGACCAGTTCCGTCGCACGGTTGTGCTGATGTCGTTCCACGGCGCCGAGGGCGCGCGCGGACTCATCCTCAACCGCCCGGTCGGCCGCCGCCTCGGCGAACTCAAGGGCGAGTTCGCGCTTGGGCCCCTCGCATCCGTGCCGCTCTACACTGGCGGCCCCGTCGAGCCCGGGCAGCTCCTCCTCGCGGGCTGGCAGGTCGCGTCCGGTGGCGTCCGCCTCCACTTCGGTCTTGAGCTGGACCGCGCGGCCCAGCTGGTCGGTGAGGAGGACGCCCACGTCCGCGGCTTCCTCGGCTACTCCGGCTGGTCCGGCGGCCAACTGGAGGGGGAACTCCGCGCCCAGTCCTGGGTGGTCGCCCTCCTCGCCGAGGACCTCCTTGCGCTGCCCCACGACGCCTCGCTTTGGCGCACACTCCTCGGCCGCGAGGGGGATGAATGGCGCCTGCTCGCCGGTGAGCCCGAGGACCCGGAAAGCAACTGACGGCGGCCAACTATTCCGTTGACACTCCCCCCGGCCGCGGGGTGTTCTCTCCCCTTATGAAAGTCGTTTCCTCCATCAAGTCTGCCAAGAAGCGTCACCCCGCTTGTCAAGTGGTGCGTCGCCGGGGTAAAATCTACGTGATCAACAAGGTCGAGCCCCGCTACAAGGCGCG
>VHCI01000054.1 GCA_016871775.1 Verrucomicrobiota bacterium | reverse complement strand
GGTCCGTCCCTCCGCCTGAGATTGCCAACGACCGCCAAACCCACCACATCAACCAACGTCTCAGACTGACATCAAAGGTGGAGCAGTTCCGGCGTCCCTCTCACGCCGGCACGAACTACCAGACGATGGCCAAGCCCGATCCGTTGGTGATTCGGTCCGCCTCTCTCCATACCGCCGATTCGAATCGCGATGGCCGTATCTCCCTCACCGAGCTGACCCGCGTGATCGAGCTCTACAACTACCGGTCGGGCACGACCCGCACCGGCCAGTACAAGCCCACGGCGGGAACCGAAGACGGTTTCACGCCCGGACCGTAATTTCGCCCCTCGAGACTGCCGGCAACGGGCTGATACCTGAAGGGCTGAGGCTTACTGAAGCTTACTACCGCTGTGCTGGCGCGTGGAAAGCGCCTCCACCAGCCGTATGCGGATGAAAACCATCCGACTGACCAAACGAGTTGAAGACTTCGCCGTATTCGCCGCAAAGGCGGTGATCCGCGGCGACCACATCGGCCCTGTGCCCACGAACTGGCGGGAGATTCCCCGCTGGTGGAGGACTGAGGGGCGAAAGGGCCACGTGGCGAGACAAGGCGCTGAATCGGCAAGAGAGGTCGACGCTGCGGTGGCCCTGCTGGCCGCGTTGCTTGCGGCAGAAGAGCAGCGGGCGCGCTGAGGCTGCGCGGTGCGTTCGCTCAGTCGCTCAGGGCGTTTTGCGCTCCGGGCGACTCAAGCCCTCCCTTGCTCCTTCCAATCGCAACGCCAATTGAAAACCGGTGAATGCGAAAATCCGCGCCAAAGTCCGCGCGGGTTTCGTGTGATTGCCCGGTAGCCGGCGGGGGGTGGTGGGGTCTGGGGTTTCGGGACTCTGATTTGGCCGGGCACGGCGGCCCCCAGTCCGATTCCAACGGGGCTGCATTCGGGCCTACGGCGAGGTGCGAATTCTTACGAACAACGGCAAACGCGCTGTAACCTGTGCTGTAACTCGATGGTCCCGGAAAAGCATGAAGCCCATGATCTCGTTGGAGACCATGGGCTTCTGAAACTGGCGGGATGGACGGGACTCGAACCCGCGACCTTCTGCGTGACAGGCAGACGCTCTAACCAGCTGAGCTACCACCCCGTTGACCGTGGAGGAATCGACTGTAGGTTTGGCCGGAGGTGAGTCAAGCGTGGTTTTCCCTTGTCCGCGAAATCTCTGGGGCGTACCCCTTTCGCGGCTTCCGCGGTGGTAGCTCAGCCGGACAGAGCAACGGTTTTCTAAACCGTCGGTCCCGGGTTCGAGTCCCGGCCACCGCGCCAAGCCCGCCTCCGCCGGCGTGGGTGACACACGGCCGCCGGGAAGCGCGGCTCACCCGACGTCAGCTTCTCCCCGCAGTTTCCGAGCGCGACGCGGCGCCGGGCGCTTTCGCGAAACGGGAGCTCCAGCGGGCGAGATCCTCGGGCGTGTTGAGGTTCGCGAAGCTGCCCGCCCCGTCCGCAGGCGCCTCCTCCGGCGATTCTAGCAAGCCCTGCTCAACCAGCCGCCGACAGACGGCTTGCAGGGAATCCCTGTGGTCGAGCGCGGCCTGCAACTCGGGCAGGGCGGAACGGTGCCAGGCGGCCGCGAGCGGCTGATGCTGGCCATCCCTGCGTGGCACCACCGAGAGCCCCCGCTCCCGCGCGCGATCGACGCTGGCCTCCAGCGACGCCGCCGGCACCCCGGGAAGATCCACCGCCAACAACGCGAGCACCGGCGCTGGCGCGCTGGCCAAGGCCCGGATCAGCGCCTCGATCACCCCGCCTTGGCCCGGCTCATCCTCGATTCGCTGGAACCCGGCCGGGGTCCACGGCTGTTCCGCGCGACACGCCAGCCAGAGCGGCCAGCAGCCGGTGCGCGCCAGCGTCCCCGCCTGATATTCGCCCAGCGTGGACTGCCCCCACGGCAAGGTAGCCTTGTCGCGCCCCAACCGGCGCGCGCGGCCGCCGGCGAGCAAGAGCCCAGCCGCGGTCGGGCAGTCCACCTGTAACCAGCCGCCGCTCAGCACCCGCGCGCGCAGGCCGCCCCGGCCGCGCAACCAAGCTTCCGTCCCGGGCTTCACGGCGCGGTCCATCCACGCGCAGGGCCGGCATTCATCGACGCCCTGGAACACGATCCCCTGCACGGTGAATTCCTTCCCGATGAGCCCCCCGAGTTCCACGCCCCGGGTCAGGACGTTGCGGCGATACGCGTGCGCCGGATGGGGCGGCGTGTCCGGGCGGCGGCGGAGCTCCCGGTGCACCTCCTCCGCGAAGAAGGTGACCTGCCCCCCGTAGTTTGGCTTGTAGTCGAGGAAGCGGTCGCCGCGTAGCCCGCGGCCGGCAAGGCATTCGACGGCGTCGACCGACGCGATCGCGTGCGCACCCGGCTCCCGCCCGTGGTGGCCGAAGTAGTTGTGCCCCGGGGAAACGTGGAGCGCGGCGATCCTCACGCGGCGTCCCCCAGACCCAGGCGGGAACCGCCCGCATAGACGTTGAAGCGATCCTCCCGCACAAACCCGGCGAGGGTGAGACCCGCGCGGCGGGCGCAGGCGATGGCAAGGCTGGAGGGCGCCCCCATCCCCGCGACCACCGGTACGCCGGCCAGCAGCGCCTTCTGCACCAGTTCGAAGGAGATCCGGCCGCTGAGCATCAGGCCGTGGCCCGAGAGCGGGAGCGCGCCCGCGAGCAGCGCGGCGCCGATCGCCTTGTCCACCGCGTTGTGCCGGCCGGCATCCTCGTGCGCCCAATCGATCCGCCCCTCCGGCGTGAGTAACGTGCAGCCGTGCGCGCCGCCGGTCGCGGTAAAGAGCGGCTGGCGGCCTCTGAGAAGCAGGGGCCAGGCTGCCAGCGCGCGCGGCTCCAGCCGGGGACCCGGGGCGAGCGGCGGTGCCGTGCGGAACAGCGCGTCGAGGGTGGTCGTCCCGCAGACGCCGCAACTCGACGAGGTGAAGACGTGCCGCGTGAAGCGCGCGAAGTCGACGTCGACGCTGGGGGCGAGGACCGCCTCGACCACATTGCCCGCCTCGCCGCGCGGCTGCTCGCGGCACGGCAGCAGATCCAGCAGGTCCTCCGCGCGCCGCAGGATGCCCTCCGTGAATAAAAATCCCGCCGTGAGCTCCCGGTCGTGCCCGGGCGTGCGCATCAGCACGGCCACGCTCCGGCCACGGACCCGCACCTCCAGAGGTTCCTCGACCGCGACCAAATCGGTTGCGGCCTCCGCCGCGCGGGTGTCGCGCCAGCGCACGACGGGAGAGGGGCAACGGTCCAGGTTCACGGGGCAACGAGTCGCTCGAGGCGCACGCGGGCGCTGTAGTCCGGGGTGTCGCTGCTGGTTTCGCGGCCGTCGCGCGGGAGCAGGACATTGCCCTCCGGCCAGTGGACCTGCAGGGCGCCCGGGGCGAGCGGAGCGAAAAAGATCCGCCCGCGGAAGCGTCCGGTGGCGCTGACGAGCTCCGCCGCGTCCCCCGGCAGGAGCCGGAGCCGGGCCGCGTCCTCCGCGCCGATGAGGATACTGTCGCGCGCGGCCCCGGTCAGCGGATCCACCTCCGCGTGGATGAGGGTGTTGAATTGCTTCCCGCGGCGGGTGCTGACGTGGAACGTCCCCTCGGGCGCGGCGGGGCCGGGCAGAGCCGGGCTGGTGAAACGGGCCCGCCCGCCGGGCCGGGGGAACACGCCGCCCGCGCAGAGGTGCCGCCCGCCGTACTGGAACGCGTCGCCGGTCCGTGCCAGCCGCTGGATCCCCTCGTAGAACGGCACGATGCGCGCGATTTCCTCGCGCAGGACCTGACCGTTCTCCGCGCCAAGAAGGCGGGCTCGTTCCGGCCACGCCGCAACGGCGACGTCGCGGAGGATCTTCCATTCCGCGCGGGCTTCACCGACCTGTCGCGGCAGTTCCGGGCTGAACATCACCCGCCGCTCCGTGCTAGTCTCGGTCCCGCCGTCGTCCTGCTCGTAGCGCGTCTTTCCCGGCAGGAGCCAGACCTCCTCCGCCGGTTCCAGCAGCATCTGGTCGGTCACTAGAATGTCCTGGTGCACCCGCACGGGCACGCGGGTGAGGGCCGCGCGGACCCAGTCCGGGTCCGGCAGCGTGCGCAGGAGATTGCCGCCGACGGAGTAGAGGACGTCGAGTTGGCCGCGGTGGGCCGCCTCGACCATCGCCGGGGCGGTGTAGCCTGGGCCTCTGGGGATGGGGAACCCGTACTGCGCCTCGAGCGCCGCCGCGCTCTCCCCGGTCAGCGGTACGCCCCCGGGCAGCGCGGTGGCGTAGCAGCCCATCTCGGCGCCGCCCTGCACGGAGGAGTGACCGCGGATGGGGACGACGCCGCACCCGTCGCGGCCGATCCAGCCGCGGGCGAGGGCGAGGTTCAGGATCATCCGCACCCCGTCGGCCCCCTCCGGTTGCTGGGTGATGCCCATACTCCAGATCAACACCCCGCGCCGCGCGCGGGCCGCGGTGGCTGCGAAGGCTTCGAGTTGCGCGCGTGCCAGGCCGCTTGCGGCTTCCAGCTGCGACCAGTCCATTCCCTTGGCCACCTCTCGCAGCCGCGCGAACTCCTCGGTGTGCTCCGCGATCCAGGCCGTGTCCACGCCGCCCCGTTCCAGCAGCGCCTTGAGCACGCTGTAGAGAAAGGCGACGTCCCCGCCTGGCGCGACCGGATACCATTCATCGACGAAGTCCGAACCGAAGAGAGCGCTGCGAACGTCGGAGGGGACCCAGTAGCGGTGCAGCCCGGGCTCCAGCAGGGGGTTGACGACAACGATCCGCGCGCCGCGCCGCTTGGCCAGCAGCAGGTACTTCATCGCGACCGGCTGGTCGTTCGCGGGGTTGGATCCGAACAGCACGATCAGATCCGACTCGATCCAATCGGTGTAGCTGCAAGAGGCGGCGGCGGTGCCGGTCATCTCGCGCATCGCCGCGGTGGACGGCGCGTGGCAGAGGCGCGCAGCGTTGTCGACGTGGCTGGTGCCGAGGAAACGTGCAACCTTCTGGGCGAGGTAGAAGACCTCGTTGGTGACGCCGCGGGCAGTCAAGAAGAAGGCGAGGCGCGCGGGGTCCGTCGCGCGGATCCGGGCTCCGAGCCGGGCGAGCGCCTCGTCCCAGCCGGCCTGCCGGAAGCCGCGCTCGCCGCGCCGGCGGACCATGGGGAAGGCGAGGCGGCCTAGGGTGCGCAGCCGGGTGTTGTCCCAGCCGGCCAGCGCCCCGACGTCGGCCAGGGCCGCGGGGTCGCCCGCGCCCATCGTGTTGAGGCGGAGCAGGCTGAGCCGGGTGAGGCAGAGGTGCGGTCCCGAGATGGTCCAGTCCCGCAGGCCGGCGACGCCAAGCGCGCAGCCGTCGCACACTCCACGGGAAAGCACCTGCCACGCGTAGCCGAGCGCGTCTCGGTTTTCCCACACCGCTGCCGCCATCTCGCGGAAGTGACGCGGCTTGCGGGCGGCGAGACCAAGGGGGACGATCCGCTCAAGGAGCGGGCGCGGGGCCAAGGGCACGGGGAAGGGGAGCGGGGTCATCGTGGGAAGCGTGGCGGCAGTTGAACCCTCCGGCAGGATGCGGGGAAACCTTTTCCGCCGGACTCGGCGTTGACCGCGACCTTGGGATTGCGGCGCGGCGCGGGGGCGCCGAGGCTCGGGGGATGGTTGAAATCATCGGCCGTTACCAAGGCAACCTCCACTGCAGCGTCCGCCACGGCCCGTCCGGGTCCGTGCTCCAGACCGACGCCCCGCGCGACAACCAGGGCCAAGGCGAGGCGTTCTCGCCCACCGATCTCGTCGCGACCGCCCTCGGCACGTGCATCGCTACCACCATGGCCATCGCGGCGCGCAAGCACGGGGTGGAATTGCGCGGGCTCACCTTCACCGTGCGCAAGGAGATGGCGCCCGACCTGCCGCGGCGCATCGGTCGGCTAGTCACCGAGGTCCGCGTGCCGCTGCCCGCCGATCACCCCGCGGCGCACCCGCTGATGGGCGCGGCCCGGGCCTGTCCCGTACATCGCAGCCTGCACCCGGACATCGACGCGCCGGTCACCTTCCTGTGGGATTAAGGCCCTCAGGCGCCGCGGTGGCGAAGCGGTAGGTCGTGTTGAAGATGAGCTCGATCCGGGGCGAGACACGCACCCGGACCTTGAGGCCTCCCTGGCGGACATCGACCGGGGTGGCGCGACCCGAGACCGCGCGTGCCTCGCCCTGCCCGTTGCGGGCGGAGCCCGTGAAGTCGATGGTTTCGCCCGTAAGCAGGCGCGCCAGATCCGCATCGGACACCGCGATCGAGATTACGCCCGCCTCGTTGGCGGGAAAATAGGGGATCACGCGGGCGGTGTAGGTGGCGTGAAATGCACCGTCCGTCCCGCGGTTGAATTCCGTAGTGCGCAGCGTCACGACGCCGACGTAGATGGACGTCCACGCTGGGTCGACCTCCACGCGGACGGGCAGGGGGAGGGCGCCGCGGATGGCTGGAAGCAGCAGCAGGACGGCGAGGGAGGCGAGGGCGGTTCGCGGCCGGCGGCGCATTGATCGATGTTGGATGCGCGGGCGGGGGCGGGGCAAGGGCGGAGCGGCCCGGTTTCGCGTTGCAGGGCGCGGAGGCGGCGCGCATCACCTGTCGCTTATGGCCAAGTCCTCCCACGCCACCTGGGGCGGTAGATTCACCGCCGGTCCCGCCGAGCTGATGCTGCGGTTCAGCGAGTCCGTCTCTTTCGATCGCCGCCTCGCGCCCTTCGACATCCAGGGCAGCCAGGCGCACGCGGCGATGCTGGCGCACGTGGGGCTGATCACGGAGCGGGAGCGGGCGGCCATCCACCGCGGGCTGGCGGCGATCGGGCGGGAGATCGCGGCGGGGCAGTTCACGTGGGACACCCGGCTGGAGGATGTCCATATGAACATCGAGCAAGCCTTGACCAAGCGGGTGCCCGCCGCGGCGAAGCTGCACACCGCGCGGAGCCGCAATGACCAGGTCGCCACGGACATGCGGCTGTTTTTCAAGCACGCGTGCGGGGAGCTCCGGGCGCGGATCCGCGGGGCGCAGCGCGCGCTGCTCGGCCTCGCGGAGGCAAACCGCGAGGTGCTGATCCCCGGCTTCACCCACCTTCAGCGTGCGCAGCCGGTGCGGTTCGCTCACCACCTCCTCGCTTGGATGGAAATGCTGGACCGGGATCACGCGCGCCTAGGCGACGTGGCGGAGCGCGCCAACTGGTGTCCGCTCGGCGCGGGGGCGATCGCGGGCACGACCCTCCCGATCGACCGGGAGTTCACCGCGCGGGCGCTCGGTTTTGTTGACGCGAAGGGGAAGCCGCGCGTGACCCGTAATTCGATGGACACCGTGGCGGATCGCGACCTGTTCCTCGACTTCGCCGCGGCGGGGGCCGTCTTCGGCGTGCACCTCTCGCGCATCGCCGAGGACCTGATCCTGTGGGCGAGCGCGGAATTCGGGTTCGTGGACCTGCCCGACGCCTTCTGCACTGGCTCGTCGCTGATGCCGCAGAAGAAGAATCCGGACGCCTGCGAGCTGCTCCGGGGCAAGGCGGCGCGACTGCAGGGCAACCTCCAGACGCTGCTCACGCTGGCGAAAGGGCTACCGCTCACTTACAACCGCGACCTGCAGGAGGACAAGCCGCCAGTGTTCGACACCTTTGACCAAGTCGCCCTTTGCGCTGAGGTCCTTGCGGGAACGCTCGCGGGCCTGCGGGTCCGGGCAGAACAGTGTGCCGCGGCGGTGGCGGACCCGGCGCTGCTGGCGACCGACCTCGCGGACTACCTCGTGGAGCGCGGCGTGCCGTTCCGCGAGGCGCACCACGCCGTCGGTGTGGTCGTGCGGCTGGCGGAGAAGGCCGGGGTCGCCCTCGACCGGCTGCCCACGGCGGACGTGCGCGGGGTGCACGCCGGCTTTGGTGGCGATTGGGCGGCCGTGTTCGACCTGCGGCGGGCGATGGCCAAGCGCCGGGGCACCGGGATGCCGGGTCCGGCGCAGGTGGCCCGCCAGCTGGCGTACTGGCGCCGGGAGCTCCTCTAAGTGCACGGGACGGGCGGGCGGCCGCGCCGGGAAGGGGCGGCGGGGTGGCGGTGGGAATCGGCGATGGCCGGAGCGTGATGCGCGCGCTCTTTCCCACCGCGCGCTCTGACCCGGATCTGGCGCCGTTCCGGCCCGGCCTGATCTTCGCGTTCTTCAATGCCATCGCGTGGCAGATCGGCATCGGCACACCGATGGTCCTTTTCGCGGAGGAGCTGGGGGCGACCCCGTTCCAGGTCGGGCTGGCCTACTCCTTCGTCTTTGTCCTCACCCCGGTGCAGATCCTCTCGACGGCGCTGCTGCCACGGTACGGCTTCAAGGCCGTGATGCTTGGCGGGTGGCGGACGCGAGCCGTGTTCCTCGCGGTTCCGGCGGTGCTCGCGGCGGTGGCGCTCCGGGGACCGCGGCCGTGGATGGCGGACACCCTAGTTTGGAGCGTCTTCCTGTTCTGCCTCTTCCGTTCCATCGGGGCGGCGTCGGGGATCGCCTGGTTCTACGCGATCCTGCCGGAGCGGGTCCGCGGCCGCTATTTCGGGAGCGACCAGTTCGCCTCGGCGGTGGCGAGCGTGGGCACTCTGCTCGTCTGCGCCGGCCTTTTCGCGATGCTACCGGTGTACTGGGCCCTGCTGTTCCAGTACGTGATCGCGCTGGCCGGGGCCTTCGTCAGCTATTACTCGCTTTGCCAACTTCCGGACGCGCCCCGGCCGGCGCCCGTGAGCCTGCGCGAGGTTCTGCGCGACACGCCACGTCATCTGTTCGCGCCCTCCGTGTTCCGGAAGTACGTGTGGCTCGCGGGGGTGGGCGCCGCGATCGTGACGCCTCTGCCGCCGTTCGCGGCGTATTACCTGAAGGTCGGGCCGGGGCTTTCCACGGCGCAGATTATGGTCTTCGAGGTGGCGCGATACGCGGGGGTGATGGCGGCGGCGTGGATCCTACGGCGGCGCATCGACGAGCTGGGGGCGCGGCCGTTCTTCCTGCTGGCCTTGGGACTCTACGCGGTCGTCGCGGGTTTCTGGTGGATCTTCCTCAAGTGGGGGGCGGGCGGGATTCCCGCGCTGCTCGTGTCCTATTTCTTGCTCGGCCTCGCGGCGGCGGTCTGGGTGATGGCGAACCTGCAGTACCTCCCAAAGACCATCGGGGAGCGGGATCGCACCCTCGCGGTCTCGATCCACGGCGCATTCACGGCGGTGCTGGGCGG
Organism: Verrucomicrobiota bacterium; assembly: GCA_016871775.1. Taxonomy (GTDB): domain Bacteria; phylum Verrucomicrobiota; class Verrucomicrobiia; order Opitutales; family Opitutaceae; genus ER46. The sequence goes on along the minus strand of VHCI01000054.1, from coordinate 12,852 downwards.
CCTCGCGCCCATCCTTTGGGGGCTGGTGCTGAAGGCGGAGGGCGGCCGGGGCATCGATGCCGCTGTCTTTCAGATCTTCTTCCTGACCGTGGTCGCGGGGGCTTTGGTTCTGTCGCAGCTCATCGCGCGCTTGCCGGAGGACCGCGGGCATCCGGTTGAGCCGCTGCTCATCGGCAACGCCATCCTGCGCCCGTTCCGCGCGATGACTTACCTCGCGAGCCTCGGCGACCACCGCGCGCCGCCGCCGCGCCTACAGCCGCCGCCGGCGGACGGGCCTCCGCGGGATTGACGCCGGGGCGGAGAACGCCGAGCAAGGGCGCGATGGCCAAAGTCCGCATCCTCTCCGACCGTGTGGCGAACCAGATCGCCGCGGGCGAGGTCATCGAGCGCCCGGCCGCTGTGGTCAAGGAACTGGTCGAGAATGCCCTCGACGCTGGCGCCACTCGCATCGCAGTGGATTTTCGGCAGGGTGGTCGCGCCCTGATGCGGGTGGAGGACAACGGTCAGGGGATGGGTCGCGACGACGCCCTCCTCGCGCTCGAGCGCCACGCTACCAGCAAGATCGCCGAGGCCGGGGACCTCGACCGCCTCGCGAGCTACGGCTTCCGCGGCGAGGCCCTGCCCTCGATCGCCAGCGTCTCCCGCTTCACCCTCCAGACGCGCACGGCAGACGATCCAGCGGGCACCGAAGTGCTGGTGAATGGCGGCCGCCTTATGCACGTGCGCGACTGCGGCCGCGCCCAAGGCACCTCGATTGAAGTTGCGCACCTGTTCAATTCGGTGCCGGCGCGGCGTAAGTTCCTCAAGACCGACGCCACGGAGGCCGCGCACATCATCCATTGCGTGCGCCTCTACGCGCTGGCGTGCCCGGGCACGGCCTTCACCTTGGTCGAGGACGGCCGGGTCGTCTTCCGTTCGCCGGAGTGCCGCACGCTCGCGGACCGGGTCGGCGAGATCTTCGGCCGCCAGCTGGCGGCTCTGGCCGTGCCGATTTTTGCGGAGGAGCCGGGGCTGCGCCTTGAGGGGCTGGTCGGGCGGCCCGGGGTGGGGCGGCCGACCCGGCACGAGATGCTCGTGTTCGTGAACAGCCGGCCGATTGACAGCCGCACGCTCAATTACGCATTGATCGAGAGCTACCACGAGTCCGTCCCGCGCGGCCGTTACCCGCTCGCTTTCGCCTTCCTCCACTGCGATCCCGCCGCGGTGGACGTCAATGTGCACCCGGCGAAGCGGGAGGTGCGGTTCCGCAGCGAGCCGCAGGTGCGGGGCTTTGTGATCCGCTCGATCCTCACGCGCCTCCGGGAACTGGCCGATCCGCCCGCGCCCCTTGGAACCCCTGCGGATTACGCTCTCGAGCGTGCCGCCCCGGCGGCTGATGCCCCTGCAAACGCGGTCACGCTAGGGGGTGGGTCCCCCGCGAGGAACGCCCCCTTCCCGGCCACGGCGGCGCGCCCGCCGGCGCCGGAGCCTTCGTGGACGCGCCCCGCTGCGCCACTCCTGACCCCCGCCGCGTCCGCGCCGGCAGCGTCATCCGTACCGACGCCCGATCTTGGAGCCCGCGTTGCCCCGGCGTGGCGTTACGTGGGAATGGCGCACGGGAGTTATGTGCTCTTTGAGACCCCGGCGGGTTTGGTACTGCTCGACCGGCGCGCCGCCCACGAGCGGGTGTGGTTCGAGCGGTTGCGCGGGCAATTCCAGGCCGGCGAGGTGCCCAGCCAGCGGCTTCTCCTGCCCCAGCCGGTGGAACTCGATGCGATCGCGGCGGCGATGCTGCTCGACCGGACCTCGTTCCTCGGCCGGCACGCCTTCGAAGTGGCGGAGTTCGGCCGTAATTTCTTCCGGATCGAGGCGATCCCGGCCTGGATGGAGCCGGCCGACGCCGAGCCGTTCCTGCGCGAGTTCCTCGGTGCCTGCCGCGATGGCCGGCTGCCCTACGGGGAACTAGGTCCCGCGCGCGAGGAGCTGGCACGACTTTCCGTAGCCAAGGCCATGCGGCTCCCAGCGGCCACTGGTGAAGCGGAGGTCCGCGGCCTGCTGGCGGAGCTCTTCGCCACGGCGAGTCCGCTAACCAGTCCGTCAGGCCGGCCCATCTATATTGAGCTGAACCACGGGGAGTTGGCGCGTCGTTTTCAGAAGTAAACGCGAGGCGGGGCTCGCGCTGGCATGGTTCTTTCTTCAGGATCGTCCGGTCGAATGGCAAACGTAGTGAAATCTAAGGGTTCGGCGGGCAAGACGCGGGCGGCCGCGACCAATCGTGGGACGGCGAATGGCGGACCGGGGGCGGAGGAGGGCACCACCGAGGCGATGCGCGCGTTGATCCAACGCCACCTCGTCTCGACCCTCGCCCGGCATCCCAGTTCGGCGACTGCGCGGGACTGGTGGGTCGCGACCGTGCTAGCCCTTCGCGACACCATCCACGAGCGGCTGATCCAGACCCAGGCCGTGCACAATCGGGATAACGTGCGCAGGGTCTACTACTTCTCGCTCGAATACCTGATGGGCCGGCTCTTCGGCAACAACCTCCTGGCGACCGGCCTCTACGAGACCGCCCGCGCGGCGCTGGCCGAGCTGGGGCAGGACGTCGACGTGGTGCGCGAGTCGGAGGTCGATATGGGACTCGGCAACGGGGGCCTCGGCCGGCTGGCGGCGTGTTTCCTCGATTCGCTCGCCACCCAGGACTACCCGGCGCTCGGCTACGGGATCTATTACGAGTTCGGCCTGTTTCGGCAGGCCTTCGCCGACGGCCACCAGGTCGAGCACCCGGATAGCTGGACCATTTTCGGCGACCCCTGGGAGGTGGTCCGGCCTGAGTACACGCAGGAGGTGCGACTCTACGGCCGCGTGGAGAACGTTTTCGACGACCGGGGCAACTACCTTCCCCGCTGGGTTGACACCAAGACCATCCTCGGTGTCCCGCGTGACATCCCGGTGGCCGGCTTCGGCACGATGACCGTGAACCTTCTACGCCTCTGGGCCTCCAAGGCGACCGAGGACTTCGACCTCGCGGCTTTCAATAGCGGAGGTTACGTCGACGCCGTGCGCGAGAAGGCCGTGGGCGAGACGGTCTCCAAGGTCCTCTACCCGAACGATAAGACCGAAAACGGCAAAGAGCTGCGCCTCGTGCAGCAGTACTTCTTCGTGGCCTGCTCCCTGCGCGACATCATCCGCCGGCACCGCCGGATCCCCGGCAACTCGTGGGACAACTTCGCGGACAAGGTGGCGGTGCAGCTCAACGACACCCATCCGGCGATCGCGGTGGTGGAACTGCTGCGCGTGCTGATCGACGAGGAGCAGCTTACGTGGGATCGCGCCTGGGGCATTGTCTCCCGCACGTTCGCCTACACCAACCACACCCTGCTGCCCGAGGCGCTCGAAAAGTGGGGCGTGGCGCTGTTCGACCGCGTGCTGCCGCGTCACCTCCAGCTGATCTACGCGGTGAACGACCGCCTGCTGGCCGAAGTGGAGCGGAAGTGGCCGGGTGAGGTCGCCAAGAAACGGGCCTGCTCGCTGATTGAGGAGGGCGGCGGTAAGGCGGTGCGGATGGCCAACCTCGCGGTAGTCGGCTCCCACGCGGTTAACGGCGTGGCCGCGCTCCATACTGCGCTGCTCCGCCGGCACCTGTTCCCCGAGTTCGACGCCCTCTATCCGGGCCGCTTCCAGAACAAGACCAACGGCATCACCCCGCGGCGTTGGCTGCTGAAGTGTAACCCGCGCCTCGCCGCGCTGATCACGCGGCAGCTGGGTGAAGCCTGGCCGCGCGACCTCGACCGCCTCCGCGGGCTGGAGCGCTGGGCGGACGACCCCGCCTTCCAGGCCGAGTTCATGGCCATCAAGCGCGCCAACAAGGCGGACCTCGCCGCCGTGATCCGCGCCGAGTGCGGGATCGGGGTCTCCCCCGACGCCCTCTTCGATGTGCAGATCAAGCGGCTCCACGAGTACAAGCGGCAGCACTTGAATCTGCTCCACATCCTCGCCCTCTACCGCCGGCTCCTCCAGCGGCCGGACCTCGACGTTGTGCCGCGGGTCTTTGTCTTCGCCGCCAAGGCCGCCCCGGGCTACGACCTCGCCAAGAACATCATTCGCGCGATCAACGTGATCGGGGCCCGCATCAACGGCGACGCTCGCCTCAACGGGAAACTCAAGGTCGCCTTCCTCCCAAACTACCGCGTCTCGCTCGCCGAGCGGATCATTCCCGCCGCGGACCTCTCGGAGCAGATTTCCACCGCCGGCAAGGAGGCATCTGGCACCGGTAACATGAAGCTCTCGCTCAACGGCGCCCTCACCATCGGTACCCTCGACGGCGCCAACGTGGAGATCCGCGAGGAGGTCGGCGACGACAACATCTTCATCTTCGGGCTCACCGTCGAAGAGGTCGAGGCGCTGCGCGCCAGCGGCTACCAGCCCTGGTCCCGCTACCAGGCGGACGAGGAACTCCGCGCCGTGATCGACTGGATCGGCAGCGATTATTTCACGCCGGGGGAGCACGGAGCCTTCTCGCTGCTCCACGACAGCCTCCTCCACGGGGGCGACCCCTATATGGTCCTCGCGGACTTCCGCGCCTACAGCGATTGCCAGGCGCGGGCCGAGGCCGCCTTCCGCGACCGCGCCGGCTGGGCCCGCCGGGCCATCCTCAACACCGCCCGGATGGGCAAGTTCTCGAGCGACCGCACCATCCGCGAGTACGCGACGGAGATCTGGCGCCTGCCCGCCGTGCCCGTGCCCTGACCGCCGCGGCAGACGCCGGTGAATCCCGTCGTCCGCCGCTCCCGCTTGCGCCGCTTTCCGGGCTGGCGCCTCCTCCTAGCCGCGCTCGCCGCCGTCCCGGCCGCGGCTGCGCTCCAACTGCCCCGCTTCGTCCCGCCGCCGCTCGAGGGCGAAGGCGCCGGTCGCTCCGATCCGGGCCTTTTCCTAGCGCCCCCGAGGTCGACTGGCGCGCGACCGTGAGCCGGGAGGGGGAGCGCCGGCGCAGGGACGCCTCGCTGTCCGCTCCGGGACTCCGGGTCCGCAGTGTCCCCGAACCCGACGCGCAGGGGACGGAGACTGGTCCGCGGGGATCACGGAACTGGATCTCGGCGCGCGGCTGCTCGCCCCCCAACCGCTGCTGCCCCTGGATGCCGCCGCAATGGCCGTCGCTGGCTGATTACAGGGTTCCGCGCGCGGCTCGCTGGCCGCGGGGCGGCATTCCGGACTCGCCTCGGCCCGCCTGCGGCAGGGGCAGATTTCCCATCCACTCCTGAAGGCGCGCATCGAGGGCGTAAGCGCTGACCTGGACGAGATAAACCTCGGCACCTTGCGGGCGCCTGCGGTCCAGCGGCTCACTTGGACGAAGGCACGGTTCGACGTGCTTGAGACCGGCCCGGACCGCGTGGAATTCGGGTTCGTTGGCGCGGAATTCCGCGTGACCGCGGCACGGTGGCACTGCTCGGGGGATGTGACGTTGGCCGATACGGTTTTCGCGCTGGACCGGCCCCACCTCGCGGTGGAGGCGGAGGCCCGCGGCTTGGAACTCAACCGGATCGTGGCGCTGGCGTGGCGAAGAAAAAAGGCGTCGCCGGTGAGAACAAGTGCGGCTACCTTGAGGCGCGTGGCTCCCTGTCCGCCGGCGACCAGCAGGTCATTCAGGCGGAGATCACCGACCGTCGGCAGGTCTACGCCGCCATCGCCTCCGAGACCGGTTCCTCCGCCGATGAGGTCGGACGCAATCGCGCCGCGCAACTGGCTGAACTGGCCTGGCCCGCGATTGGGTCCCGGGCGCGGACGGATCCTGGCGTCGGAAGTGACCGCCCCTGCGCCTAGCGGGGCTCCGGCCAACCGAGGTGGTGGTGGAGGAAACGGTAGGTTCCCTCGCCGCGGATGACGTGCCCGCCTTCGAAGTACTCGATCGCGGTGCGGTCCGGAATACCGAGCCGCGCATAGAGGCGCCGCACCTTGGCGTACTCAAAGGAAACCCATTCGTCGGTCCCGACCCCGTCGGCGTGCCCTCGCTCGACCATCAACGGCCGGGGCGCGATCAGGGCCGCCATCTCCGCGTGGCCAAAGGTGGCCCCGAGGTTGAACTCCGGCATCTCGTATTCGCGGGTGAAGACGTAGCTGCCGGTCCACTCGGTGTTCGCCAGCTTCCACACCCACTCGTTGAAGTTGCCGGAGCACACGACCGCCGCGTACCGCTCCAGCAGCGCCGGCACGCGCATCGCCGTGGCCCCGCCGTAGGATAGGCCGTAAAAGCCGATCCGGCCCGCGTCCACCGCCGGCAGCGTGCCCAGCCAGTCGAGGATCGCGGCGTGTTGGGCCGTAATCAGGGAAAACAGGCTGAGTCCGAGTGGATGGGCGAGCCGCTGCAACTGCCGGAACTTTGGTCCCCGGTACAGGTTGTGCGGGGCGAAGACGATGAATCCCCGCTCCACCAGCCGCGCCGCGAAGGCCCGGTAGGTCGCGAAATTGCGGCTGGCCGGATCCTCCTCCCAGAGGTCCGACGGCAACCCTTCCAAGCCGTGCTGCGCGACAACCACCGGCCGTTTCTCTCCGGGATGCACCCCGCGCGGCAGCAACAGGTGTCCCCAGGCAAACGGGGCCTCCTCGCGCTCAAGGACCACCTCGTGGACGGTCCAGGCCGCCCGCTCCGCCAACGGCCGGGCGCGAACGCGGCCCGGCGATCTGCTCTCTGGCCAAACGCCGATGACCTGCGAGTGAAAGTGCTCGCGGAACGGGACCATCTCCGCCCGCCAGCCCGCGGTCTCCCGCGCCGGCACCTTCCGCCACAGGAAATCGTCCCGCGACCGCTGGGCCGGCAGGATCTGCGCCTGCGCGTGCGCCCCGTGCGCCACGACCACTTCGTGCTGGAGGCGCGGGCGATCCGGGAGCGCGCGCCTGACCTCGGGCGCGGGCCCTAGCGGGACCAGCCCCAGTTCCGCCCCACCGAGTTGGCGCAGGAAAGCCCCGAGCGCCGCCGGCCCCAGCGGCGGGACCCCGTTGCCGGTGGGTACGATCAGCTGGAGGTGCGACGCCCACGGTCCGGCGCGCTCGACGGCCCGGGCAAGTTCCCTCCGCACCTCAGCTCCGGACGGGGAAGTCAGGCGTCCCGGCGCGGCGCCGGCGCGCCCGGTACGTGGCTCCGGCGGCCCCGCGATCTCCGGTCCATCGGCTGTCTCGACGACCAGTTTCCGCGGCAAGATCAGCCGGGCTAGCTCCGCGTCGCCAAACTCCCGCAGGTAACCGAAGAGGTTGCGGTAAATGGGCTCCTCCGCGAGCCGCTCGCGCGGACCGAAGTAGCCGCTGACGAGCGCCGCCGCGAACCGGGTCTCGAGGGCAGACGAGAAGAGGGCGAGCAGGCCGCCTTCGCCCCAGCCGGCGACCCCCACCGGCAGCCCATCGCCCCGCCGCGCCCAGGCGTCTACGGCCGCCCGGGCCTGCTGCACCTCGTAACCGATGGGATGGCGGCCCAGCGGGAAGGACTGCCGGTAGATCCATTCGCGGTGGGTTTGGTTGGTCAGCCGCCCGATCGCTGAATTGCCGGAATGCGTGTCGTCGCGGTCCAGCAAGCGTGGCACGACGACCTCACAACCCGCCTCCGCGAGCCGCCGGGCGGCCTGGTGCGCGGGTTCGAGCCCGGTAACGAGGCCGGCCAGTTGCTCCGGGCTCTGATCGGCGTCCGGGAACAGTACCACGCGGGCGCGGGCGGGCCCCGTCGGGCGCAGCAGCAGGCCGCGGCCTTCCAGACCGGCGAGGACGGGCCAGCGGACCGCGATGACCGTGTAACCGGGCGCAACCGCGAGCGGGCCCTCTTCCCCTGCCGCAGCGTCCGCGCGGAATTCCGGGGCGGCTTCCCTTGGGTCGGCAAGGCCCGCCATTCGGGCCAGTCGCCCCCGGTTGGGGGCGAGGGAAGCTTCGTAGGCGGCGCGGTCCTGGAAATCCGGCCTCCAGAGGGCCCCGCGCTCCGCCAGCACCGCCGGTTGCGCGGCCTCGAGAAGTTGGCGTGCCGCAGCCACGAGTTCCGCGGAGCGGTCCGCGGCCGGCGCAAGGGGCTCCGCCGGGAAGGGTGGCACGGTGGCGGCGGCCGCGACCCCGGGACGCACGGCGAACGCGATGACCAGCGACAGGAACGCGGCTTGAGGCAGGCCGCACGGGGTGGGGGGCATCCCCGCATCTAGCTACGACCCGGGCCCGGGCGTCGAACCTTTAGCGGTCCTCGCCGCAGCGGATCGCGTTCCGCGGTTGACCCGGCGGCGCGCACCGGCATCGGATGGGATTTGCGCCGCCCGCGGCGCCGGTCGCTGCCCCTCTGCCGCCACGTCTGCCCCCGCTGGAAAGCGGGTGCGCGGGGCGGGGGAGGGGATTCCTCACCCTTGCCCTCCCTTTTCCCCTCCTGTCGCGTATGCCGCTGGGTGCTGGCCCTGGCCGCGCTCCTGCTGGCCGCGCTCTCCGGTCTTCGTTGGGTTGGGCAGGGCTGGATCGCCGGGGGCGACGCTCCGGCCGGCGCCGCCTTCCTGTTGGGGCTCCGCTTTGACGCCCGCGTTGTCGCCGCCATTTTATTGCCGGTCCTGCTGCTGGGCCGGTTCGGGCGACTGCACGCTTTCGAGTCGCGCACCGCGCGGCGCGGATGGTGGGTTTGGCTGGCGCTCTGCTGGGGCGTACTAGCCCTCCTGTACGTCGCGGATCACTTGCACGTCCGCTACCTCCAGCAGCGGCTCAACGCCTCGGTCCTAGGCTTCCTTGCCGACGCCCGCATCTCCGGGCGGATGATGTGGGAGAGCTACCCGGTAGGGTGGCTGGCGCTCGGCTGGGCCGGAGCCACCGCGCTCGGCGTCGCGCTGACCGTGCGCCTCCACCGGTGGGCCGAGGCCGCCTCGCCGTTTGCGTCCCCCCGCGGCCATTGGCCTTGGGTCGCGGCGCTGGCCGCCACCGGGGTCGTGGCCCTTTACGGCCGCGTCGGCCAGTACCCGTTGAGGTGGAGCGACGCCTACGCGCTCCGGGGCGACGCCAGTGCGCGCCTCGCCCTGAACCCGGTCGAGTCGTTCTTCAGTTCGCTGAGTTTCCGCGCCACGGGCAGCGATCCCGCGGCGGTGCGCGCCCATCTGCCACGAATGTCCGCCTACCTTGGGCTCTCAACCCCGCCCGCTGCGACGGCGCCGGCCTTCGCCCGGGTGCAGGCAACCTCCACGGGAGCAAACGTCCGCCCCCCCAATGTGGTGCTGGTGATCGCGGAATCCTTCAGCGCCTACAAGACCTCGCTTTGGAACAACCCGGTCGATACTACCCCAGTCTTCCGCGCCCTCGCCGCCGAGGGTCTCCTGTTCGACCACTGCTTCACCCCGCATTTCGGCACGGCCCGCGGGGTGTGGGCGCTCCTCACCGGCATTCCGGATGTCTCGCCCACCGAGACCGCCAGCCGCAACCCGGCAATGGTGGACCAGCACTCCGTCCTCGACGACTTCGTGGGCCACAAGCGGTTCTACTTCCTCGGCGGCAGTGCCAGCTGGGCGAATCTGCGGGGCCTCCTCAGCCATAACATCCGCGGCCTCCGCCTGCACGAGGAAGACAGCTTCAGCTCCCCCCGGGTCGACGTTTGGGGCATCAGCGACAAGAATCTTTTCCTCGAGGCCGACGCGGTGCTGCGCGGAGTGCAGGAACCCTTCTTCGCGATCATCCAGACGGCCGCCAACCACCGGCCCTACACCATCGCTAAAGAGGACTTCGGGGAATTCCAGCGCCTCGACTTGTCTCCGTCGGAGGTGAGGCGCGCTGGATTCGAGACCCTCGCGGAGCTCAACGCCTTCCGGTATATGGACTTTGCCTTTGGCAAGTTCCTCGCGGCCGCCCGGCAATCCCCTTATTTCCGAGACACGATCTTCGCGTTCATCGGGGATCACGGCATCGGGGGCGATGCCGGTGAACGGCTCCCGCGCGCGTGGACCGAGCAACACCTCACCCGCTACCACGTGCCGCTGCTGCTCTACGCCCCCGGGCGGATCGCCCCGGCCCGGATCCGGAGCGTCGCCTCGATGGTGGACGTGCTGCCGACGATCGCCGGCCTCGCGGGGGTGACCGTCCGCAACACCACCCTCGGCCGGGACCTGCTTGCCCGGGAGCGGGCGGATGGCGGCGCGGGCAACGTCGCCTTCATCATCGACCACAACGACCGCACGCTCGGCGCCCTCAACGGCGGCTGGTATGGCGTGCAGGATTTCGCCGGCGGCCGCCAGCAGGTCGTGTGGGCGCGGCCGGGTGAACCAGCCCCGGCCGCCATCCCCCCGGCCATCCCCGCGGAACTGCGAGCGTGGAGCGAAGCCTTCCACGAAACCTCCCGCTACCTGCTCCTGCATAATCGGAAGGCCGCCGCCGGCCCGGCGCCCACCCCCGCTCCCGTGCTATGACCCCGGGTCTCCCCCCTGCCTCCCCGGCCTGCCAACGCCTGTCGCCCCGGGCCCGCGTCGGCGGGGTGCTGCTCGCCCTCGGCGCCCTGGCCTTCGCCCTCGGTCGCGGCGGCTCCGGTGAATCCGTCGCGCCCCCCGGAATTCAGGCTCCTCCCCCGATGCTCTCGGCCGCCGGCTGGACGGACGCCGTGCCGCATTTCGCCCGCGGGTGGGTCTCCCCCCCGGCCCATACCCCCTCCGTGCACGGCAGTTCCCTTTGCGCCCTGCCCAGCGGGGATCTCCTCGCCATCTGGTACGGGGGCTCGCGCGAGGGGGGGATCGACGTCGCCCTCTACACCTCGCGCCTGCCGGCGGCCAGCGGCAGCTGGACGACCCCGCGGCTGGAAATGGACCGCGTGATGGCCCAGCAGGAGCTCGACCGCGTCATCAAGAAGGTCGGCAACGCCGTGATCTTCCCGGACCCGCGCGGCCTGCTCTGGATGGTCTTCGTGAGCGTCTCGGTCGGCGGCTGGTCGGGCAGCGCGCTGAATGTACGGACCTCGGCCGACGAGGGCCGGACCTGGAGTTCGAGCGAGCGCCTCACGCTCAATCCGTTTCTCAACCTCAGTACTCTCGTGCGCAACAAGCCGATCTTCGCCCGCGACGGGCGCATCGGTCTGCCCGTCTACCACGAGATGGCCGCCAAGTTCCCGCAGATCCTCTGGCTGACCCCCGGGGCGGATGGCCGCTTGGCCGACTACCGCGTGCGCAACCTGCTGGGACAGGCCGGGCTCATCCAGCCGGCGCTCGTCCCGCTTGACGAAAATCGCGTGCTGATGCTGCTGCGAGACCGCAGCGCGGACCGGCTAATGCGCCTCGCGTTGTCCCAGGATGCCGGCTGGACCTGGTCCGAAGCGCGCCACACGGACCTGCCGAACCCCGACGCCGCGGTCGACGGGCTCCGTCTCCGTGACGGCCGTATCTTGATCGTGTACAACCACGCCTCCCGCAGCCGGGAGAACCTGCGCCTAGCCGTCTCCTCTGATCAAGGTCGCACTTGGCGGGCGGGCGCCGTTATCGAGGAGACCCCGTGGGAAGAGTACTCATATCCGACGCTGGCGGAGGACCGGCAGGGTCGCATCCATCTCACGTACACGTGGCGCCGGGAACGGATCTGCCACGTGAGCTTCAACATCGCCTGGCTGGACCAACGTTCGCTAGCGCAGGACCGGGCGAACTCGCCATGAGGGAACAGGCGATGGTCGGGTTCTACGTTTCGGCTGTGGTTCTGCTCCTGTGGGCGGGCTTGGCCGCGGCTGGGCGCCGGCTGGCGCCGCACGGTTTTACCCTCTGGCGCCGGCTCCTCCTCGGCCTCGTGGCCGCCGGGCTGGCCTTCCTGGCGCTTGGGGGTGTCCCCCTCTGGATGCGCGCCTTCAGCTTCCATTCGAACCCCTCCCTTCCGCTGCTTGGGCTCGGCTTGGTTGCTTGGGCGCGCGTCGTGCTGGAACGTGATTGGTTCGGGTCAGCGGACTGGTTGGCGCTGTGGGGCTTTGGCGCGGCGGCCGGCACGGTCCTCTACCTCCACTCGCTGGTGGCGACCGACCTGGACATGTATTTCTGGGGTTGGGAACGCGGTCTGGCGGCGAGTGCGCTCGGCGCGCTGGCGGTGCTGTCGATCGCGGGGGGCTTGCGCGCGGGACTGCTGCTCGTGGCGGCGCTCGCGGCCTTCGGCCTGGACGCTCTGGAATCGCGCAATGCTTGGGACTACGTCATTGATCCCATTTATTGGCTGCTGAGCCTCGGGATGCTCGCGGCGATTTGGCTGCGGGCGGCCCGCCGTGCCCGTCGCTTGGGTCCCACGGCGGCCGTCCACCGGTGAATTTTTTCCTCCGATGACCACCATCACCCCCGCGCGTCTCGCGCACTTCGTCACCGGGCTGGCCCTCGCGGCCGGCCTGTTCGCCGCCGATCCGGCCCCCAAGAAGGCGCCGCCCCCGCCGCCGCTCCCCGGTGCCGGCACCGGTGGTGCCACCCCGCACGCCACCACCAGCGGCGTGATCGGGCCCAACCGCCGCGAGGGCAGCATGATCACCATCACTTACGGCCGCCCGCACGCCGTGCACCCGCGCAAGGGCGGTGAGGCCCGCAAGATCTGGGGCGGCCTGGTGCCTTGGGGCAAGGCGGACCGTTTGGGCGCCGACGAGGCCACCAGCATCATCCTCCAGCACGCGATCGAGACCGGCGGGACCACCATTCCGGCGGGCGTTTACACCCTGTACATCATTCCCCAGGAGGGCGAGGGCTCTAAGCTGGCCTTCAGCCGCAGCATCGGCAAGTGGGGCGTTCCGGTGGACGAGGCCAACGACCAGGCGCGCGTGCCGCTCAAGAAGACCGCGCTGGAGCGCAACGTGGACCAGTTGACCCTCTCCGTGCAGAACACGCCGGCGCAGAGCCTCAACGGGGTGATCCGCATCCAGTGGGAGAAGACCGAGTTCGCGCTGCC
>VHCI01000053.1 GCA_016871775.1 Verrucomicrobiota bacterium | reverse complement strand
CTACCTGCAGACGGTCAGCCCCACCGCCACCTCGGAAATGCACCTCAAGTTGGTCGAGGTCATCGCGCTCGGTAACGGCTCGAAAGCCGAGAAGGCATTCTTCGAGCACGTGGACCACGCCATGAAGAGCTACCTGCGCGACTACGGACTGACCAAGGGCGTCCGTCGTGAATCTGACCCGAGTTGAGTTCCATCGAGATCGCTGAATCGGGACGCAGTCGCGCCAACCCCCCGGCGGTCCGCATCGACCCGCCTCCATTCTAGTCCGAACCCGGAGCGATTTCCGAGCTCTTCTCCTCCGGGCGGCCGCTGCGTTCGCTGGAGTTCTTCCCGCCAAAGGACGACGCGGGCGTCGAGCATCTGCGGCAGGCCGCCGCCGCGGGCGCCGGGGACGTGATCCGCCTCGACGCCTTCACCGTGTCCACGGGCCGCGAGACCGACGGCCAGGCGATCGCGATCAACGAGCAGCGGTTCTCCCCCAACATCAAAAACGTGGTCGCGGCGTGAGAGGGACGCCGGAACTGCTCCACCTCCCTCGCCACCGACTTCGTCATCACGGCCCTGTTGATGGCCGTCCAGCGGCGGGGCGGCCGGTGCGCCCCCGGCCTGCTGTTGCACTCCGACCGCGGCGTGCAATACGCCAGCGAACACTTCCGCGCCCAGCTCGCCACCCACGGCATCACCGCCTCCATGAGCCGGCGCGGCAACTGCTACGACAACGCCCGGGCCGAGTCCTTCTTCTCGGCTCTCAAAATCGAGCACATCTACCGCCATCGCTTCGCCGACCACGAGGAGGCGCGCCCGTCGACCTTCGAATGGATCGAGGCCTTCTACAACCTCCGCCGCCGCCATTCTTCAATCGGCTACCTCTCGCCGGTTGACTTCGAAAACCAAACCAACTGAAACCCACTGCGCCCAAAGTCTACAAATCGAGGGTAATCTCAGGTTTTCGCATTCACCGGTTTTCAATTGGCGCTGCGATTGGAGGGAGCGAGGGAGGGCTCGATTCGCCCGGAGCGTAAAACGCTCTGAACGACCGAGCGGACGCACCGCGAAGCCTCAGCGCGCCGGCGAAGTCAGGACTTCGGCACAAACGTCAACCGCAGCTCCTGCACGCGCGGCTCTTTCTCCGGCGTGAGGGTGAAGAACACGTCGACGCGCCCCTTCTCGCCTGTAAGCGGAAACGTCCCGCGCAGCTGGTTCTCAGGCACGATCTCGCCGGCGGTAAGCACGTCGCCTGCCTTGGCCAACGTCGTGCGTGCCTGCTCCCGCCACGCCGCGGCGGAGCGGTCCGGGAAAAAATTCTCCGCCACGATCCGAGCGGCGAGCGCCGCATCCCACGTGCGCACCAGCTCCGCGACCTGCGCGGCCCGCGTGCGCAGGATCGGCGACGGGGGCAGCGCGCGGCGCGGCAGCTTCGCCCGGTCGAGCAGCAGATCCGCGACCCGGGCGTTGACGGCGCCGGTGCCGGCGTAGGTGAGGTTTGCGAAGGACAACACTGCGAACCCATACTCGGGGAAAAACCGCCAGTTGCTGCCGAAACCGGGCAAACCGCCGCTGTGGCCCACGCGCGTCACGCCGCGACTGTCGTGCATCCATGACAGGCCGTAGGCGTAGAAATTCACCGCCGGCTGCGCAGCGCCTTCGAGACCCTTGGCCTGGGCCGCGAGACCGGAAAACAGCGCCGGCAGGTGCATCTCGCGCAGCGTGGCGCGGCGCACGACAGCCAGCTCCGGTCCGTCGCGCGGCGGCCATGCGCCGATGTGCAGCGCCGCATACCGCGCGAAATCGTCGACCGTCGAGAGTAGTCCGCCCATCGCGCCGTAGGTGCCGTCGTGCAGCAGCGGTTCGAGTTCCCACGCCTCCTTCGTCCCGCGGTAGCCGAGCGCGAGCTTGCCCGCCGGCACTTCGGTAAACTCCCAGACCGTGTCTTTCATCCCCAGCGGCCGCAGCATCGTCTCGGTGATCCAGCGCTGGTAGGATTGGCCGGTGACGCTAGAGATGATCTGGCCGAGCAGCGCGTAGGCGAGATTGCTGTATTCGAAAACCACGCCCGGCGGATTGGCGAGGGCGAGGCCGTCGCGCAGCAGCGCATCGAGCTCCGGCACCGTGTCGGCCAGCTGCCGGTCGCCCCACGGGTTGTCTTCGGGAAACCCGGGTGCCATCATGAGCAGATGGCGGATCGTGATCGGCGGCGCATCTCCCGTGAGCGGCGCGGTGCGCGCCAGCGCGGGCACATAGGTGGCCACCGGCTCGTCGAGCCGAAGTTTGCCGGCATCGCGGAGCTTCAGGATCGCCAGCGCCGTGAAGCTCTTCGTCATCGACGCGATGCGGAAGCGCGTGTCGGCCGCGGCCGGGATTTTTTTCGCGATGTCCGCGAAACCGACCGCCCCGGTATGCACGAGCGCACCGTCGAGCACCAGGCCCCAGACGAGTCCCGGATAGTTTTTCTTTTCCGCGCAGTCGCGGAACTCGCGGTCGATCTCCGGCAAAATCGCGTCGACGCGCGCCCGCCGGCCGGCCGGATCTGCGAAAGCCGGCGCCGCATAGGCGTTGGGCGTATCGGCAGCGGCGAGTGTCGCGGCGCCGAGAGTTGAAACCGACGCGACGGCGAAGCTCAGAGCGACTGTGGCAGCGCGAGGAAACAGGTTAAAGCGCACGGCTCTCGAGCCTGCGCCGCCGCCCGCGAATGTCGATGGGCTTCGCGCTCGCGTCATGGCGCCGGGCGCCTTCCCTCGCCGAGATGCTTTCCCCGCGTTGTTTCCGGTGGTGGTGCGTGCTCAGTAATCCCCTCCCGGATCCGATCCCCCTGAAAATCCGGTTCCCTTCCAGTTAAACAACGCCTTTGACCGCGAGCCGCCCTCCCCCGCCGACAACACCGGCACTTCCCTCGGCAGCTACGAGCCGCGCGGGCGGGCGTTCTACGCAAAAGTCACGCGGAAGTTTTGAAGCACCGCGGCCCGGCCGGCTCGCGAAAATTTTCCTCGTCCTGGGTCGCGCGCTCGGTGACCGTAGATTAAATGGCGGCAGCGCGACGACCAGTTTTCCCGACCCACAACTCGACGTGTGACGCTGCGGTTCCGTTTGCGTCCTGAGTTGGGCGCAGCGGAAGCTCACCCCACACCAACCAGCCATGAAATCGCATCGTCTTCTCGCACTCTTCGCCGCGGCCGCCTCGGCGCTGTCGCTTGCCATTCCAGCCTCCGTGCTCGCCCAAGCCGCGCCCACGCCGTCCGCCACCGCGGCCGGGAAAAAAAATTCCAACGTGGAGACCGTGAAGCTCGAGGCCTTCTCCGTGACGGGGACAAACATCAAGCGCCTCGATCAGGAAAAGGTTCTGCCCGTGACCGTGTTCAACCTCGATCACATCGAGGCCCGCAACGCCCTGACGCCCGTCGAGCTGCTGACCGCGCTTCCGCAGGTGACCAACCTCCCGCTAAACGAATCCCAGAACGGCGGCGCCAACTCCCGCGGCGACAACGCCAACGTCAACCTCCGCGGCATCGGCGCTGGCAACACCCTCGTCATCCTCAACGGCCGCCGCCTCGCGCCGCATCCCGTCACTTCCAACGACGCCGGCGTCCCCGCCTTTTACACCAACGTCAACCAGCTCCCCACCCAGGGCATCGAGCGCATCGACGTCCTCCGCGACGGCGCCTCGGCCATCTATGGCTCGGACGCCGTCGCCGGCGTGATCCACTACATCTCGCGCCGCGACCTCCGCGGCACCGAGCTGCGCACGCGTTTCGGCGTGCCCGAGCGCGGCGACGGGCGCAATTTCCAGATCACGCTCACCTCCGGTCGCGAATTCGCCAAGGGCAAGGGCCGCTGGCTTTCCACCCTCGACTTCCTTCAGCGCGACGAGATTCCCTACAGCAGCCGCTCCTTCTCCCGCGAGGGTAACCGCACCGACCGAGCCCCCGCCGGCTTCAACGCCCTCGGCGGCCAGTTCGACGACCGTTCCGCGGTGAGCATCTACCCTTCGTTCCGCATCGGCAATGCGGCGACCGCCAGCTTCTTTCGACCGGTCAACGGTACGCTCGCTTTCACCAACGTCAACCCCACGTCCAACCGCGCCGCCAACCCCGAGTCCTTTACCAATCTCAACCAGTATCAGAACACCGGCCAGAGTAAGTCCGACCGGAAAAACTGGTTCAGCCACGTCGAGTATGAGCTCTCGGATCGCATCACGGTGTTCGGCGATTTCTCGATCTACCACTCGACGTCCCACCTGCGGCGCCAGCCCGTGCAGATCAACGGCCCCAGCGCCGATCAGGTCGCGCCGGTCAGCGTGGACAATCCGTTCAACCCCTACGGCTCCCGCTTCTTCAGCCCCACCGGCGCGCCTAATGCCGACGGCACCCCGCGCCTGATGGGCACGCCCCAGGGCATCACGCTCCTCTCCCTCCTCTTCGCTGAGCTCGGCGCCGAGTCGGTCGAGGTCAACTCCGGTGTCTATCGCGGCGTCGCCGGCCTGCGCGGCAAGCTCGGCAACGACTGGAGCTGGGAATCCGCCGCGCTCTACACGCGCGCCTACACCGCCGATGTCTCCAACAACGCCGCCCGCGAGTCGCTCTTCCAGCGCGCGGTGCAGCGGACCGACACCACGGCGTTCAATCCCTTCGGCTACGCCTTCCGCGTCGCTGGCGGCGCGGTCGTGCCCGACCGCCCCTACACCAATCCGAAGTCCGTCCTCGACACGTTTTCGCAGAAATGGCGCCACGACGGTTTCAGCGCGATCACCAGCGCGGACCTCCGCGCCTCGGGCCCGCTCTTCCGTTTCTGGGGCAACACCGTCTCGCTCGCGACCGGCGCCGAATACCGGAAGGAGCAATACCTCGACACCCGCCCCGCCTACGTCGGCAGCAATCCCCCGGGCGTCGGCCTCAACGTGTACGACAACGACTACCTTGTCGCCTCCTACGCGCCCGACTCCTCTGGCAACCGCGTCGTTTACAGCGCCTACGCCGAGGCGGTCATCCCCGTCTTCTCCCCGCAGCGGAATATTCCGCTGGTCCGCTCGCTCGAGATCACCGGCTCTGCGCGCTATGAGAACTACAGCGACTTCGGCACGACCACCCGGCCCAAGGCCGGCCTGAACTGGAAACCCTACGACGGCCTTATGGTGCGAGCCTCGTTCAACCAAGGCTTCTCCGCGCCCAATCTGCCCACGCTCTACGCGCCCACCCGCTTCATTGTGGACAGCGCCCCCGGCTCGAACGACGCCTACCGCTCGCAGACCGTCGGCAATGGCACCTACGTCATGAAGCGTTTCTCCACCGGCAACCTCGCGCTCAAGCCCGTCACGTCCACGGGCAAAAGCGTCGGCCTCGCGCTTGAAGTTCCGAAGATCAAGGGCCTCTCCCTCACCGCCGACTACTGGCAGGTCGATCAATCCAACGTCATCGGCAGCTATTCCGACTCGCAGCTCGTCAACAGCGACGCCGCGAAGCTTAACGCCTTCACGCAGTCCCAGCTCGCCGCCGGTCGCCCCATCGGGCAGATCGATCTCGGCGCCGGGACGGCCAACTACAAGGGCGACCCCGGCATCAAGCGCTCCGCCCCAACGGCCGCGGAAATCGCCGAGTTCGCCGCCTACAACGCCACCCGCCCGCCGTCTCAGCAGGCCGCCGCGGTCGGCCGCATCGATTCCCGGAACATCCAGTTCCAGAATCTCGCGAAGGGCTACGCCAGCGGCGCGGACCTTAGCCTGAACTATCAGCTCCCCAATCTTCCGATTGGCCGCTTCAACCTCAACGCCGACTGGTCCTACATGATCCGCACCTACCAGTTGCGCGATGTGCCCGGGGCAGCCCCCTCGTTCATCGAGCGTCTCAATGTGGATGGCACCACGCGCTGGCGCGGCACGACCGCCGTCAGCTGGCGTAAGGGCAACTGGAACGCCGGCCTCAGCGCCTACTACACCGGTCGTTTCGCCGACCCCGCCGCCACGGTCACCGTCGCCACCTATGCTTCGCTCGGCACGCCGAGCTACATCTCGCGGCAATTCGACAGCGGCAATTACCTCTACCGCTACGTCGTCCGCGACGTCGTCTCCCTCAACGCCTCGGTTGGCTACCGCTTCAAACCCGAAGCCATGCGGGTGTTGCGCAATAGCTCGATCCGGCTGGGCGTCGTTAACCTGACCGACCGCGAGCCTCCGCACACGTCCGACCAGATCGGCTTCTCCGCTGGCGTCCACGGCAACCTCTTCCAAGGCCGCGCCTGGACCCTTGAACTCACGAAGCCACTCTAGTCGGTGCGGCCGTTTTTCGGCGCGGTTTCACGTCTGCCCTTCCAACCTCTCCCCGCCATGCTCCATCCGGTTCGACTCGCGGCCAGCGCCGTTTTGCTCACTGCGCCGTGCGTGCTGATCGCGCAGACGAAAAAGGCCGACGTGCACGCCCGCGTCGACGCCACCAAGTCGGCCTACGATGAGATCGCCCTGAAAATCTGGGACTGGGCCGAGATTGGTTTTCGCGAGACGAAGAGTTCGGCGCTCCTGCAAGCGCAGCTGGGTCGCGAGGGTTTTGCGGTGGAGAGCGGCGTCGCCGGCATGCCGACGGCGTTTGTCGCCAGCTACGGCAGCGGCTCGCCGGTGATCGGAGTGCTCGCGGAGTTTGATGCGCTGCCCGGTGTCTCGCAGGAGGCCGTGCCGGAGAAAAAGGAGCGACCGGGCTCGGCAGCTGGTCACGCGTGCGGTCACCACCTGTTTGGCGCCGGCTCGGTGCAGGCGGCCGTAGCGGTGAAGGAGTGGATGCGGGCCACCGGCCAGCGCGGCACCTTGCGGGTCTATGGGACGCCGGCGGAGGAGGGCGGGTCGGGCAAGGTCTACATGGTGCGCGACGGGGTCTTCGCCGGTGTCGATGCGGTGGTGCATTGGCACTCCGACAGCCGCAACGCCATCACGATGGCGTCCTCGCTGGCGAACAAGTCGGGTAAGTTCCGTTTCTCCGGCGTCGCCTCGCACGCCGCCGCTTCCCCCGAACGCGGCCGCAGCGCCCTCGACGGCGTCGAGGCGATGAACCACATGGCAAACCTACTGCGCGAGCATGTGCCGGAGACCACGCGGATTCATTACGTCATCACCAAGGGTGGCGAGGCGCCTAACGTCGTGCCGGCCGCCGCAGAGGTTTACTACTACGTGCGCAGCCCGAATCGCGACGTCGTGAAGGAAGTCTGGGACCGCATCGAGAAAGCCGCGCAGGGCGCCGCGCTCGGCACCGGCACGACCGTGAAGGTCGAGGTCACCGGCGGCGTCCACGAGCTGCTCATCAACGACGTCCTCGGTCGCCTCATGCACGAGAATCTCACCACCGTCGGCGGCATCACCTACACGCCCGAGGAGCGCGAGTTTGCCCTCAAGATCGGCCGCACCGTCTTCGGCGTGGCGCCGGCGCCCGAGACGGTCGGCCTTATCGCGCCCTACGTCCCGGGCCAGCGCCGCGAGGGCGGCGGTGGCTCGACTGATGTGGGTGACGTCAGCTGGGTCGTTCCCACCGTCGGTCTCCGCGCCGCCACCTGGGCGCCGGGCACGCCCGCGCACAGCTGGCAGGCTGTCGCCTGCGGTGGGGCTTCGCTCGGCCTCAAGGGCATGAACCTCGCGGCCAAGGTCGTGGCCGGCACGCTGCTCGATTTGTTCGCCAAGCCCGCGGTCATCGCCGAGGCCAAGGTGGAGTTTGAGCAGAAGCGCGGCGCCGGTTTCAAATACGTCGCCCTCCTTGGCGACCGCCCGCCGGCTTTGAATTACCGCGACTAGCGGGCTTGGGTGAGCGCCGACTTACCGGCGGGGCGGGGAGGGGTGGCAAGAATTTGAGCGGAACGCTACGTTCACCGACGCAATACCACTCTGACGTGATCCTGGAAATTCGAGTCGCTTGAAGGTTCGGTCTGGGTCCAACCGAAAGGTCCCAGGTCATGAAAGGAAAACGCTACAACACCGAGGAGAAAGTCCGCATCCTACGGGACGTGGGCACGAGCAGGAGCATCGTGGACATCTGTCGGGAGAAAAACATCTCCGACGTGATGTACCACCGTTGGCGAAAGCAGTTCGGACTGACGGGATACGTATTTTCGAGCCACCCCTAAGTTCGGTCTCGATGATGCGTGAGGTTGATACGACGGACGCTGGTTGTCCATCCCTGACCGGAGCCAGGGATGGAGATTGATCCGCCGCGAAGCTTGCTGGCGTCTGGTACCCGACCTTGCTCCGGGGCCTCTTCTGGTTGTACCTCCCCCGGAAGTCTTCGATAACGACACGCGCTTCGGAAAGCGTCCAGAGCTGTTCGCGATTGAGGCACTCGTCGCGGAAACGGGAATGGAGCGATTCTACAAAGCCATTCTGCCGCGGGCTGCCGATTTCGATGTTGGCACTCCCGCGTATGCTCATCGAGTACGGTCAGTATGCGCAGCGCACCGCCGCGCACGGTCGCGTCGGCCACGAAAAGCCAGGTCCAAACGCGGTTCTTCTGCGCAGCCTTGGTGGGTAGGCCGGTCGACGGTCCGCGGCGGGGGAGTCGGCGGCGCGTCGGCGGTACCCGCAGCCCCTCCTGCCGGCGCAGCCGGCGGACCTAGCGCAGGCCGATTTGCCAGCCTTCCGCCTTGAGCTCGGCCAGGATCCGGCGATGGCCATAGCGCGGGTTCTCGTTGCTGAGCGCAGGGAGCCGCTGCACCAACTGCTGCTGGCGGCTCGTGCGCTCACCGGCCCGATACCAGTACCCGGAGCGCGACAGCCCGAGGATCCGACAACCAGCCCGCCCGGAGCACACACCTTCTCTGACGGCCGCTGCCACGACCTGCTTCTTGGGCCCCGGGCTCACAATTTTTTTCGAGGGCGTACTCCAGAACCTCCTTCGCCCGCATCGAGTCGGCGAGCATCTTCTTCAGCTCCGTGTTCTCCCGCTCCAACCCCTTTAGCCGCTTCGCCTCGTTGAGGTTCAGGTGCCCGAACTGCTTTCGCCAACGGTGGTACGTCACGTCGGAGAAGTTTTTCTCCCGACAGATGTCCACGATGCTCCTGCCCGCATCCACGTCCCGTAGGATGCGGACTTTCTCCTCGGTGTTGTAGCGTTTTCCTTTCATGATCTGGGACCTTTCGGTTGGACCCCGACCGAACCTTCAAGCGACTCGAATTTCCAGGATCACGTCACAGATTTCCTTCCAGTTGACCGTCAAAAACGGATTCGACATGAAAACGCTCCGAAACTAACCACCCGGCGTTCCGAATACCCCAAATCTGAATCAAAACCGGTGAAATCCAATAACTCCATTACGCTTTTCTCCGCTTGGCTGGCGCTTGCCTTGCCTCCCCTGCAGGCCCAGCAGGCCTCGTCCGACGGGCCGAGTTCAACCAAGCCGCCGAAAGACGACCGGGTCCTGCTCTCTGCGTTTGAAGTCAACTCCACCCAAGACCGGGGCTACACGTCCAACAACGCTGCTACAGGTTTCAAGACGAACGAAACGCTGCTGCGGATTCCTCAGGCGGTCACGCTGGTCACGCGCGACTTGATCGACGACCTGGGATACGCTGACTCCTCCAACATTCTCCAATTTGCCGGCGTCTCAAATTTCTACGCTGGCGAGGCAATGGCGATGCGCGGCACCCGCATCAACAACCCCTATCTTGACGAAATGCGGGACGGCACGCCGTACCTCGACAACGTCAATATCGACTCGTACAGCGTGCTCCGCGGCCCTGCGGCGACCCTCTACCTAGGAGCATCCCTCGGTGGCACAGTGCTCAAGACATCCAAGCGACCCCTGAACAAGGCGCAGCGCGTGCTGACGGCACGCGTCAACCAAAATGGCGCCTATCGGAGTGAGGTCGACTTCACCGGACCCGTCGCGAAAGTCGGCGACATCGCCGTGGCCTATCGCTTGGTGGCGGCGCAGCAGGGGGGCGACCAGTACTTCAAGAACATGGAGGACGAGCGTACGGTGGTGCACCCCACGCTTCAGTTCTCGGCCAAAAACACCGTGGTGCGCATCGCGTTCGATTACCAGCACCTGCTGCACATCCCCAACGCCAACAACTTCGTCACCCCAACGGGAAAGCTCTACACCGGAGCGGGCCGCGATGAGGGCTACTTTGTCAAGGGAACGATGGAAGACTTCCATCGCCGCGGATTTCGCTTCATCGCCATCCAGAAACTTTCGGAGAACTGGGACGTGAAGGTTGCTGCCACGCGTTGGTGGTTTTCGCGCCTAGGCAGCGTGGTCTTTCCGAGCGGAGGAGTGAATTGGCCGAATCAAACCGTGAGGTTTACCGCGCGGCGCAATGACGAGAAATTCGACTTTTCGGTCGCGCTGCTCGACATCAACGGCAAATACCAACTCGGTAAAATTGGCATGTCCACCGCGGCCGGTGCGAGCTACAGCGACGAGGTCGGCAAGAGCCGATTCTGGTCTTCCGCCGCATTTGGCAGCCAGACGGTGCCGATCGCGAATCCCCGGCTCGACCTCCTCACCGCGCCGCTGACCCGCGACTACCCCGCCCCAGCGAACCCCGGATCGGGAGCGACGACTTACCGCGGCGACGTTTACGTCCAACAGAGTGTCGAACTGCTGCCGGATCGTTTGACCGCGGTCGTCGGCTTGACCCAAAGCAAGATCAAGACCAACCGAATCGCCAATCTCGCGACGCGGCCGCCCGCCACGGTGACGCAGGGCGACGAGCTGCTGCACCGCTTCGGTCTCGTACTCAACCTCGCGAAGGACCTGGTCGTCTACGGGATGGAGTCGACGAACTTCTCCCCTTCGGGCAGCCGTGACGTGAACCTCAATCTCCTGCCGAGCGTCGAGGGCAAGGGTCGCGAGGCAGGCATCAAGACCGCCTTCCTCGACGGCCGGATCTCCTCAACACTTTCCTTTTTCAAGCTGGCGCTGACCAATCAGTCTTTCTTCGCCGGGGTGCGGCCCGACGGAATCAGCTACTTTGCCCCCATTGGATCAACCACCCAAAAGGGCTTCGACTTCGATCTCGCCCTGTCGCCGGTTCCAGGACTGCAGTTGGTGGCCACCTACTACAGGGGCAAGGTCCGCGACCAAGCGGGAAATAAAGTGGCCAACTCCTATTCTGGCGACCTGAGCTTGGTCGGGCGCTATGAGTTTCAGGGGGGAGCTTTGAAGGGATTGATGCTGGGGGCGGGCTTCTCGCGCATCAGCGGCCGGCAGGTTGCGATCGGCGCGTACACGACGGGCGTGGTCGGACAGGGTCCACTGATCGAGATGGACCCCGGCAACCTCGTGAACCTGTTCGGGACCTACCGGCTCAACTCCCGCTGGACCCTGCGCGGCAATCTCGATAATATTTTGGATGAAGCATACCCGCTCGGGGCGCAGAATGCGTTCTTTGTGGATCCAAGCCCTCCCCGGACGTTGTCGCTCTCCGTGATCTATCGCTTCTGACCGTCTGCTACGGGAGGGAGGTCAAGCGTTTGTGCGTTGTGTCCCCGGGGCGCTTCCGTGGAGTTGCAGCGGTTTCGCTCAAGCCGGCCCGGAGGCATTGGGCTCACCTCTGGCGATCGCACGGGCGCTCTCCCGGGGTCGAAGTGGCCCGAAGGGTCTCCTAGCTCGGCCACGTTGGATCGCGACCTTCGGCGGGAACGGCGGCTACCCGGCCTCCATGCAATTGAGGGACGGCCGGTTGCGCGCGGACTATTGCGCAAAACGTGAACCCCGGCATGGAGGCCACCCGATGGTGACCGTTGCGTGGAAAATCGCGCCCTCGCTATTACCAAGCTCGTGTTCACGACTGCGGGTGGCTTCATCGCCCTGATCAGTTTCGGCTGCAAAAAAACCCGCACCCCCGGGCGCCCCGCGGCGACCTCCAGCACTCCGCATCTCGCCTAATGAAACTCCTGACTCGTCTCATCTTCACGCTCCCCTCCGCCCTCGTCGTGGCCGTCGTTGCGATCTCGGCTCCCGCCGCCTCCGCAGCAGATCAGCAGCTCCACAAAGTCCGCGACGCCATTCTCTACGACGAGCCCCGCTTCTACAACGCGTTCCCCTCGGTCGTCCGGCGGCCGGACGGCGAGCTGTTCGTCGCCTTCCGCCGCGCTCCCGATCGCAAGGCCCTCGGCGAAAAGGGCAACCACCACGTTGATCCGAACAGCTACCTTGTTTCGATACGGTCCCGCGACCATGGCCAGTCATGGAGTCCGGACCCCGAGCCGCTCTTTGCGCATCCGCTCGGCGGTTCGCAGGACCCTTGCCTCCTGCAGCTCAGCGACGGGGAAATGATTTGTCTCTCGTACCTCTGGACGTTCGTGCGCCCGGACGGGATCCCGAACCTCAAGCCGCCCGTCTTCCAGAACTACCCGGGGTCCTTCTTCAGCGGTGGCTTCTTCGTCCGTTCCTCCGATGGGGGGGCCTCGTGGAAGGGCCCATTCTCCCCGCCGACGATTCCGCCGGAGAAGTACCTCAGCCCCCATGGCGATCCGTTGCCAGCGTACAATCGCGGCGGTGCGATCCAAGGCCGCGAGGGACGGCTCTTTTGGGCAGCGGCGGCGAACGATCAGGTCAGCCCGCGCCGGACCTCGGTTCACCTCCTGACCTCGGAGGATCGCGGACAGACGTGGACCTATAGCGCGCCAATCGCTGCGGACGCGAAGGCATCCTTCAACGAGACTTCACTGTACGAGACGCCGAAGGGGGATCTAATCGCGTTCCTGCGCACCCAGGACCTCGAGGACCAAGCCTGCATCGCCCGCTCCGACGATGGCGGACGAACCTTCCAGCCCTGGCGCCCGATGGGCTTCCGAGGTCATCCGCTCCACGCCCTCCGACTTCCGGACAACCGCGTTCTCCTGACCTACGGATATCGGCACAAGCCCTACGGCATCCGGGCCCGCGTGCTCAATGCTGAGTGCACCGATTCCGCGACGGCGCCTGAGATGATTCTGCGGGACGATGGTGGCTCCACCGACCTCGGCTACCCTTGGTCGGCGATGATCGACGACACCCGCGTGCTTGTAGTGTATTACTTCAACCGTGACGGTGGCCGACGCCACATTGCGGCGACGTTTCTCAGCTTGCGCTGACCGCTTCGGGTCGGCCGGCGCGCCGATCGGCAAGAGGCGTTGTGCCCGGCCATCCTTCTATTCCATCGTCCCCGCCCATGTCCTCCAGTCGTCGTTCCTTTCTCCTCTCAGCGGCGGCAGGCGCCGCGCTGGCCCCCCTCGTCGGAGCCCCGGCGACGGCCGCAACCGCAGTGGCGCGATCTGGCCCCCCCGATACCCGGATGGGCCTGCGAGAAAGGCTTCGGTCGCGGCACCGCAACCTCTTCAACGGGGACACCTGCTCTTTCTTTTACAACCCGGAGAAGTGGCAGCCGGAGGACTTCACGCTCAAGGATGGCCAAGGTCGGCACGGACGCGTGCGCCTGCCCGTGGGCGGCCCATTCCAAGCGAAGGCGATCCTCCGTTACGTGGAGTTGCTCGCGGAATCCGGCATCGACACCTTCGTGATCAACGCCAACGCCTCCCGTGCGTGGTACCCGAGCCGAAAGATTCCCTCGATTCTGGACGGTTACCGCCGGGGCGACCGGGAATTCTTCCGCGGTCATGCAAGCAGTGCGGGTGCGGTGAAGCCGGAGGAAGTGGAGGACTTCCTTGACCGTTTCGAGGCATTCTTCGGACTGTACCAAGACCTGATTGACGCCGGGGTGGATTGGTTGGCGGAAACGGCAAAAGCGTGCCGGGCGAGTGGCATTACGCCGTGGGTAAGCGTCCGGATGAATGACTTCCACGGCTGGGCGAACCCGGCTGGGAGCTTCTTCAATCACCCGCTGCTGGCGCAGCCAGAGATGCGGCTCAAGCGTTCGGCCTATTCGCCGACGATGCGCAATCCGCTTTACCGCGAGGGCCTCAACTTCGAACGGGCAGAGGTCCGCGCGGCGCTATTCGCCCAGATCGGCGAGGTCGTCGAGGAGTATGACTTTGAAGGACTGGAGCTCGACTGGCTCCGCAATCCGATGTGCTGCGAACCGGACGCGACGCCGGAGACGATCGCGATGATGACCACGTGGCTGCGCCAGGTTCGCGCGCTCGTCGATGCCCAAGCTCGGCGCACCGGGCGCCCGTATCCGTTCGGCCTGCGCATTCCTGGACGCTTGGAAACGCTGCGGAGCATCGGTCTCGATGTGGAGGCCCTCTGCCGCGAAGGCGTGGTGGACTGGGTCGGGGTCTCGGGCTTCTGGTGCACCGCGTGGGAAATGCCCCACGACGACCTGCGTCGGCGGCTCGGGAACGAAGCCGTCATTTACGGCGGACTTGAGGCGGGCGCGAACGTGATGCCCACCCGGTCCGCCAATGGTGCGGTGGTGCAGCAGGTCCGCCGGATCACCTCGAGTCGCGAGATGCTTCGGGCCAACGCGGCCGGTAAGCTGGCCCTTGGCGCGGATGCGCTGGAATGGTTCAACTTCTACACGACGGATCAAGCGCATATCCCGGGCCTTGTCTCCGACTACGCCGCCTTGCGCGACCTGCACCGGATCGATGGGCTCCGCGGGCAGCCGAAGCACTACGTGCTTTCGCGCGCGGCAAACGTGCTGACGCACATCCCGTTCGAGGTACCACCACAACTGCCTCTCGCACTCCCGGCAGCCGCCTACCACGCGTTCCGTCTCCCGATGTGCGCGGAACCAGCGGATGCCCCTTTGGAGGTGGTTGTGCAGGTGATCCTGCGCGCGAGCGAAACGATCGGAGCCCTGCCGGTCTCCCTCAACGCGAGTTGGCCGCGCTTGGCCCTAGAACGAACCGACCAACTCCTCTCCCCCTGCGGCTCACTCACCCATCACGTCGCCGACCACATCGCCTTGAACGTCCGTTTCCCGATCTCCCTCGTCCGGGAGGGCTGGAACGAGATCGTGGTCGAGAATGGCGGACCGGATTTGCTGACGCTCATCGGTCTCGAGGTCGGCGTTTTGCCCCGCCGCACCGAGACGTGAGCCCCGCCTCCGCTGCGACTTACCCGCCCCGTATCCGATCCCCTGAAAATCCCGTTTCATTCCCGAAACAGCGCCGCGATCCGGCGAAAGCCGAAACGCGGGCGCGCAGCCGACAACACCCGGATCCGCGCCACCAACCGCAACCAATGCCCCGTCGTCAGCCGCGCGCGATACCGATAGGTTTCGCGGCCCAGGCGGAGGCACTGGCACGCTGCCCGCCCGGAAAAAAGGCCGACATCGGCGAAGAAGGCGGCCCTCCATCGCTTGTGCTCCAAGCTTACCATTTTTGCGTGGATCGCCTCCAGCACCCTTTGCTTCGGGAGCGAGTCCGCCAGCATCCTCTTCAGCTCGCTGTTCTCGCGCTCCAGTTCCTTCAGCTGCTTCGCCTTGTTTACCTCCATCATCCCGAACTCTCGCTTCCAGCGGCGGAACGTCACCTCCGAGATGTTAAGTTCCCGGCAGACCTCGATGATGCCTTTGCCTCTGTCGGCCTCCCGCAATATGCGGATCTTTTCCTCGGTCGTGCGTCCTTTGCCTTTCATGAACCCGGTTTCCTTTCTAGGCGCCCCAGGCTGTCACTGCCAGCGGATCAATTCTAGGCTTTCGCCTCCTCATGCTCGCCGCTCCCGCGTTGCGCCTCGCCGACCGTCTCGACGGCCGACGCCAGCGAATGCCGTCAGCGACGCTACTTGATCGCGGTCTCGAAGATGTAGAGCGTGGACTTCCCGTCCTCGGGCATAAAGTACGCCCGTAATCCGTCGCTGGTGGGCTCAACCCAGAACGGGTTCTGCGTCATCGGCAGTCCGGAATCGGTCCACAGCTCCACGGGGATCTGGAAGATTGGGCGGTTGTTGGCGAGATCGACGATCTCAAGGCCGCCGAGCGGAAAGCGCGGGCCGTCCTTCTTGACCTGGTAATTGTTGAGTCCCGAGCACAGCGCTTCTCCACGGCCGAGGTACTTGCAATCCTGATAATCGATATAGCCCGACGGATTCGCGACCCGAAGGTCGTCCGGCGGCGTCATCGCGTTCGTCGGAACGCCGTCTGCGCCGAGCGTCCAGCGATAGAACCGGCGCGAGCCCCAGCTCACCCCGTGCAGCGACTTGCCTTCGGTGTTGTGCACCAGCCCGCCGATGTGGTCCCCGTAGCGGAAGACTTCCGTAGCCTTCATCGCAGACGGGTCTACGCGATAGATGACAGCACGACTGTTGGGGCGATATTCGGCGACGGGCACCCAGATCGACTTGCCGTCGTAGTCGATGCCACCGGGGTGATACATTGAGCCCTCGCCCAGCACGAGATCGCCGATCAGGTTGCCTTTCATATCCATCTTGAACAGATGGCCGACACCTTCGCCGGTATCCCGGTCGTAACCGTCGCGGGCTTGCGGATACGGCTTGGTTGGCTTCTTGATGTCGACCGACGACACGTAGAGCAGGTCGCCAATCTTCACCATGCCTTGCGGATGAAACGTGTTGAAGGTGACCGGCACTGCAGCGGCCCTCTGCCATTGTACCCCGCGCGTAAGCTTCTTCAATCGCTCGCTGATCGATGCTCCGGAATCGGACATCTGCGCGAGTGCCGGCGCGGTCGTGCCGGACGCCGCGATGCACGCGGCGGCAGCTAAACTGCAAGCAATCCTGAGCATTATGAGCACCTCCGCCGTTTACTCCTCGACTTCAAGCGCGTTCTCTCGGCGACCGAAGTTAAGGGGGGACATGAGTGATACTTGAAAAACGAGCTACGGATTTTCGAGCCAAACTCAAGTTTGATGCGGATAATAAAATAGGGTTGA
This sequence comes from Verrucomicrobiota bacterium, assembly GCA_016871775.1. GTDB lineage: Bacteria > Verrucomicrobiota > Verrucomicrobiia > Opitutales > Opitutaceae > ER46. The sequence goes on along the minus strand of VHCI01000053.1, from coordinate 5,597 downwards.
TGCGACTGACGCTGGTTATCCATCCCTGACCAGAGCTAAGGGATGGAGATTGATTCGCCTCGAAGCTTGCTGGCGTCTGATACCCGAGCTTCCGGTGCGGTCGCTGATGGTTACCCATCAGTCGAAACTCCTTGATGACTACCCGCTACCGCGGGAGTGCGTTGGCGATGAACTCCGGGCCGTTGTCGGAGCGAATGAATTCTGGGGCTCCCTGCGGAGTGATCGCCGCCTGCACGAGCTTGATCGCATCGCTGGACTTGAGGGCTCGGTCCGCTTTGAGCACCTGGCTCTCCCGCGTATGCTCGTCGAAGACGGTCCGCATGCGCGGCGCCCCGCTGCGAACGGTGGCGTGGAATCGTGCTCTGGACGCTTCCGTGAGGGTGCCTCAATAGCGAGCCACTGTGGACGCTGACCGAGGCCCCGCTCGTCCTCGAGGAATTCCGAATTGAGTACCGCCCGCGGCGTCCCCATGAACGTCGTGATTGCCACAGCTGCGAGAATTATGCTCGACGACGCCCTGCGGTCCCGACTCCGGTCGGCCTTCGGCCTCCCTCCGTCGGGTCAGCGCAAATAACAACCGATAGATCGGCCCAATGTACCATCCCGGATAACACCCCGGGCGGCTCGAAAACTTAAGTCCGGTCACGATTACCAAGATGCGCACCCCACCCCTCCCACCGCTTGTCGGACGAGACTCCGACGATTCAGCGACAGGAATCCGCGCATGAGTCTCGCCGGCGGAGGCGCCGTCGCCATCTGGCACGACATCGTGCCGGAGGGGCGTGAAGAGTTCTACGCTTGGCACGGCCAAGAGCACATGCCCGAGCGGGTCGCCATCCCCGGCTTCTTGCGTGGCCGGCGCTACGTTTCGTTGGCGGCGTCGCTCGAGTTCTTCAATTTGTACGAAACCGAAAGCGTGGACGTGCTGGGGGGATCGGACTACGCTGACCGGCTTAACCATCCGACGCCGTGGACCTCGTCGACGGTGAAGCACTTTCGCAAGGTCGCGCGCTCGCTCTGCGGTGTCGCTGCCTCCCATGGGCGCGCGGTCGGAGGGCTTTGCGCGACGCTGCGTTACGATGCCGGCGAATCGACGGCCGCCGTCCATCTCGCCGCGATGCGCGATGACTTCCTACCGAAACTCGCGACGCTCCCGGGCATCTGCGGCGCCCACCTCCTTGTCGCGGACGATGCCGCGAGCGGCGTGGTCAACGCAGAGCAGCGAGCGCGCGGCGAGGCCAATGCCATTCCCCGCCGCGTCGTGATGCTTGAGGGCTGGGGCGACGCGCAATCCTTCATTACCACCGCGCGCGAGCGGCTGGCGGATCGCGCGATGATCGCGCTTGGCGCAAGCGGACCGTTCGCGCTCGACATCTACCGGCTTCAAGTCGCGCGGCAGAAAAGCTGACCGCCCGGGCGCCCGACTGGCGGCATCATGATCACCTCACGCAATTCTCCGCGCGAAGGATCGCTCTCGCCGGGGCCGAGGCGAAGGGTTTTCTGCGATGAGGTCTGCGTCCACCGCGCTTGGTCTCGAGTACTTCCCGCTCGAGTTTCGGCTAGGACCCGAGCCCGAGATACACACGAGGGCGGAGGAGTTTTGCGGGAGATGCGCGCTCGGCCTACCGGGTGGGACTTTTCTCTTCGGGCGATTCCCTGCGACGTAATTGAAGACTGCCGGCACGCCGCGGGCCAATTTCCAGCCCCAGCACCTAGCCGTCATCGGCTTCGACAACGTCGCGTTCGCCGACGGCTGCGCCAGGCGCGGGAGAAGCGTTCCTTCCTTTTCTCGGCGGCGACTAGCGCCGCACTGGCCCTCTTCGCCGGAACCCCAGCGATGGTGACATGATCCCGGCCTACTTCATCTCTCGCAGGCGCACGTTGCGCCACCGCGCGGAATACGGACCGCTGCCCTTCTTGACGCTGTGGACCTGGAATCCGATGTACCCCTCGGGGTCGTCTGCCTGACGAAAGTCCGCCGTAGGCACGCCGTTCACCCAGCTTTGATAGCGGTCCCCTTTCACTGCGATACGATACCTATTCCACTCGCCCTTTTTGAACGCCGCCTTCGCCTCTTCAGTGCGAATCGACTCGGTCTTAGTCAGGATGCTCCACCAAGTACCGCGCCGTGCCTCGTCGTAAAAATCGCCCGCCGTGCCGTTGATCGCGATCTCACACTGCGGACCGTACATGCGACCCGGAGGGTGCGCCTTCTTGGACTTTGTGCCGCTCGGAATTGGGTCGCCCTCCTTTACCACCTTGCTGCGCACCTGCACACCGGAATTCAGCTGGTCGTCGACCTTCACCTCGAACTCGAGCTCGAAATCCTTGTACGGCCCCTTGATCAAGAAAGTGTTCGGACTGCCGTCGGCCGTCGTGCCGATCAGCACGCCATCTTCGACTTTGTACGACGCCGTGCCGCTGACGATCGTGGCGTCACCCAGGCCGTCTTTGAAAAGGGCCTGCCAGCCGTCGCCGGACCTCGTCTTGTCGACTGCTTGCAGGGGAACCGCCGCCAGCGCTGCACCGGCCAGTGCGGAAAAAAACGACGCTCGGGTCATAGTCATAGGGAAGTAAGAGGGACGCCGGAACGAACTGGTCTAACTTTGATAACGAACCGGATCAGTAAAAGAGGTGACAGGTTTGGCGTTGGTTGGCAATCCCCGGCGGAGAGGCAGATCGGCTTGGCGGTCCGGCCCGGAGCCTGAAATTGCTAAAGCGCTTTTTGCCACGAAGCGGCGAAAGGCTTAAAACTGGGGGAGCTGTACGGTCGGTGTAAGAGTGCAGGCGGAAGTCTTGGATGAAGACGCCTGCCTCCGTCAGCAGCCAGAGTTGCTTGAGATTTAGGCATTCGTCGCGGAAGCGGCGGCGGAAGCTTGCGACGGACCCGTTCTCCCGCGGGCTGGCTGGGGTGAGGTGGGTGGTTCTGATTTTCTAGTGAGCCAGCCACGGCCGGCGATCCTTCGCCGTAAACCCCGGTGCTCGGTGTTTGGCGATGGCAGCGCGGACCAAGGTGATCACGTCAGCGGAGCCGATCCAACGCTCGGGCCGCCGATTCTACACCTCCTTGCTCGTCGAACGCCGTGAGAATGCGGTGGGGACCACCGTGAACGATCGCCTCCGCCGCGAGCGGAACAGAGCGGGACGCAACCTGCAACCGTCGACCTGCCGCCGACACGCCTCCCGTGCGAGCTTGGTCACGGCGCTCGCGGCGAGACCTGCCGGTGGGTTCGCCGGGGCGGCGGTTGGAGGATCCGTTGCAGGTTTCAACCTGACCCCCTCGACGCGATCCCGTCGGCGCGATTCCGGGCAGCTAATCGGTGACACGCGGCTGGTCTCGCCGCGCCGGGACGCGCGGCGCTTTTGCGCTCAGCAGGTGCCCTTCACCCCCTGCCGCTGCGCCGAGCCGGGAGGTGATTCCGACGGAGGTGCTTCCCGTGCGACCCCAGGAGAAAAAATGCCATCCGCGCATTAATGACGAAGGACGACGCGGTCTGCATCGCCGGGTCAGTATTTGCAACGCAGGCTGGCGGAAAAGGAGCGGGCGAAGCGGGGGCCGTAAACATAGTCGCTGTCGCGATTGGCGCCGGTTTCGAGATCGCGCTGACGCTGGTCGAAGACGTTCTTCACGCCGACGGACCAATCGAGCTGCCGGCGACCGATCCAAAAGTGGCGCTTGAAGCCGAGGTCCGCCACATAGAAAGCGGGCGTTCGGTTGAGCGTGCCGGTGGTGTTGTTTAGCGCCTGCATCCGGCCAGTGTATTTCAGGCCAGCGAAGGCCTCGAAGCGCTCGTTCGGCGTCCAAGCGGCCTGAGCAACGGCGCTCCAGTCGGGCGTTTTCAGATAGCGGCGAGTCGCAATGACGGTCGTGCCGCCACCACCTGTGTCGTCAAAGACGACCTCGGGCTTTTCGAAACGGGAGCGGAAATACGCCGCGCCTGCGGTGAGCCGAAGCGCGGAGACGGGGCGAAAAAAGAAGTTCGTCTCAAGTCCATCGATGCGCGAGCCAGCGGCGTTCCCGCGCGTCTGGCTGAGCGATCCGTCGGCCGCGGTCTCGATCTCACCAAGGACGAAGGTGTCGCGGATGTCGGTCACGGAAGCGGTCGCGTCGAAGGCCCAGCGCGGCGCGACCAAGCGCGAGCGCCAATCGAAACCAGCGCTGGCGGTGCGAGCGCGTTCTGCGGTAAGGCCGACGGCGTTGCGGGTGCGCACCTGCTCGGCGCCGAGAGTGTCGACGTGCAGATCCTCGCTGAAGATCTCCGGCGCACGGAAACCGGTGGAGACACCGGCGCGGAACTTAAGGCGGTCCGACGCGGAAAAGGCCGCGGCGACGCGCGGCGAGAGGATCGCGTCGTCGAGCACGGAACTTTTGTCGAGTCGGGAACCGAGCACCAGGTCGAGGGCAGGCGAGAGTTTCCATTCGTCCTGCACGAAGCCGCCGGTGTTGCGGTAAGTGTCGTCGGCGGTGACCCGGCGTCTCGCGCCGGTAAAATCTCGGTTCTGGTCGCGGACCGACTCGCGTTTATGCTGCACGCCAAAGGCGAGCGCATGGGCGCCGCGGCGCCAGTTGAATTGCGTGTCGAAATAGTACAGCGGGTTCCGGGTGAAGCCGTATTGGTTGAACGAAGTGGCGGCCGCGCTGCCCCTCACGGCGGGGTCGAGTTGCTGGGGATCGTAGCCGGGCGCGCGCGGATCGGTAACGACATCGCCGAGCCCGCCGTAGAAGCTGCCTCGCTCGATGTGGGCGAAAGAGTAGCCAGCGTGAAAGTCGAATTCGGGCGAGACATTCTGCTCCCAAGCAACCCCGCCACGGTGATACTTTGTGTCGAGCGACTCAGCGATGTTGGCGAGATACTCGGGTTGATCGAGCCGGTTGCCGCCGCGGCGGCTTTCCCGGGTGTATTGGTAGTTGGCGCGAATCCGCGTGGCGCGTGTCGGCACAAACCACGCCTGCGTGCCAGCAACGCTGAGCTCCTTGGCGGTGAGTTCCGAGAAGCCGTCGCCGTTAAAGTCGCTCGCGTCGTTGCGCGCGCCTTGACCCACGAAGGAGAGACCGAGCTTGCCGTCTGCGAGAACGGTGTTGGCGCGGGTGGCGGCGAAGAACAGCGGCGAGCCCTTCTGCCACTCGACACCCACCTCGACGAAACCATCGCGGCCGCGCGGCGAAGCGGGGATGAGGTTGATAACGCCCGCGACGGCGCCAGGCCCGTAGAGGGCGGAGCCACCACCCTTCACGACTTCGATTCGGTCCACAAAGGCGGCTGGAATCTGCTCGATGCCGTAGACGCCGCCCAGCGCCGAGAGCAGCGGAGCGCCGTCAAAGAGAATCTGGTTGTAGGCGCCGCTGAGGCCGAGGAGCTGGATGTCGGACGTGTTGCAATTCTGGCAATTGCTCTCGACGCGCAGCCCGTTGAGCAGCTCGACGGCGTGGGAAAAGTTGAGCGTGCTGCGCAGCTCGATGTCCTCACGGAGGATGACTTCGGTGCGCACGGGCACATCCTCAAGCACCCGCGCGGTGCGCGTGGCGGTGGTGACGGTGAGTTTGGCAAGAACGACGGGCGAAGCGCTCGTAGTGGCGGCGTCCGGCGGCGGCGCTG